>JAZQXA010000073.1:0-32917 GCA_045632605.1 Candidatus Flemingiibacterium sp. | reverse complement strand
GAATCATGAAGTCGCTGATTGCGTAATACTGATGACCGTTTACAGAAAGGTTTTCGTTTGAAATGTGATTGTAATAGTCTGCATCAAGGTTAACAGCTGAAAGGTCATTCATGTCGAGAAGAAGATTCTCTGTTACCATCGCAGAAACGCCGGAAATGCAGTGAGTGAGCGCAAGCTGATAGTTGTCGTCACCGCTCATGTTTGATTCGCGGACAGATACCGGAATATCATTAATACCGCTAATCCAACGGGGCGTTATGTTAACACCGAGATGCTCCTCGACAGTGAGTTCACGCTCGTAAAGAGCTTTTGTCATAACGTCGGTTCCTGCATCATCAGAGAAGAAGTAGTTGGTATAAAGTCCCCATTCAGGAGCAAGTACTACAAAATCGGAATCGTAATTCTTCTTTTGGATACCCGCAGGAGCGGACTCATCCAGTTTTGAGGAACCGTCTACATTGTTGTCAGAGCTGCTGCCACCGCAAGCGACAAGGGAAGTCAGCATTGAGGCAAGCAAAAGTGATGCTGTGATTTGTTTTTTCATGTAAAAATCCTTTCTTAGAATAAATATAAATAAATTTAATTCCTTCAAATTTCTTTCTAACAATAAAGTAGAATCGTATTTATTTTTTTGAATTAAGGTACTCGGTTGGCGTCATACCAATTACACGCTTGTAGGTATAATTAAAAGTACGCAGATTGTTAAATCCGCATTTCATAGCGGCATTTCCGATATCAAAACCGCTGTCAAGCAGAAGATTTACTTCCTTGATGCGCAGCTCGGAAATATAATTTTTCAGGCTTGCCCCTGCATATTTGATAAATTCAGTGGAAATTTTTTCTCTTGAAACATATAAATGCTTTGCAACCGATTCAACAGTGATATCCTCATCGCAGAAATGCTGATTTACATATTCTACCGCATTGAAGAAAAGACGTGATGCACCAAATTCGCGTGAACCGCTTTTGTCCGGAAAATTTTTTGCGAGTGTAAAATACAGACAGTCAATAATACTCAAAATATAAGGATTCTTTTCATTGAATTCAAGAGGAGCTTCGGCGGTGATTTCTTCAAGACAAATATTAACAAGAGATTCGAGTTTTGGATTTTTCTGAAGCTCTTTTTTGGTGATATGCGGCTTTATCGGTGTGATGTTGGCTTCAAGATTCAATATGGATTTTATAGGAAACTGCAGTATGCGTATATTGACGTTTTTACCTTCAACAATAAAACGGTGTACACTCCGTCTGTTTATTGAGATGATATCTCCAGCTTCAGCCTCAACCTTTTGGCCGTCGATAAGAAAGCTGCAGCCCTTGTCCATGAGCTGACAGATTTCAAAATTTTCGTGCCAGTGAAAAGAGTGCTCCCATCTGGTCACATCCAATATTTTACAGAAGACAGCGCATTCATGTTTTTCCTTGCGAATTTCCATATCTACTGACGTGAGCCATCATTGAAATGGCTCAGCCTCCGTTATAAAATTTTATCTGTAAGTGTTTATTTCTTGCTGGCAAGCCACTCGTCGTAGAGCTCGGCGTTTTCTCTTAACTGGTCAGAATCTCTCTGGAATACACCTATAGCAGCGAAGTCGTTAGGCTTGAGAGCGGTGAATACTTCTTCATAAACACCTTTGATAAGTTCACGTATTTCTTCATGTTTTTTTTCGACAAACATCTGACCGCCGGCGAATATCTTGTAAGTGATAACCGGCTTTGTGATATTCTTGAGAGTTTCGAGCATGATTGGACGGTCATCGGGATAGAAGAGAAGTCCCATCTTTGTCTTTCCCGAGATAAATCCACTCTGTTCACCTTCACGGTTACGGCGCGCATTTTGCATACAAGCAACATAGAAATCAACATCCCATCCCTCACGCTCACTCTTTTCGATAACATCGGGACGGTGTGTACCGAGTCCGACCGGAAGTCCCATTTCGCGGTACTGCTTGATCTGTTCGAGAATTGAATCGCACTGATTTGTTTCATAGAGGTAGTCAGTTGTTGAGCCCTGATGATATACACCGATAGTACCTTTAAGACTCATCATCTGCTGAATGCTAACCTTCTGACTCATCGGCATATAGGGCTGCCAGATATACTGAAGCTTACCGCCTTCGTTTTCGTAGTCCTGAAGGATCTTTATCATAAAAGGCGTAGCGAGCGGAAGCATAGTGTTGTACCCAAGTTCTTCCATTTCATGGAGAGTTTCTTTTATTTTTTCTGTTGAATAAAAAGCGTACATTTCAGAACCGGGAATCTGGTCCTCTATGTAAGAATGACCGGTCATTGGGTTATCGCCTATAATAAGTTTAGAAACTTTTTTACCAAAAAAATCAACGTAATTCATAAGTTCACCTATTCCTGAATAAAAATTGTTCTTGCAGAAAAATATTCTGCTGATTATATTATAAAATATATTAATATCAATGGCAAGTAATTTTAGAAAAATTATTAGCAAAAATGTCGGCAATTTTGTAGCAAAGTAATATAAAAGTGTAAATTAGCCGATAATAACATATTTTATAATAATCATGGCTTTTTTCGTATTGACAATTAAAGACGCTTGTGGTATAATTACCATGAAAATTTATCTTGAAAGTGAGATTTGCTATGAGAGAACATCTTTCTTATATTTTTGTACGCTATAATTATCCGACAGCGCCTATGACCGCACTGTTAAACGCTTACGATATACTTGAAAAACATGAGGAATTTCTTCCTTTTGTAGAAAAATTCCACAACCCTGCAACCAGACCGGAACGTGCTGATATCGAAACCACACTCGACAGAATTTCTGCTGACACCGGCGTACATCCGTATACATCAAAGTTCCTTTATTATCTCTGCCTTTCCAAAAAGCTTCCCGAAAAATATGCGGCGGCAGGCATCCCCGAGGAGCTTATGTGGGATATGCTCAACGATTTCCGCTATAAGCTGATGGAATGCCTTGAGGTTTACGGAATTCCGGGATTTTTCTCTAATACTTGGTTTTATAAGTTCTTTACTCTCGAAATGTTTAAGCTGGGAAGACTTGAGTATGAGCTTTCGTATTTGCCCGATACCAATCTCCCGGAGGGCGGTATTAAAATAGCAGGCCGCACACTTAAGCACAAAGACGAAACTATCAGCATACATATCCCCTCCAGCGGAGAAAAATTCGACCGTGAAGCGAGATTTGCTTCATACAAGATGGCATATGAGTTCTTCAATAATGTGCTTGGAAAGAAGATAGATATTTTCAGATGCGGCTCATGGCTGCTTTACCCTCCGAACAAGCAGATTCTTCCGGCGCACTCGAATATTGTTTCGTTCATGGATGACTTTTATATTTATGGCTCCGGCGATTACTCCGATCCACAGCACGACCTTTGGAGAATTTTCGGTGCGGATGCAAATAAGCCTTACAGCGAGCTTCCGCGTGATACATCGCTCAAGCGTGCGTACGCCGATTGGCTTGAAGCCGGAAACAAAGTGGGCGGCGGAAACGGTGTATTCATCTGGGACAACGTAAACAATACAGTTATAACCGAATAATATAATTTAGGCTTGCCGCAGTAAAATGCAGCAAGCCTTATTTTATCTTTTGTCAATGCTTTTGTATTCCCGGTCATCACGTACACTGACATATGCCGGACGGATAATTTTACCGGCATTCTGAATTTCCTCAATTCTGTGAGCGCTCCAGCCTGCAATGCGCGATATTGCAAAAATCGGAGTGTAAAGCTCATAGGGAAGCTCAAGCATACGGTAAATAAGCCCCGAATAGAAATCAACATTCATACTGACACCTTTATACATACGGCGTTTTTCTGCGATGATTTCAGGCGCAAGGCGAGCAACAGTTTCATAAAGCTCGAACTCCTCGGAACATCCTTTTTCAAGAGCAAGATCCTTTGCACAACCCTTTAAAATGTCGGCACGTGGGTCGGATTTTGAATAAACTGCGTGACCCATTCCGTAGATGAGTCCTGCATTGTCGAAAGCTTTTTTATCGAGAAGACGCACGAGATAATCGCGTATTGAAATCTCGCTGTCAATGTTACAGTTGGCTTTAAGGTCATCGAACATACGGACAACCTTAACATTAGCACCGCCGTGACGCGGACCTTTGAGTGAACCGAGTGCCGCCGCCGTTGCAGAATACGTATCAGTGCCGGACGAAGTAACAACGTGCATGGTGAACGAGGAATTGTTTCCTCCTCCGTGTTCGGCGTGGAGCACAAGCGCGAGGTCGAGAATCTTTGCTTCAAGGGGGGAAAATTCACCGTTTTCACGAAGCACACCGAGAATACATTCAGATGTTGAATGTTCACGCTTCGGTGGATGAATAAAGAGCGATTTGCCCTGGTGATAATGCTGATACGACTGATAGCCGTAAACCGAAAGAAGCGGAAATACTGATGTCAGATATAGGCACTGACGCAGTACATTCGCTGTTGAAATATCGTCAGGATTGTCGTCATAAGCATACAGTGCAAGCACAGAACGGGAGAGAATATTCATCATATCGCGCCCCGGAGCTTTGAGAATCATATCACGCACGAACGATGTTGGAAGTGAGCGATAGTCCGCAAGCAATTCACGAAAATCGTAAAGCTCCTCCTCTGTGGGAAGCTCTGAAAATAGCAATAAATATAAAGTTTCCTCAAAGCCAAAATGATTTGAAGAGGAAAATCCGTTAACAAGGTCATGCACATCGTAACCGCGGTAGGATAATTTTCCCTCGCATGGAATTGCCGTACCGTCCGGCGAAATATCTTTTGCCTTTATGCGTGAAATTTCGGTAAGACCGGTGACAACACCGTTTCCGTTCATATCACGAAGACCGCGAAAAACGTGGTGTTCGCCGTACATTTCGGGAGAAATATGATTTCCGGAATCGGATTTTTCGGCGAGCAGTCGGATGTATGGAGAAATGTCGGAAAAGTTTTGCATTGGTATAAGCCTCCTGTCTGTATGGGGATATAAATATTATACCAAACTAATGTGATATAAAATAGTGGAATTTTGTAAAAAAATTTTACGCCGCCTGCAGGTTATTCCTTACAGTCGGCGTAATAGTTATTGAAAAGCACCGCTTTCCATTGATTTGAGAATTTTTCCGAGATTGCGCCGTACCTGTTCACGGCTCATGGCGCGTACGTCGGAAGCGGTGAAAAATGCGGCTCCCTGACCGTCATCGCAAATGTTTCCGGTGGAAGCGGCGGCGTTGGCAGCGTTAACTGCTTCAGGTGAAGCTTCGCTCTCAAGAGTAATATTTTTATCATTCTCCGTCATTTTCATTTACCCCACTTTCAATTTCGGCAATAAGCTGCTCACGCAGCGGAATAACTCCGTCCGGTAAACGTTCGAGATACTGTTTGAGTGTAATATGTCCGCCCTCAAGCAACCTTGCAAGTTCCGACAGTGCGGATATTTTTGAGAAGCGTGTGGAAGCTCCTACATCGACTCTGGCACAGATAAGTTCTTCGCGCAATACACGACAGTCGAGTGGAAGAATTTCGTCTTTTCCGGAAATCAGCATACGTCCGTCGGCATAATATGCGCACATAAAGTCAACCCATATAGCGGCGAGTTCCTCAAGGCAAGCGTAAAGTGACGCACGAACCGAATTGAGGGTAATGGCATTTGACTCCTGAAGTGCAATTATCGCCGATGTGTTTGTAGGGGCGGTTTCACCGAGCGATGTGTCAGTTGCACCCATGCAGTCTTTGGTGTTCTTTACTACATCGGAGATGATTTCTGCAAACCGATCGTTCATTTCACCCGGAGAAATTGTTGCCGCAACACCGCTTATATCTCCTCCGACAACGCCGATTGCCTGACCGACTTCGTTTGTCCATTCGGGAACGCGCGTCTTGTCATAAACAACCTTTGAAAAAGCTGAGTCAATCATGTGTTTCATCATGAGAGCATACGCCTTGTTTATGTATTTCTGGTTCTGTATCAGCGGAGCAATAGGTGATGCACCGTGGTAGGAGTTTTTAACGGGAACCCAGTTGAACATGGCTAAGGGATAACGTCTGAGTCCGGTGCAGACACGGCGTATTACGCAGTCGCGAGTTGATTTTTCAAACTGGACATATCCGTTTTCGTCACGTGTAAACTTGATAATATAAGTTGCCTTTTCAGCCGAAGCATCGAGATTTTCATATGCGGAATATGCTCCGGAGCCGTAATGAAGATCTCCGTCCGGACGTATTTTCATTGCATCCTCATGAGAAGCACCGCAGGCGAGAGCCTCATTACGAAGCTTTTCAGCCGATTCACGTCCCGATACAATGATATATTCCTGCGACTGTATATCGGTCGAATTTACGTTGGCAACGAAAAGATTTGTGTTGTCGAGGGTAACTGTAACGAAATCTCCGGTGTAAACCTGACCGGTTTTTACAGTGGAATCCCAGTATGTAAAAAACACACCGTCACCGGAGAGCGCCGCATCGAGCAATACCTGGTGAAGCAGCTTGTCCATATGACATTGTTCCCAGCGAAAGGCAACATTCTTATTTATAAGATTTACAGCACTGTTTATACGTGCTCGATGATTGCTGTCACTGATAAATGGGAGATTTTCGTCCGAATAAACGATGTCGATATTGTTGTTTGCAACCTGGGCAACGAGAAAATCGGTTATACGCCGTATGTAGTTAAAAATCGGTGTCGGAAGCGGACCTTTGGGAACAGAATGCCACTGATCGCCGCGATAGAATCTTTCGCACGAAGCGAGAGATTCGTATAAGCCGATGCGGCGGTTATAGTCACGTCCTGCCTCAAACTGTCTCCAAGAGATATTTTGAGTCATAATTTAATTCCTTTCAGTAGTTCAGAATATTATTGAAGCTGTCTTCGATGCCTTTTGAATTTTCGGATTTACGTTTTTTTGCATCAATTATCATCTTAATTAAAAAAGCTGTACCGACTCCGCACACGAACCCCAAGAAATATAACAGAGCAATCATTTTTCATACCCCCGTGGTTCTGTAGCGGAACATGATTTCACGTACATTTGCCGGAGCGGCATATGACGGGGAGATCAGCCGATAAATGATGTAAGCGCTTTTTCCGAGTCTGGCGTGAGTGTGGAGTACAACCGGCGATGTGCCGCCATTACCATCAGATTCAATAACGGTTGAGAACGTGTTTCCTTTATCGTTGATGAGTATACATTCAAGCGCCGCACCCTCACGGCGTTCAAATGCTGCACCGAAGCCGTATACTGTCTTTTCGGTGAAAACATTGTCAAAGCTCAGGTTTTTGCTCTCAATGAATGCATCGAAGCCGCTGCCGCCGTCTGTATATATACTCTCATCGAATAAATTAAGCCGATTATTTGAAATAAATGCTGTTTTTGAACCGGAAGTAAAGAAAAAAGCTCCTGATATTCCGGTGAAGCGATACCATGTTCCGTATCGAATACTGTAAACACCGATTTCGCTGTCAGTGCAGCACCAGAGTTCACTGTTTCTTCGATCAAAGTGCAGTTTGATATCCTTATATTGATTTCTTGCTCCGATTGCAACAGCCGGAATGTCGATTTGCGAACGTTTGAATGTTCCGCTTACACTGTCAAACGAAAGACGGAACAAACCGGTTTCGTTTGCGAAATACAAGCTGTTGTCCAGTACGGCACAACCGGAATTTTCGCTTGCACCAAAGTCAGAATAAAGACGTGAAACGTAGAATCTCATATCTCCCCCTGACAGTACGCTTACATTAACCGAATAAACCTCGTCAGATGTAATAACGATAATACGGTCGCCAAGCCGTGCAATAGCATGAATCGGTTTAGTTCCGTCGCCGATTATAATCTCTCTGCCGTTTATAAAATAATCGAAAACGCCATCAGAACCTGTCGGCGATACCGGTGGCTTCGAGTATATTATCCGTCCGGGTGACAAATTCGGACTGTCATATAAAAACAGAACTGATACGCCGTCTGCACTTACCGGAAAAGCTTTTCTGCAGCTCGTGATTTTACTCTTGTCTGCAGTGAATACCGAGCTTTTAATAATATACTCAATCTCAAGAATTTCTCCTTCATGAACGTCGTTTGGATCTATAATAACTTCCATTTGGTCAGGTGTGTTATTAAGAAGATATTGCGATGAGCTTAAAAGCTGTCCATTAAGTCTGACGGCGGTAACTTGCTTAGCATTTGCCGGAATTTTATATGACTTAAGTGTTGAAAAAAACTTAAAGTGCATACGAACAGTGTTTGTGAAAATATTAAAAGGCTCTTTGATTTTTTCGATATTTTCATCATCATAATTCTCTGTATCAATGATTGGGACATATCCGTTTACAGCGGTAAATATATCCGCATCAATATCGTAACGGTAATATCCGCTTCCTCCCAATACAAAGACTAAATTTGATGAGGTAAACATTGTGACCTTTTCTTTGCTGTCGGAGAATACTGCACCGTCAAGAGTGCCTTTTTTATATACATTCCCATTACTGACCTGATAAAAATTTTTTCCGCTTACAGTATAAATGCTATCACCGACGGAAACGGCACCGCGTATGGCAGAAGTAAAGCTGCCGAGAGTGACATAGCCCTCACGTTTATTAAGCTCTCCGTTTGCGCCAAGACGAAAATTTTCAATAGCCGCACAGTCTGTGAAATTTCGAATTATCTTTTCCCGAAGTGCATTCATAAGCCGTATACCTCTCGTGTTGAGCCGATACTCACGGCTTCGGCAGAAAGAGCAAGAGTATCTTTTTCAGCGCGTTGTGCAAGCATTTTTGAAATTTCGGGCAACTCATCGGTTACAAGCATCGATGCGAGCACCTCACTGACAAGAGCGGCGAGTCTTTGGTCAAGCGGGAACGGCGAATCGAGCGATGTAAGAGTTAACGCCTCAAAATCTGTCAAAGCCCCGGACAACGCTTCGGAGAGCTTTGCGAATCTTGAAAAAATTACCGTCAGAAGATGTACGGAGCGTACCGCGTAATCTTTTGTTGCATCTGTGTCTTCGGGTTCTCCGAGCAGAGCAAGTGCGGCATTGTAAATGTATCTGCAGGTCATATTTGTTACTCCTTTCCGGTTTGAATATTATCCGAAGCAGCAAGGGATTCCCCCTGCTGCTTCGGCGTGAATTTATGCGCCAAGACCGATGTTGAGAACAATATATTCAGAGGGATAAACGATCTTTGCGCCGTAGAGGTGAAGACCCTTGAGAGCATCAGCAAATCTCGATTCGGGGCGGTAAGCCTCAACCTCGTTGAGCTGTTCAGCAAAGGCAACTGCACGCTTTGTACGTGCGAGGCACTTATGGTGACCGTCTGCCTTAACGACATTCGGAGAAACGTAAATGTCAAAGCCGATCAGCTTTCCGAGCATACCGTTTTCAACCGCACCAATATTGTCGGATGCATTAAGGATCTTTGCACGGAGAAGAACTGCCGCAACCTCGGGAGTTACCTCAAGTGCGGTGGGAATATTGCTGTTGATACCGTTTGCGAGAAGCTTCTGACGTGCATCTACGATGAGGTCAATAGCAGAATCAACATCGAAGGTATTAACAGTGATGATATTGTCTTCGTCAGCCTCGCTGTAAAGCGAATAAACATATTTGTCCGCAACATCAGCAAGAGCTGCAGCAGCCTGGCCCATAGCGGCCTGCATGAGCTTTGGCTGTGACTGTGCACGGTCAATATCGTCAATCTGGAAATTGAATGCCTTTGCCTGATCAATAGTGAGAGTCATAGCGGAATCGCTGAGAGCTTCGGGGGAGTTCATGTCTGCATCCTTTGTATAGTTGAAAACAGAAATGTTTCCGATGCCGCCGATTTTAACGGACGAACCCTTATCCTTAATGTCGCCTTCGAAGTCACGGTTGCAGTTTCTTACACCGATATACTCGCGGTCAAGCTGTGTGAGGAGAGTTTCGCTCCAGACTGTGGGAATAAAAGAAGTGATTGCCATTTTTAGAATCCTCCAAAAAATATAATATTTATATGATCGCCGGTCTCCGGAAAACCGTGCGAAAATATACGTTAATATAAAGCAAAGTCAACGTCACGGGACTGCGTAACTGTAACCTCGGAATCCGAGCGCGACATGACCGCATAACGCAGTGCTTCGGGGGCGTGAGTAACCTCATGCGGTTCGTTTGCAGCATCTTCCGAAATCCTTTTGTCAAACTGCAGAGCCTCCATTGAACGAATAAGCTCGTCACATCCAGAGAAAATTTTCAGATTTCCGTCAAGCTTTTCGCGGAGAGCACGCCACCCGGGAATTCGTCTGTTGTCGGCTCTTATCAGCGACGGGGTACCGGTAACTCTTGAGATGATTTCGACACCGCTGTAGCCACTGTCCTGACGTCGGTTCCAGAGATCAGGTGAAGCCACAGCATATGTGATATCATGACCGAGCGCACGTTCTTCACGACAGACTGACGCAAGAGCTTCGCCCGCCTCGCTTAAAGTCAAGCCCGAACGGCAATATTCACGCGTGACATAGAGTGTTTCGCCGTCAATTGCCAAAATAAGCAGAGCAAAGCGGTCAAAGCCGTAGTCAAACGCGGCAAAGTAACGATTTACATATAGCTCATATGGTTTTATGATGTGTTTATCACGAGAAAACTCTGGGAAAAATTGTCCCTCGAATAAATCCCAACGCCCCTCGAGCCAGGCGGCACGAAGCTGTTCAGGCAGACTTTCAAGACTGTGAATATATTCGGGATCGCGCTCCGTAAGAACCTTGTTGTCCCAAACCGAAGCACGTATGAATCTATAATCCTCGGGACGCTCTCCCTCGCGGAAATCACGGTCGATGAAAAGGCGTTTTACCCACGCATGACCGACACCGCCGGGATTACAGGTGAGATACATCCGTCTCGGAAATTTTCCAACACCTCGAAGCGAGCCTTTCAGTGCGGCGAATTGATATTCGGTAAATTGCGTGGCTTCGTCAATAGCAATAATGTCATATTCCTGACCCTGATAATGTGTTGTGTCAGAGTCGTGAGCGAGATAACCGAGGTCAATTCGACTGCCGTTTTTGAAGCGGAATACACGTGCACCTGCAGAATAGGAAACCGATTTTCCGATTTCGCGAAGCAGAGGTTCAACGTGATTGTCTGTTAAATCTTTGAGCGTCCGACGGATAATCAAGCAGTGAATACCAGGATACCGCAGACAGAGAAGAATAAGTTTGCGCCGAAGCGCCCAGCTCTTGCCTCCGCCTCTCGCACCGCCGTATGCGGTAAAATGTGCGGTGGAACGAAAAAATTCCGCTTGCTTTTCATTCGGTTTACCGTGCAGATACAAGGTAATACCTCCTTAAATGCCATCCGCAACCATATCATGGTCACAGATAACCTCGTCTTCAACCGGAGTACCCCAGAAGCCGTACTCTCTTAAATACATACCGACCAGTGTAGCGGTTGCGTTTGAATTAAGAGCCGCATCCTCAAAGTAAGCCCCTGCGTTTTCAAATTCGGTGGGGAATTCCTTTTTGAGCCTGTAGAATTCGTTAACCGATATCCCGGCGAATCGGCAGAAACCGGCTACATTTGCAAATGCCGATTTTTTCGGATCCGGGTTGTGACAACTGTCGATATATTCTTTTATTTTTGAAATCAGTTTTTTTCCTGTGGCGAATTTTGCCATTTAAGCCATCCTTTCTCGGTTTGCTGTCGGTAGTATAACACAGCTACAATATCTCTGCACACCAAAAGGTACCGCGACGAAGCGGCAGAAAAAACAAAAAATAATGTTTGTATTTGTAATTTGTTTTGGATTCTTCACACACACGTCACAATTGTGCTGTATAATAACAAAAAAGACGGATAAATCCGCCTTCTCAATAAAATACAGTGGAGAACCGTTATGAAAAAAAGGATATCGGCATTAATACTTGCCGCAGTACTGTGTATGAGTGTAACATCATGTGGCGAAAAGACCGTCATGAAAGTTGGTACATCAGATGTCGGATATGATGAATACCGTTATTATGTACTCAACAATAAACGCGACAGCTTTGACGGAGTGGAAGCTCTTGATGAAAAGCAGATTGAAGAATTAAAATCACTCACCGAGGAAAACGCCAAAAGAAGTGCGGCAATTGCAGCACTGGCTGAGAAATATGGTGCTGTACTCACTGATGACGATGAGGCGCAGGTTGAAGCTTATGTCGCATCATATATCGCAGAGGAATGTTATAACGATGAAGCTACGTATAAGGCATCGCTTGAAGAGTATTACATGACAGATGAGCTTTTTCGAGAAATGCAGAAGGATACTACACTTGTTTACAGAACCATGGATAAAATGGTGGAGGCAGGTGCTATAAAGAAGGATGATGCGACAATAGATGCGCTGATGGCAGGTGACGAGCTTCTTTGCATAAAGGAAATATACCTTGAGAACCCAAGTGTGGAAACACGTGATTATGTATATAACCGAGCGCTCGAAGCATATAACGCTTTAAAAGATGGTGCCGATTCAGCAGCGGTTATGAGAAAATATTCTTCATATAATGAGGCCGAAATGTCGCCAGAACACGGCTATTATACAACCGAGTATGAAATGCCCGAATATATCTGGCAGGCGGCAACAGCACTTGACGATGGACAGATTAGTGAGATAATAGAATCGGTGTATGGTTTTCACATAGTCATCCGCTGTGAAAAGGATACGGCGTATATGGAAGAAATAAGAGAAGATATCACCGAGCGTTATGTTTCAGCCATGTATACAAAGGAACTTTATGAAGTAATCGACTCACTTACGGTTGAGTATACTTCATACGGAGAAAAATTAAGTATTGAAGAAATATCGTAAACTTTTGAAAGGGAAATATCATGCTTAGAATTCCAACAAAAATAAACTCTTTTGAATATCGCACAGAGGAAGGACTGAATCCGTATATCGGATTTATGTCGTTTCAGCATTTCCGCAATGAAAAGATGTACTCAGACATCGTTGTAAAGCCGGAGAATAAATATACAGAAACAGAAAGAGTAGAGTGCTATCCCGTTTCCGCCGATGCAGAAGAAAACGGAAGAAATGAAGGCTGGTATCCCGACAGCACTGTAGTTTATATCCGAGTGCTTTGGAAAGAATTTGAGCCGGAGCAGGGTGTTTACAACTATAAATTTATCGACGATATTCTCAACGAGGCTAAAGCACACAAGCAGGCACTTATATTTCGCCTGATGCCGCATTCAACAAGAGCAGAGGATGATGTTCCCGAATGGCTCAAAAAGATTGTCGACTGTCCGGTACGTCCTCCGATGGAAAGGCTCAAGGATTCGCCGACCGATCCGCTTTTCATGGAGCTTTTCCTTAAAGCAGTCACAGCAATCGGTGAGCGTTTCGATTCAGACCCGTGGTTTTATGCAATAGATGTTTCAATGCCGGGCTCATGGGGAGAGGGACATAAACTTGAGCTTTATCCCGACGACCTTTTCAAGACTATAGTTGATACATATGCCGCAGCATTCCCTAATACACAGCTCTTCACCCAGATCGCGCGCCCGGAGCTCATTGAGTATGCAAGAAAATACACTAATGTAGGATGGAGAGGTGACGGTCTCGGTCACCCACCGCACACCGAGGATTATTATCCGCCGAAGGTTGCAAGAATGCCCGACCAGTGGAAGCTCGCACCGGTTTCATTTGAAGCCTATTGGTGGCTTTGCGAATGGAAAAGACAGGGGTGGGATATCGACCCGATCATCGACAAAACCCTTGAGTGGCATATAAGCTCATTTAATCCGAAATCTATCCCGATTCCGTATGAATGGAAGGATAAATGTGAATATTGGATTTCCAGAATGGGATATCACTATACTTTAAATTCCGTTGCTTTTCCCGAGAATGTACAAGTCGATGACCTTGCGTCTGTCACAGTGAAGCTTTCAAATGTCGGTGTAGCACCGTGTTATCAGCCGATGAAAACCGTTCTTCGCCTTAAATCGGACAATGGTGTCTATGAATTTGAGCAGTCGGTAAACAATCGCGAATGGCTGCCGGGAGATCACACGTTAAATCTCCGTGCCGAGCTCAAAAATAATATGCCGTCAGGAAAGTATAAGTTGCAGATTGGACTTGTAAGCCCTCATGCAGATGTTGTTTATTTTGCCACAAATGCAGAGCGTGACGGCGAATTTTACACAGTGGGAGAAATTACGCTGATGTAACCAAATCAGTTAAGATAAAAAGGGGTAAAAATGCTTGATATAACTGTTAAAGTGAAATTTTTATTTAAAACCCCTTGACAAACTAAATGTAATATGATATTATATATAGGTCATCAATTGGTGACCTATATATATGCGGGTATGGCGGAATTGGCAGACGCGCTAGATTCAGGTTCTAGTGGGGGCAACTTCGTGAAGGTTCAAGTCCTTTTACCCGCACCAAAAAAAGCACTTGCTTCGGCAAGTGCTTTTTCAATTAAATCTCCATTTTAGAGATGTCTTTTTACGTTTTTGGGTAAAAATCGCTTTGTAGTAGAGTTTTAAATAAAGTTTTATAACCTCGTTGACAAACAGAGAAAAATATTGTATAATAAATCCATGAATGTTATAAATTAATATCTTTCAGGAGGAATATATTATGAACGAACGCAAGGGAATTGCGGTAGCAGGTACAGCTATCGTTGACAAAATTTACGGTATCGGAGCATATCCCGGAGTGGGTGAACTCACAAAAATCATGTCTATCAACACAGCGGTTGGAGGACTTGTTTTAAACGACGGTATCGACCTCAAAAAGCTTGCTCCCGCTCTTGATGTGTATGCTCTCTGCAAGCTCGGAAACGACGAGGAGGGACGCTTTGCTCTCGAAACCATGAAAGCAAACGGACTCGATACCTCTGCGGTAACCTTTACCGATGAAAAAACAAGCTTTACAGATGTTATGAGTATCATCGGCGGTCAGCGCACATTCTTTACATATCCCGGCGCAAGCGCGGATTTCGGTTATGACGATATTCCGTGGGACACGCTTAAGGCAAAAATTCTTCACCTCGGCTATTTCCTTCTTCTCGATAAGGTTGATAACGGCGACGGTCTTAAAATTCTCAAAGAGGCAAAGAACCGCGGCATCTCAACCTCAATCGACCTTGTAAGTGAAAGTTCAGACCGCTATTCTCTAGTTATTCCTTGCCTGCCTTATGTTGATAACCTCATCATTAACGAAACCGAAGCCGGAAATATCACCGGAATCGAGCCTACAGAGGAAAATCTCAAAGCTATCGCAGATAAGCTTCTTGAAATGGGTGTTCGCGAAAGAGTTATCATTCATATGCCGATGCTCGGTATCTGCAAGACACGTACATCGTATACCACTATGCCATCAGTTAATGTTCCACGTGACTTTATCAAGGGTAAAACAGGTGCCGGTGACGCATTCTGTGCCGGTGCGCTTCTCGGTATATACAATGGTGTTTCCGATGACGAAATACTTGAATATGCGCAGATTTCCGCAATGGCATCACTGCGTACTCCTGATGCCACAAGCGGCATTGAGGAACTTTCGAAGCTCCGTGAGCTTGCAAAGCAGTTTCAGTAAGACTCTATAACATATCACAAATTGTTATATTTTAAAATCGGTTGGGTATATTGACACTCCCAACCGATTTTGTTATAATTACGGTGGTTAAATCAAATAGCCGCGAATTTTTGTGAATGAAGAGGAGATAAGCATGAAAAAACGCATTCTTTCGGCACTACTGGCAGCAGTTATGCTGACGTCATTTGCTGCCTGTGGCGTCAATAATAATATTAAAGATGAGAACAGCACGCATAAGAATGACGATAAACCAGCCGGAATAGAAGCATCTGACTATGAACTGCCTTTCAATATATATGCACCTGATTTTGGAATGTATCAGAGATACTTCTTTGCAGACGATGCAGGCACGGATGCAATGACAAAAGCACTTTACGAACGTGAGGTTGCTGTTGAAGATCATCTTGGAGTTGAAATCGGTTATACACTAACCGGAACTATTGCCGATGTCCGCACAAAGATGCAGGAGCTCGTTATGACCGGGGACGATACATATCATCTTTTTCTTACACACTGCATAGCAGGTCTTTCTGCAATGATTACAGAAAAGTTGCTTTATGATTTCAACGATTTTGAAGATATCAACATGAACGCAGAATGGTGGAATCAGCAGGCGTTTGATGCACTCAACGTTGGAGGCCATAATTATTATGCTGTTTCCGATTATATGCTTTCTGACCCTAACTGCATACTCTTTAACAAGGAGATGATAGAGGAACTCGATCTTGAAGACCCATATCAGCTCGTTCGCGACGGTGAGTGGACCATTGATAAGATGATGGATCTTATGAGTAAGGCGACAAAGGATGACGGTGACGGAAGATGGAATGAATTTGACACATACGGCTTGACAACATCCGATGACTGGTTTTGTAACTCGTTTATCTTTTCAAGCGGCGTTGAACTGGTAACTCAAAACGCTGAAGGTGAATTTGAATTTGCATTCGATAACGAACGTGTATATCAGATGGTTGAAAAGCTTGATCAGCTCCTTGATGGAGCAGATACATATGTTTACGGTGTTATCGGTTCAAACGCGGAAGAGTGTTTTGCCAGCGAGCAGTATATCGATATTTCAAAGGGAAGATCGCTCTTTAACATATCGAATATTGCGTATCTTTACGCTCTTCGTGAGGTCGATCTGGAATTTGGTGTACTTCCGTATCCTATGCTTGATAAGACGCAGAACGGTTATTACACAAACGACTGGTCGGGACTTATGTGCGTACCAAAGACCGTTCAGAACACTGATATGGTCGGAAAAGTTATCGAACTTCTGTCATACTATAGTGATGATGTAAGATATGCTTACTATGACCTTATGCTTGGAGAAAAGCTTACACGTGATCCCGAATCGAAAGAAATGCTTGATATTATCTTTGATGGTGTGTCTTACAATGCCGGCGTAAATTATTTCGGTTTTAGTGATATGGGTGGACTTTTCTATTTCCCTCACTATCTTATTATGCATGGTTCGGGAGGCGGAAGCTTTTCATCCTACCTCGGACAGTACCAATCTGCATCTGAAGCGGCAATTGCTCAGTTCAACGATGATGTTGCGGCGCTTGATAAATCCAAATAATATATAAGAATTTACTTGACCGACTGTACTGTGTGCAGTCGGCTTTCTTATGTATCAATATAAAATCAATAATTTCATGAAACTTGTGCTTACTGAGAACAATAATTTTTTTTGAATTAACTGTATTGACAAAATTTACTGCGTTTGCTATAATTATAGTGGTTTTTTATAAAAACCGCAATTTTTTTGATATGAAGAGGAGATAAACATGAAAAAGCGTATTCTTTCAGCATTGCTGGCCGTAGCAATGTTGACGTCGCTCGTTGCCTGCGGAGATAATGGCAACAATGACAACAATGGCGGCACAAACAATGCCGACGAAAAGCCAGCAGGAATTGAAGCAGCTAATTATAACCTTCCGTTCAATATCTATGCGCCCGATTTCGGTATGTATCAGAGATATTTCTTTGCTGATGATGCGGGAACTGACGCAATGACAAAAGCGCTTTATGAGCGGGAACTTGCTGTAGAAGAGCATCTTGGTGTTGATATCGGATATTCCTTGACAGGTACAATTCAGGATGTCCGCACAAAGATGCAGGAACTTGTTATGACCGGTGACGATACATATCATCTTTTCCTTACTCACTGTATTGCCGGCCTTTCTGCAATGATTACAGAAAAGTTGCTCTATGATTTCAATAACTTCGAATATATTGATATGAGCGCAGAGTGGTGGAATCAGCAAGCATTTGATGCACTCAACGTTGGCGGCCACAATTATTATGCTGTTTCAGACTATATGCTTTCCGACCCCAACTGCATTCTCTTTAACAAGGAAATGATTGAAGAACTTAATCTCGAAGATCCATATCAGCTTGTTCTTGACGGCGAGTGGACTATCGATAAGATGATGGAGCTTATGAATAAGGCGACAAGAGATGACGGCGACGGAAAATGGACATATTTGGATACATACGGTTTGACAACACCGTTTGACTGGTTCTGTAACTCATTCATATTCTCAAGTGAGGTTGATCTTGTAACACGAAATGCTGAAGGCGAATTTGAGTTTGCATTTGATAATGAGCGTGCATATCAAATGGTAGATAAGCTTGATGCGCTTCTTGGTGGTTCAGACACCCTTGTATTCCAATATAGCGGTTCCGGAGCGATAGAGGAAAACATCGACGATGATAAATATGTGGATATTTCAAAGGGCAGATCACTTTTCAGCATATCAAATATTGCATTCCTCTATTCACTGCGCGATGTTGACCTTGAGTTTGGTGTACTTCCGTATCCTATGCTTGATAATACTCAGGATGGATATTGTACTAACGACTGGTCGGGACTCATGTGTGTTCCCAAGACTGTTCAGAATACAGACATGGTTGGAAAGGTTATCGAGCTTCTTTCATACTACAGTGAAGACGTTAGATACGCTTATTACGATCTTATGCTTGGAGAAAAGCTTACACGTGACCCCGAATCAAAACAAATGCTTGACATCATCTTTGACGGTGTCGCATACAACGCCGGCGTTAACTATTTTGGTTTTGGTGATATGAATAAGCTGTTCTTTACACCGCATTTCCTCATAATGTACGGTTCCGGTGCAGGAGCATTTTCATCTCACCTCGCTAAATACCAGCCTGCATCAGAGGCAGCAATTGCGCAGTTCAACAATGACATTGCGGCGCTTGGTAATGACGAATAATCTATAAATTTTATAAAAACCGATTGCATTATTTTTGCAGTCGGTTTTTGTATGGAAAAAATAATAATTGGTATTGACAGGAAAAGAAAAACATGCTATTATGATAGTAGTTAAATTGCCATAGCTGCATATAATTTTTGCTGAAAGGAAGCTTTACACTTTATAAAGCATTGGTGTAATTATCATGAAAGGTATAATAATAAACAGAGACCTGCACGGAATTTTGAATGAGGCGGGAACACAGCCCATGACTGCAGAGCAAATCAGAAAATTTCCTATCCGTTTTGCCGGAACGCAGGTAACCGACTATTTTCTTGATATGTGCGATTCCATTGCGGTTTTCCCCTCTAAAACACGAACAAGCGCACTGGATAAGTATTATCAGAAAATTGAAAACGGTATAGAGGTTGACTATAGCAGTGATAATGTATGCAAGGGAGCACATCATGTATTTGAGGTGCTTGGTACCGATCATATAACAGAGCAGATAGCCGGCTTCCGTGAAGCGGGAATAAATCCGTGGATTACCGTCCGCATGAATGATGTTCATTTTCGCGACCGTGATGCATGCGCTTGTCTGACAGATTTTTACCACGAACATCCCGAAGTACAGCGAGTGAAATTCCATCCGGAATTTATTCAGTTTAATGCTGACAGAGGCTTCGATTTCACTTATGAAATAGTACGAAAATACAATCTCGATTTTATTGACGAGTGCCTCGACAGATACGATGCGTATGGCATTGAGCTTGACTGGCAGAGGGAGATGTATTGCTTCGCTCAAGGCTATGAGTATGAAGGCGTTGAGATTATGAATCAGTTTATCCGCGATGTCGATTCAATTATACACAAATATGAGAAAAAATATGGTCATGAAATAAAATTTGGTGTCCGCGTAGTTCCCGATATACAGCTTTGCTTCGACTTTGGCTTCAATGTGCTCCAGTGGGTTCAGGAGGGAATTGTTGATCTTATAACCCTTGCCGGACGCTTTGAGTCAAACGATACAGATATGCCTATAAAGCTGTGGAAGACACTGCTTCAGCCCTATGACGTAAAACTTGCTGCGTGTATTGAAATGAATATTCGTCCCCACATTTTCCATGAAGCAATAATTCCCAACATGGAAACATTTGCCGCTTGTGCGGCAAGCGCATATGCACAAGGGGCGGATTATGTGTATTTCTATAACTATTTCCATTCGATAAGGGATGGCGACTTTGACCGCGATTCCGGGCTTTCAACAGATCCAAATGCCAACGTTGGCGAAAGGCAAATGTATTGGTCGGTTATAAATCAGCTTGGTGACCCTGATACTGTAAATAAAATGAATCGCCGCTATATCATTTCGATAAAAGATACACTTCCGATGTGGAAGCGTAAGCGAGGCTACGACCAGCTTCCTGTCGTATTCGACCGCGATGCATCGTTCAAGATATTTGTGGGAGATATTCCGGAAGATGCTGAGCTTACCATACGAATCGGATTTGATGATACAGAAAAGGCACTTGCTGATATCCCGAGAGTCTTTGTAAATTCCGAGCCTTGCGAATATATCGGAGCGGAGGATGACCCACGCTGGCATAGAGGCGGAAAATTACTTTCCTATTCAATACCCAAAACTGCCCACAGAGCGAATATGTGCCCGTATGTTATAGTCAAAGAGCTGACAAAGGCAGTATATGTTGAAATTTATGTTAAAACATCTGAAATATAATACATAAAAATAAAGCCGACATTTTCAGACAAAAGACATATAAATAGCAATTTTGGAATTGTATTTTGCAGAAAATCTGATAAAATATATTATAGAATAAATTTTTAATACAGATTTATTCTGCGTTGAAAAGTTTTTTCTAAATTCTTTCTTCCAGCCCCCGAGAGTCTTATGGCTTTCGGGGGATTTTTTATATAAAAAATCGACTGCCGTTCTGCGGCAGTCGAAAACTTATATTCAGTTAGCTTCGTTAAACCATTTAATTTCGTTCTTTCCCTCAATTATGCATCCGGCATAACCGTTTTCCTCAAGACGGGCAAAGAGCTTTCCAAGTTTCTTTATCTCCTCAACGAGAGTTACATTGTATTCCTTGCGAAGCTCGTCGGCGTGTGCGAGTGCGGCAGGGAAGTTTTCTTCGTTGTAAATCAGAGCCATGCGAGGCTTTGAACCGGGGATGGTGTATTTCTTATCAAGCAGAATACCGGAAATACGCTCAAATCCGATTGAAAAACCGACAGCCGGAATGTTTTCGCCGAGGAACTTTCCGATAAGGTTGTCGTAACGTCCGCCACCGCCGATTGCACCACGGAATTCCGGTGAGGAAATTTCAAAAACAGTACCGGTATAATAACCCTGACCGCGAACGAGCGTCATATCGTAATCAACGGAATATTTTCTGCCGGAAAGGGAATTTGCAAGCTCCATAATGCGGCGGAGATTTGTGATGCAGTCGAGCTCGCCGCATATTGAAGCGGCTGTGTCAAGTGTAAACGGCTTGGTAGCAATTCCGGCCATGAGCTTGTCCACATTTGCAGAATCGAAGCCCTTTTCGCAGAGCTCGGCACGAACGCCATCAACATCAATTTTATCGAGCTTGTCGAGTGAGATACAAACCGAATCGCAGTCCGCTTCAGAAAATCCTGCGCTCATGATGATTGCTTTAAGCAGACGGCGGTCATTTATACGAATGTTGAAGTTATCGAATCCGATATTAAGAAGTGCTTTTGCAGTAGTGCCGATAAGTTCGACCTCTGCGGTGTAAGAATCGCTTCCGATTATGTCGATATCGCACTGCATAAATTCGCGCATACGGCCTTTCTGCGGACGTTCTGCGCGATAAACCTTGTCTATCTGAATAACCTTAAAAGGAGTCGGAAGCTTTGCACGGTTGTTTGCGTAGTAACGGGTGAGGGGAAGCGTGAGGTCATAACGCAGACCCATATCGGCGATTTCCTTTTCTTTGCCGGAAGCAAGCGCTTCATCAAGCTTTTCGCCGCGTTTCATTATCTTAAAAATAAGATTAAGATTTTCGCCGCCGTCAGATTTATCGAGATTTTCAATATCTTCGATTATAGGAGTGGTGATGCGCTCAAAACCGGCGGAACGGTAGGTTTCAAGAATGGTTGACTGCAGGTAATCGCGAACGAGGACTTCTGAGGGGAGATAATCCGCGGTACCTTTAACGGGAGTTATTTTCATTGTATTGTCCTTTCAGAAATAAATATGTATACATTATATACCATTAATCGTAATTTGTCAAGCATTTATCGCAGAGGTAAAAATTTCTGTTGCTCACATTCAAAAAACGGAAATTCGCTAAAAAATATGGCATCAAAAATTATGTACACGGATTTAAATTCATGATAAAATAATAATTAAGCAATATCCATAAACTTGGTAGTGACCGAATTAAAATTACAAGTGAAATAATACTACATTTTGCCAGTAAAAATTGAGTGTTTTATGTACTTTTCAAACTTATTAAAGTATGATATAATTACTATGCGGTTATTTACCGAAAATAAAATAAGGAGATGAAACTTATGAAAAAACGAATTTTGGCAATGCTCCTCGCAGGAACACTTGCAGTTTCGGGACTTCCGATAATTGCAGGTGCAAACGAATCTGCTGCAGTAAATACAGCAGTTGATCCGCTTGCTGCCGCCTCGTGGTCAAGCAATGTGACTGAGGTTGACGATGTTTTAGGCGACGGAGACACTTATCAGTATCTGCATGTTTATAATATCGACTATTTTGAAGATGGTGTTATCTATGAAGATAAGAATACGATAATGCTTAAAGGACACGAATATAGACTATCTTTTTGGTATCGTTGTGCCCAGACGGAGAATTGGCCCATAACCGATTCAACATCCGGAGAAGGTATCAGAGAATTACGTCTTTTTGGATATGGAAATGTTAATCTTATCAGTACATATGCCAGCGAGGGAAATATTATTGGCAATGAACGTCTTATTGCAACTTCAGAATGGCAGAGAGCTACTGTACTGATTAAGCCTACAGCGGATACAATTGCCTGGTTCAAATTTAGAGAAGGCAAAAATTTCGAAGATGTTATCCCATTTGATATTTATGGTTTTTCTCTTGTTGAGCTTGATGAATTCGGATATACTGGCGAAGAGATGATCAAATATGGCGATGTAGTAGTCGGTGCCACAAATTGTTGGTGGCCCAACAGCGCAAAAGGAAAGATCATTACTGAATCTGAATATATGCATGCAACTGACGAAGCAGCTGTTCTTTCCGGCGTAAAACTCGAAGCCGGCAGATATACTGTCAGCGCAGATATTCGCATGACAAAGTACGATTTCAAAAAATATACTGTCTCCGGATACAATTACACAAATAACAATTCCGGCAATCTTACCGTAACTGCTTCAAACGGTGCCGCCGTTTCAGGAACAGACACCTTTGCGGTAAATAACGAATGGCAGACAGTTTCTTTCGAAGTTGATGCACAGACGGCTACCGATTCAGCCGCGTTGTCTTTCAAACTTGACAATTCGCTTGGTATTGACATCACCAATGTCACTGTAACAAAGTCCGCAGCATTCGGTAATTTTGCTGACGAAAGCGGCAATGCACTTTTCGTGCAGGCAGAGGGCATTGAAAATGAGTATATTCATTTCACAGGACTTAACAGTCCTGATGACGAGCTTCGTTATCAGAGCGATATAGCTCTCGACACTGCAAAGACATATGTCCTTTCAGTTAATATGCGTGCGGCAGAGACCGAAAACTGGGCAACATATTATGCTGATCAGCAAAGACAGGATAAGAATGAATATATCAGAGAAGTTGAGATCACGGTTGCTGGACGCCGTATAGGCTTTGTGGCATTCGGAGATGATTGGAATACATTTGAATGGGAGTTTACTCCTGTCGATTCCGCATTCTCAATGTCAATTAAAGAGGGCAGCGGATATCATGGCTACTATGATATCATCCCTTATGACATTGATGACATCAAGCTTGTCGAAAAGGAAAGCGGCGAGGTGCTCATCGCTGAAGGCACAGCCGAAACCTCTGACGGTTGGGTTTCATATAATCCTTGGCATACTCCCACCACAAAGGCAGTTGTTGAAACCGAAACTGAATACTACCGCCTTAGAGATTCAGTTTCTTTTGCATATACCGGAGATGAAACACTTGAGGCTGGTATATATAACATAAGCCTTGACGTTCGTATTAATACCTTCGACGGTGCAAAATTTACATGGAAAAAAGAATCCAATGCTACTTTTAGTGCAAATAATAACCGCACTGCAATTTCTCTCAAGCTTAACGGCGAAGCCGTTGAATCAACAGACGGTGCAATTTCTGTTGAAGTTAACAACGGAACAACCACTCTTGATAACTCATGGAAAACGATAAGCTTCATGATTGCTTTGACTGAATCAGCCAAAATGAGCGATCTTGTGTTTGAGCTTGAAAAAGAAGCTGCGCTTGAATTCAGAAACTTTACCGTTGAATCCGCTACACATCTTTATTCGGATGAATATATTACCGTAGACGGCGAATACATCAGTAAGGTTGACCTTGTTGAAAATGAGTATATCAGTGTCAGCGGTCTTGGCGTTGCTGGCGACGGTGCAGTTTATAAGGATCCCGATGTGTCTGTTACAGCCGGAAAAACTTATACACTTACATTCGATGTTCGTGCAGTGAAGTCGCCCGACTGGGAAAACACAGTTGAAGCAAAAGGTTTTTCGACACGTATCCGCGGAAAGCTTAACGGCGGAACTCCCTCGGGCATCATGAAAGCAACCGATGATTGGACAACTGTTACCACAACAGTAACTGCAGGAAAAGACGGCGGACTTTCACTTGAATTAATCGAATACGATATTTGGGATTTTCTTTCTTACGATATCGATAATTTCTCCCTCATCTGTGATGAAACCGGAGAAAACCTTATTGAACACGGTATGACCGTTGAAAACGGCGGCGGTATGGGTTGGACTCCTCTCGTATCAATCTACAGAGTCGGAGCACCTACCGAACCGGAGATAGCTGTAACCAACGATTTACAGGTAAGAGTTCTCGCCGAAACAGATTACCTTAGCATTCCCTCATCAGCATCAGGAAACAACGGATTTGTATATAACGGTGATGATGACTATATCGCAAAGGGTATCTGGCATATTACCGGTGATTTCAGACTCCCTGAATTCAGAATGGATAAGCTCGAAATGAGCACGTATCAGCTGTGGGGCATAGATTTTCCTTACATTATTAATGATAACAACTATGCAAACCTTAACGCATATGTAGACGGTAAAGCACTTGCCGCAATTGACGGCAGAACAGAAGGCGTCAAGGTTTCAACCGGCTGGACAAACGGAGGCTTCATTCTTGTTGTTGACTCTGCGAGCGGCATGAAGAAGAGTGATATTGAATTCACTCTTGACGACGGAACAGCTCTTGACTTCAAGAATATCGTTTATACTCCCGTTGACGATCTCTATCTCGAAAACTTCACCAACGGTGAAGGCACACCGATTTCCATTATCAACGCCGCTCTCAACACCGAAACCGGCGAAATCGGTAACTTCGACAACAGCTATGTTCGCATATACAACATTACTTATGCTCCCAACGGTGCTAATCTTAAGGATTCGTCCGTTACCCTCGAAGAAGGCACAACATATGAGCTTTCGTTCTGGGCACGTTCGATGCAGGTAGTAAATTGGCCGGTTAAACCTGATGCGTCCAGCACAAGACAGCTTTATGTGAGCCAAATTGCCAGTGCAGGCAAGCGCATCGGCATAATCAATCTTTACGAAGATTGGCGCAAGTATGACATAACATTTACCTCTGATTATACGACCTCTCTTGGCTTCTCGTTTGCAGACGGTAATTCGTTCAATGATATTGTTCCGTTCGATATCGATGGCATGACACTCTATGCTCTTGATGCAGAAACCGGCGATCCTGTCGGAAATAATCTTATGACTGTCTCCGAAAATATCGGAAAAATGGGATGGAGTGCTTCGAGTGTGTCTCTCGCTCAGCTTTCGGATACGGAGTTTTACAGAGCAGCCCCCCCGTCTGATACTTCGGCGAATACGTCTATCATTATCGACAGTGATGAAATTCTTGAGCCCGGAAAATATTACATCACCGGAAAATTCCGCATTGGTGATCCTATTGATTTCAATAAAATCGAAATGACCCCCAATCTGGTTTCAAAGCTTGTTTCGGACTCTAACACTGCAATGATAAGCGCATCCCTTACCAATAACGGCTTGCCTCTCCTGACACTTTCAGAAAAGTCCGAGGTTTCTATCACCCCCTACACATGGACAGAGGTTGTATTTGTTCTTGATACAGCTGTTCCGATCGATATGAATACAATCAAATTCGAAGTCGATGAAAATATTCAGCTTGATTTTGTTGATGTAAATATCGAGCTGGTTGAACGCAAGATTTCTTTGTCTGATGTAAATAACGGATTTATTGTAACACTGCTTATGCTTAAGGATCTTAATAAGTATAACGGTTACAGCGAGTCTGACATCGCTATCGACAGAGATTGGGTAATATCCGGTCCTAAAGCAACTATAATCAAGACAGGTACTGCAGACTCTGCTTCGAACAGCTATATCAGCGTTTCGTCCCGTCAGTCCTCTGATACTGGTGCTGTATATAATAATAATGCGGCAATCTTCTCTGCAGGTAAGCAGTATCAGGTTTCATTCAATGCACGTACTATTAATGCAACGAAGGAAGGCGCTCCTCTAATATGGGGACTCCGTGTAATTGCGAGTGATGGAACAACTCTTTCGCAAAATGTAAAGCTTAGCGAAGAATGGAGTAAATTGTCGTTCAAATTTACTGCAAAGACCGATGCAACAATAGCGATCACTTTGAAGGGTGCATCCGGTGAAGAACACTTCTATCCGTTTGATGTGGATGATTTCTCCATTATCGAACTCGAAACCGGTAATGACCTTGCAGTTAAGGGTACTTCGCTCTACAACGGTAAATACTCCGCAGGCTGGTCCGTAGTAAACTATGGTGATAAGACCGCATCTCTTAGACTTGTTTCAGAAAACAACTACTTTAGCGCAAACATCAGTGGCGGTATTACATATCAGCCGAAGGAAAAAGTTATCCTCGAGCCCGGTCAGTATTACCTCAGTGGTAAATTCCGTGTTACCTCAATGGAATACGAAAAGCTCGAGCTCGATAAGAGCAACCCCGGTATATACGGTCACATTGTTACAGCCGACAACAACGTTGTTGGAATCAGCGCATACTTTGGCGATACTCAGTTGAAGCTTGCTGATGGCGCAACTAAGGTTAACGCAGGTACAGCATGGACAACTGTTAAATTCCCGTTTGGACTTACAGAAGCTACAGATGTAAGCGGACTGAAATTTGTCAGCGATACAGATGTAACTATCTTCCTCGATGACTTCAAGATTGCTGCAGCCAACGGAGATAATCCGATTGCAGACGCAGTAAGCGAAGATGGTCTTGCAAACTGGAGCGTTGCAAACCAGACTCTTGAATATAAAGTCGATGTGGACGGTACAAAGTATCTCGCAGCAAGAAATATCACAAACAACCGTGTAGGATTTACATATAAGCCTGAGTTCATGCTTGAAACAGGCTCGTACCTCCTCAGAATTGACGCACGTACAGCAAACGAAGGCGAAACCGGACACCTCAGAGTTATCGCTTACGATACATATCACAGTATCTTGATAAACAATGAGTGGAACACAATCGAAATTCCGCTGATAATTAAATCTCCCATGGATCTCGAATTTAAGATTTCCGGTGCTCCAATTGCAACAAGTATTCAGGACTACGACATTGCAAATATCACTTTGATAAATGTTGTCGATACGCTTCCCGCTAATGTTGAATTCTTCGAGCGTGGAAACTTCAATGACCCTGAAACTGCACTTGAAGGTGTTGAATACTGGCAGGTTACTCCCGAATCTATCACATATAACGAAGATGGCGGTTTTCTCAGAATCGTAGGTCGTACAAAAGAATACGGCGGCGTTATAGTCAATACTGGCATAACCGTATATCCTGGAGCAACCTACAAGGTTTCTTATGATATCCGTTGCTCGAATGAAGGCGAAGCAATGGTAGCTCGTGCATATGTTGATGATAAGGCACTCAATATAAGCGGTGAAGGATTTGAAAATTCGAAATTCATGTATGAAATTACTGATGAATGGCGTCATGTTGAGGCAGAGTATATCCCCGGAGACATGGTCGAGTTTAGTATAAGAATTTCCGGCGGTATGGATCCCATACGCGATCTGTGTGATTTCGATATTGATAACCTCTCGATTGTGAAAATTGAAAAGTGATTTCTTGAAAGGAGAAATGCTGATGAAAAAATTTAGACTTTTATCGGTTGTACTAGCCGTAGTTCTGGCAGTACAGACCATTTCAACGGTAGTGCTGGCGGCGGATGCCGCCGGCGCTAAAGCCGAAAAATTCACTCCCGCACCCGGAACTGTTGTCCTTGTTCCTTCTGTTGCAGGATCGCTCCCGACCGGCAACCTCCTTATGTTCAGCCGCTTTAATGCAAAGAATACTGCTGAAATGTATTTTACATCCGAAGGTCCGAAACTGTACTTTGTATCGGACACAGATTCCGAGGGCGTAAAGGGCGGATATATCCGTGTTACTGATATTCCGCAGAGCCACATTGGTGTAAGATATACTCCAGGTAACCCTATTCCAGCAGGAAAATATTGCTTTACAGGCTATTTCAGATTGCTCCGTCAGGGTGAGCTTGGCGTACTCCGTATCCAGTTTAAACAGGTAGACGGACAAACTCAGACAATTATGGCATATCCGAAAAACGATTGGCTCAAGGTTGAGTATTATTTCGAAACAAGCGATACTCTTGAGAATATCAGAATTTTCGGCGGACCTTTCGATATTTCGATTCAGGACTTCTGTATCGACCAGTTCTCGCTTGTTCCGGTGGATGAAATTCCGGCAGATGCTCCGACAACATTCGGTACGCCTGTTACCAAAGAGCAGGTTCAGGCAGCAACTGATATGGATGTAAGCCATACAAAGTATAATCCCAACGAAGATGTAGATATAAAGGGTATTATAATCAACCAGGATACTTCGGGTCTTCTTGCAGTTGTAGCAACCGGAGTGTTTGATGAAACGAAGCTTGTCCAGTTTGCAAAGCAGTTTGAGGGTACTCATATCACAGACTACTTCTTATCTGTAAACGACCAGTGTTCGGTTTATCCTTCCGAATCTATCACGAGTTATCTTGATAAGTATTATCAGAAGGTTGAAAACGGATATGAGGTTGATTACACAAACGATCCTTTTGCAAAAGGTTCTCATTATATATATGAAACCCTCGCAACTGACTTTCTCGGAACATTTATTGAAACCTTCAGAGATATCGGAATCAACCCGTGGCTTTCATTCCGCATGAACGACGTTCACGAACAGGCTCAATATGTAACCTCGCCGCTTTTTACCGAGTTCTACCATAACCATCCCGAGGTCAGACGTTATACACATCATGCTTACGGCGGATATCAGGCAAAGTCGCTTGACTATACTCATGATATCGTTCGCGAGATGATACTGAGTTATATAAACGAAACGCTTAACCGCTATGATGTATACGGTATAGAGCTTGACTATCAGAGAGAACTTTACCTGTGGCATCCCGGCGGAGAGTATAACGGACTTGATATACTCAACGACTTCATGCGTCAGGTTGATGACCTTGTTGCAATTTACGAAGAAAAGTACGGTCACAAGATAAAGATTGCAACCCGTGTTGCTTACGACGTTGAAACAAACTATGAGTTCGGTCTTGATGTAATTACATGGATGGCAGAGGGAATCGTTGATATGATGATTCCGGCATCGCGTTACTCCACTGTTGATATGGATCTTCCGATAAGAATGTGGGATACCATCACAGAATCTTACGGCATTGAACTTGTTGCTTCTATGGAAAAATCTCGTGTGCAGACTTGGCCTGGTTCAGTCAATACCGAAATGGATCTCGAAACAATGGCTGCTTTTGCTGCAAGTGCATATTCTCAGGGCGCAGACAAGGTTTATATCTTTAACTATTACAGAAACGGTGTAAACTTCTTTACCGAATCCGATAAGATAAATGCAAACAGCAGTTATTATGATTACAGAGTAGGCGCCAATCCCGGTATGTGGAATGTACTTACACAGCTTGGTTCTTACGAAAAAACTATCAAGCTTGACCGCAGACATCTGCTCACATATAAAGATATGCAGCCGATTTGGGAATCAAGACAGCAGTATTTTCCAAGAACGGTAAATTATGAAAGCATCACAGCGTTCCGTGTTCCGGTTGGTGATGTAGTGGACGGCTCAACTCTTACTGCTAAAATCGCAGTAGATAATGCCGAAGCGTTTGACACGCCCCCGATAGTTTATGTAAACTCCGTTGAATGTAAATATACCGGTCTTGATATCTGTAAGGGTGGTTTCTCTGAAAACTATCTTATGTGTTATGAAATTCCCGAGGAAGTTCATGACGATACTTACATGGTAATTGAAATAACGAGTGGCGCAAACTATTCGTTCTCGACCGACCATGTTGAGGTTTATGTAAAATCACCCAGATGAGTCAATATTCCGACACGGCGGTGAAGGCTGCCGTGTCGGAGAAGTGTAATGAGGTATTTTTATGAAAGGTATTTGTATTAACCAGGATTCGCATGACGTTATAACCTGGGCTGGAAAAACTCGTCCTTCAGCGGAAGCGATAAAAAACTTTCCTAAAGCATATGAGGGAACACAGGTAACAGATTTCTTTATCAATCTGATGGACACCTGCGCGGTATTCCCGTCAAAGACACGCACAAGCTTCCTCGATAAGTATTACCAGAAGGAAGAAAACGGTGTGGCAGTCGATTACACACAAAACACTTGTGCTGCAGGTATGCACTACATCTATGAAGAGCTTGGAATTGACTATGTAGCAGAGCATATCAAAGGATTCCGCGAAATTGGCATAAATCCGTGGCTTACCTATAGAATGAACGACTACCACGACAGAAATATGCCGGCTTCGATGCTGTTTTCTGATTTTTACCACGAACATCCTGAAATTCGTAACGGTCGTGATCTGCCGAGACGCCTCTGGTCTTGGAACGAACACGCTTACGATTTCAAGTTTGAAATTGTAAGAAAACATAATCTCGACCTTATAAACGAATCGCTTGAGCTTTACGACCCGTACGGAATTGAGCTTGACTTCCAGCGTGAGATGTGTGTGGTTGCATACTATGAAACTGATGAAGGCCTTGAAATCATGAACGGATTCATGCGTGAAGTAGATGCAATTGTGAAGAAAGCAGAAGAAAGATGGGGACACAAAATCAAATGTGCTGTCCGTGTAATGCCTGACTATCATTTTAACTTCGAATACGGACTTGATGTTATGAAATGGGTTCAGGAGGGGATTGTTGACACTGTTGTAATATCCGGTCGTTTTCAGTCAACAGACACAGATATGCCAATTAAGATGTGGAAAACAATGCTTGAACCGTTTGGCGCAGAGCTTTTTGCAAGCATTGAATGGAACATTTGTGCACATGAGGATGCAGCTATGCTTCCGCCCAATATCGAAACATTCACCGCTTGTGCCGCAAATGCGTTTTCACAGGGAGCGGATAAGTTCTATATATATAATTATTATGTAGGATTTAATGTTGAGTTCGATCGCAACGGTGAATATGATTTTGATCCGGCAAAATCTGTAAAATCTCGTGAACAGTATTGGACAGTTATCAACCATCTCGGAAACTATGATGACATTCTTAAACTGAATCGCCGTCATGTAGTTACCCTAAAAGACCGTATACCTTATTGGCATCGTAATACTTACATTCATGCTCCGGAGAATCGTGCAATAAATCAGCTTCCGCTTACATTCTGCAAAACTGGTGTATTTCGTCTTTATACCGGCGACATCCCCACGGATGCAAAGGTGACATTCCGTTTCTCGGTTGACGATGCCGAAAAGGCACTCGCAAATATACCGGATGTTTGGATGAACAGTATACAGTGCGAATATATCGGCTCGGAAAAAGATGAACGCTTTACACCGCATACACTTCTTTGCTATCGTGTTCCGGCGTCAGCATTCAAGCCTTGCATGGTTGCATTTATCAGCTCACCGAACGATGAAGCTGATATCACATCGCGCTGGGTTGACATTCATGTAAAGGTTAAAAATTGATAATTATTTATTGAAAGGATGATATAGTTATGAAAAAGATTCTTAGTTTAATTCTCGTCTTCTCCATGATTTTCGCACTTGCCATCACAACAAGCGCTGCAAGCGATGTTGTTAAGAAAGGTACAGCAAAGGTTGACGGTGTGCTTGATAACGCTTACCTTAACTCCCTTGTTGTAAAAGATCTCGGAACAAAGCCAAACGCCCTCGACGAAGCAGAAGTTGGCGAATGGCCCTTCACCTGTAAGGCTGACGTTTATTTCCTCTATGATGATGCGCGCCTTTATGTTTACTGCGACGTAACCGACGATGACGTTATGACTCTCGGTGAAACCTTCCTTAAGGATTACAACGCATATCAGACCGACCTTATTGAGATGCGTTTCTCGTTCAATGGCGATCCTCACAATGTTATCAAGGTTTCGGTTGACGCTTACGGTTACACACTTTTCGGACTTAAGCATCACTATGAAATGATCGACTACTCGACCTTCGAATATAAGACTGCATTTACCGATAAAGGTTATGCAATTGAGGTATCGATGCCTTGTACAAAGGGTCAGATGGATATGATTAAGGCAGGCAAGCTTGGATTTACATATTCGCTCAACGACCTTGACATTGACGGAAACCACTTTGAGTATGCAGAGTCCTACAACTATAAGGGTATTGACGCCGGAGAGGAATGGACTTGCGTATTCTATGAGCTTTCTGACGATCACGTGCGTGACGTTATCGAGAAGGCTCTCGATCATATTAACGAATAATTCAAAGGAGATTATTATGAAGTATAAGTACACAATCGAAGGAATAGATTGTCCCGTATGTGCATCCAAGCTCGCGACACAGATGGCTGAGATATACGGAGTTAATAACGTTAAGATC
>JAZQXA010000072.1:0-3379 GCA_045632605.1 Candidatus Flemingiibacterium sp. | reverse complement strand
TATAGCATTCTGTATAGCCTCGGTATTTAAGGCGATACCGTCGGATATCGCTCCAAAATCAAGAATATTTGTGTTCATAATGCGCCACGCCTTCTTTTTGAAAGATTATAGCATATATTTTAGATAAAATCAAGGGCAATGTACAACAAATGAGCTGAAATAAAAAGAACTCAAGTCTGTTCGTTTGAGTCCCTTTTATAAATTATGACATTTTAGAATTCAACCAGCACTACCGTGTTGTTTTTTATTTCCTTAAGCTCTGGCGACCAAGACAAAAGTCTTCTTCTATCTATAAGATACCATCTTGCATCGATAAGATCCACACCGCAAATTTCAAGAGGTTGATCCGCGCCCGAAATATTGGATATTACAACGGCATTTCTTTTTCCGTTGGTTGCCGCAACAGCAAAAACGCCATCTGTATCACATTCAAGACCGACCTGAGTGCCAAGTCTATAAAGTGCCGAGAACGCCGCAAATGAATAGTAAGCGTGCGACAGACATCCACCGCTGACAGATGGAACAAAGAACGCCGAATATAGACTACCGTCGATGCGTGCATCGTAAATCATAAGCATATCTACGCCTATATTTTGACAGCCCAGCATAATCGCCGCAACCTCCGCTCCGTGAATTGAATCTACATCTCTTGTTCTGCGCGAAGGAGGATTCCACTCATTAAGATGACTCTCAACGTTCTCATATCCGTACTTTACAAGCTGCTCACGAACCCATATTCCCTCCTCTATAAGCTTTTTCGGCTCTCTGTAACTATGCCATGAGAAAAAGTCAATAGGAGATTCGTGCACCCTTATATACTCCATAAAACCGTGGAAAAAGTCATAGAAATACTTGTCGCGTGGTCTGCTTTGGCGTTCCTCTTCCGTATCGGTTACATAATATAAGCCCGTAGCCGCATAGCCGCCGATCTTGATTTTAGGGAATCTTTTCTTTAAATGCTTCGCCGTAACGTCGTAAAGGTTGTAATAATCCTCTGCTGTTCCGTTCCACATCATTGACGTTCTTTGACCGTCATCGTTCTCGTTCCAAATTTCCCAATATTCAATATCATAATGGAAGCCTTCAGCCCATCCCTCATTGTAATGAGCTATTATATGCTCACATATTCGCGCCCATTTTTCATAATCCTTAGGTGGATCTATGTGATAGGATTTCACTTCAGAATGGTTTTCTATTGTCACACCAAGTCTATAATAAGGCTTCAACCCATTTTTAACGAGCTCACTTATATATAAATCGGTAAATTTAAAATCATAATTGGCAGGATCATTTTCATCGGCATCAAAATCGCGGAATATATTTGGTATATCAACATATCTGTTTCCGCCGAACCCACCACCAACGTCGTGAAGTCTTACGTAAGGCACCAAAACGTCTGAGAGCAAATGGAAGTTCTTGTAAGCTTCATAGCCAACACCGCCACCCATCGGAGCCTGTCCGGTAGCGTTCATATCCTTAATTTTGCCGATTTTGTTATTCAAATCTATATTAATCCTCATAATACCGTCCCCTTCAGCATGTATTTTAAATTATAAAATGATTGTTTGCTCTCCAACATTTATACTGAAGCGCTTTCCGTTAATCACGAGTGTATAAGGCTTGTTGGATTTTACCATACAAGCACTGCCCTCCGCCACAATATCCGTAATGACGTCCGCAAAACACAGATTTTTAATGCCGAGTGCCTTTTTGAATTCATTTGGCTTATGCCACATTACAACTCGCTCAAAAGCATTTACAGTGTGAAAACCGATAACATTTTCAATATACATAGAGATTGGCCCTAAAGCAGACCAACCGCAAAAATCAGGACGTACGATATTATCACTTTTTGCCGCAACCGACGGCGACGGAGTCTCCGGCGAATAACATTCCCATATAGTATGCGGCTCATATTCAATGTATGTGGCCAGCATATGATCAAGAATTTTTCGTGCAGCACTATGCGCCTCATCGTAATAGCCGTATTTTTCAATTCCTTTTAATGAAGCATATGCAGTCGGCAACCACAATCCGCCTCTCCAATATTTGCCGTTGTTTTCGTAATTACCATCGCTTCTGGAAAGAGATATCAGCGGCACGCTACCACCAAGAGTATTCTCATCCGATATGCGATCAACCATTGCGCGCGCCCTGTCAGACGAAGCGATTTCAGCCACCAACGCCCAATACGAAGCAGGTGTCATAACCTTATAAAAATGATGGTCATTAATATCTATATCATAATAAAATCCATCATCTTCGTCCCAATAATAACTGTTAACGATCGTCTTTTTCCGATTATAAAGCTCTTCCCATTTCGTCCTGTTTTCACAGTCACCGACAATACCGTACAGATTAGCAATCATTCTTGCCGAAAGCGCTTGCTGACATATCGCATCAATCCAAAGCATATCCGGATTGTTCGGTCTTTCCTTCGAGGTTCGCTTTATTGTTTTTCCTCGCGGTGTATTATCCATTCCCGAGCGACCACCCTCCCATCTGTATCCTACATCTTCGCTAATAAGACACGTTGGAGCGAAAACACCCCGAGGTAATACAGAGGACTTTAGATCTTCTATCCATTCATAATGCTTTTGTAATACGCGTTTGTTATAAAGAAGGTCACGAATATAAGATACGTCTCCGTGAAACATAGCGTTTTCATATTCCACAAAAGCAAAAAGCGGCGGATTATCTGCTATATGAATTTTAATCTGCGCCGGAATACCCGGAGTCGCCCCCGTCCATTCAGGTTCTCTCTCCGAAGGAACAATATTAGAAAGCATTTTATCGCCGTAAAGAACGTCATAAAAATTGCGCAAGCTCTCAATTCCCGGAAATTCATCACGAGCATATTTGCAAAACAAAGACATAAAACAGGTATCCCATATCCATATCTGAGTGTCACAAAACGCCTCATCCATATACGGTGTTGCAGGCATACCATCAATATGTCGAATATGATCGTGAGCCATTTCCCACGCCTTGTGATACAGTTCATCGTAATCCGGCATGTCCTCGCATATTGGCTGCGGCAATTTCTTCTTCCAATCGAATTGATGATTATAAAACATTATTTTTCCTTCAAGACTAAAATTGTTACATTTATTATATCACAACTAACTATCAATTTCAATAATAAATAAAAAATCACTTTACCGCTTTCACGGTGGCTCCCCGAATCTAGGCACTAGTTGCCAATGGCAACTACGAACCAGTGACTCATGCATACCGCGAATGCGGTACCTGTCGTTAAGCCGTGGGAATACCATCGGATTAGTACTGCAGTTTTCGCATTTTGCAAATTACCCGCACGGTAGCCCTTTCACAGTCAGTTTGCGCAGAAAACTATGACTTTTAAGCTGATGTCACTGGT
>JAZQXA010000071.1:0-2588 GCA_045632605.1 Candidatus Flemingiibacterium sp. | reverse complement strand
GCTCGCAGAACGACATGGCTACGATCCGACTTGATGGGGCGCCCCCCCCGCCTGCCACGCAGCGTAACCGATGCCTTTGCTGTGTTCCTCGGGCACGGTAAACAGGATTTCCAGGTGATTGTGATTTGTCTCGCGGTCGATCTTCAGAATCAACCCGCCCACCTTTCTGCCGTCTGCGACAATGCGATAGGTTTCGCTTTGCGGATCATCGATGCATCGCTCGATCGTCCCCCGGGAAATGATCTCGCCGTCACCGTCGATGTGATCGTCGCGCTCTCCAAACTCTTGCATTGCGCCGTATTTGAACGACCATTGGTTGTCGAGAATGAACTGCTCACGGTCGTCTGCGGTTAGCGGTACGAGGGTTACTTTTGTAGTTTTCATGACTACCTCCAAAGCAAAAAAATAAGGCTCCGGCTATTGCACACACAATAACCCGAGCTCACTCGGACACCTAATCCGGCAATTGAACACTACGGTGTTCTGCCTCCGGTGACGTTTTCGTTTGTATTATTATATCACAGATTAAGGTGAAAGTCAATAGAGCGGCGCGCAATATTTGCGCCGCATTAGACAAAGAAATATCCTCACCGCAACAGCAAGTTGCTTGCCTGATCTGCGTAGCTGTGGTATAATAGATTTACAACAAAACAAGGCGGTGATGTTATGGCAACAAAAGATATAATTCTCGAGCTTCGAGGAAAAAACGGACTATCCCAGGAAGAGCTTGCTGAAAAGGTATTTGTGACACGTCAGGCGGGATCTCGCTGGGAAACGGGCGAAACGGTACCGAATACAGAAACGCTGAAGCTGCTCTCTCGTCTATTTGATGTATCTATAAATACGCTCCTCGGCTCGCCCGAAACGCTTATTTGCAAGTGCTGCGGTATGCCGCTTGAGGATACCAGCATAAGCCGCGAGAAGGACGGGCATTTCAACGAGGAATACTGCAAATGGTGCTACGCTGACGGCGAGTACACGCTTGATTTTTGGAAGCAGTATGACGGTACCTGCGATAAGGAGAAGTTTGACGAATTCAAAAAGCAGCTTATTGTTGAATTCAATGTCTTGCTTAACACTCTTGGACTCCCAAAGGTTGAAGGGCTGAACGTATTACCGGGCGAATTTGTCAATATGGAGTACACGCTCTCAAACGGCGAGAAGGTAAAATTTCTCGATGACAAGGCGACCTATCTCGGCAGCCAGCTTGAAGGCAAGTGCGGTAAATGCTACGGAATTGTCGCAAATATGGAATTGTTGCTTATCTGCAGCTATGAAGAAAACGGAGAGAATCCCGAGCTTTTGATATATAAGAAGAGATGAAAACAGCCGATGAGGTGATATACCTCATCGGCGTTTTACATTTATCTTACAACCGAAGAATAACTGTAGATATAGAATTCCTCCTGGCTCGGCACCCATACCTTTTCCTTTGGCGGAAATGTCGCATCGAATGCCTCAACAGCGGCGGTATCCTCACAGCAGTCGGCGGCAGTCGAGGGGATGTACATCCACTTTCTGCAGTCAAAATAAGATGCAAACTGTTTTCAGCACATTTCAAAATCTTATTTTCTCAAGGACTGTTGGGCAACCATTTCCGGCAGGACCGTGTATGTGAAATAGTATTTTCCCGCTCTGATACCGTTTTTTCCGATTCCGTCTCTCGTTCTGTCTGCATAGTTCATACCAAAATACACGTACCCGTTACCGTTATCACGTGAAAGCTCAAAGGTAGGGTCGCAAAAATAGTCCTTGCCATCTAACGTAACAACTGACCACGCATGACCCATAGTGGCATCATAATCGCACGTTGCAATTGTTGTTTTGATTCCCACCTGGGTCAGAAGCTGATTGTAGACATTGGCAAAAGTGATACACACACCGCTATTGTAAAGATATGCAAAGTAGCTGTCCTTTCTTTCGAGGATTTCGAGCGCACTGTCGTCATAAACCATGCGCGTGCAAAGCTCGTGATAGATATTCTTTGCCTTTTCAGCATCACTCATTTCGGGAGTAACTGTTGCCAGCATTTCATCCGCAGCTTTCAGGAATCGGTCCAGAAGCTTCCGATGCTCATCTTCGCTGTATTTATACACAATGCGGATCGTATTTGTTTTTTCATCATAATGCTTGATAAATTCAAAAGGCTCAGCGCACGCATTGAATATGGGAAAATCATAATAGATAACAGAGCCCAGCAGTTCTGCATACCTCTTTTCGGGACACGGAACCTCACTTCTGTAACCTAGAAATGCGTCAACAAAGTCACAGTAAAACAACGTAAAATCATTGCCCATGAGCTGCAAGGATTCTTCGGAAAGCATAAATGCGTTATAAATGTACTTGCCGTCCATAATGCGCGGTTCCAGATACTTCGGCAGAGGCTTCGAACGATCATACAGATCGACAGGTCCTTCCGGTGCTTTGAGTTCGGAGTCACCATAGCTTTCTTCTACGGTTTTACCGATAGTAACTGTATAAGGAAGCAGATACAGCGTATCGAAATCATTTCGCACAAAACGGAACTCTCCTTGCACTGTAACCGTTTGCCCAAGATATACCGATTTATCCACTCCGTCATCCTTGGG
>JAZQXA010000070.1:0-6392 GCA_045632605.1 Candidatus Flemingiibacterium sp. | reverse complement strand
GCATTGCTGAACGATGATCTTGCAGATCTTCTATAAGAATTATACCACTACCGCCGCCAAATGTCAATGAAAAAATACCATTTCTCACCTCGGCAATAATTTTTCCACTTGCTCCTATCGGCTGCATACGCTTGAGGGTGGCTTGCACTATGTTCTACAGATACAGGATGACACGCGCCAGTTATGGAAAGCGCTGTTGTTCTTAAAAATAGCGTTTTACTTATAAAACAAAAATCCCACGGGATAAACCCATGGGATTTTTTTATTGGAGCGAGTGATGGGAATCGAACCCACGCGACCAGCTTGGAAGGCTGGAATTCTACCATTGAACTACACTCGCATCTTCTTGGTACTCATATATAATACCACAATTCAAAGCGTTTGTCAATAGTTTTTCAAAAGTTTTTTCTGAAAATTGCTTGAAAAGTATTCGACACTGTGTTATCATATAAATAGACAGGAGGTGCGTCATGCCGACTCAAGCCGAAACCAACCCTTTTCCTTACAGCGATTCAAATAAACGCTATTATTCCTACGACTATTTTCTCCGACATAAATTCGGTGCCAAATGTGCAAAGCTCCCCCTTGACGGCGGATTTACCTGCCCGAACCGTGACGGTACACGCGGCAGGGGAGGATGTATTTACTGTTCCGCACGCGGCTCGGGTGATTTTTGCTCCGATTCTTCTGTGGATATCAAAACACAGCTTGAAAATGCTTATGCCAGACTTTCAAAAAAATGGGATTCTCCCAAGTGCATCGCTTATTTTCAGGCATTCACCAATACCTATGCTCCGGTCGAGATTTTACGGCAAAAATTCGAATCCGCTCTCGATTTCCCGGGCGTTGTCGGACTTTCCGCTGCAACACGTGCGGACTGCTTGTCTGACGAGGTGTGCAAATATTTAGCCGAGCTTGCCGAACGTACGTTTCTCACTGTCGAGCTTGGGCTGCAGACGGTCCATGATTCCACGGCGGAATATATAAACCGAGGACACACCTTCAGCGAGTTTGTTGCCGGATATGAAAAGCTGCGTTCAGCATCGGACAAGATAAATATCGGAGTGCATCTCATAAACGGTCTTCCCCACGAAACGGCAGATATGATGCTTGAATCGGCGAGGGCAGTTGCAAAGCTTCGCCCGGACCAGCTTAAACTGCATCTTTTGCACGTTATTGATGACACAAGGCTCGCGGATATTTACCGCCGAGGTGAATTTGAATGTTTGACACTTGAGGAATATGCAGACATTGTTGTGCGCCAGCTTGAAATAATGCCGCCTGATACGGTTATTGGCAGACTTACCGGCGACGGAGTGGCTGAAACGCTTATTGCTCCCGATTGGAGCCGTAAGAAGCTTGTTGTTATGAATACTATCGACAAGCTGATGTACGGGCGAAATACATGGCAGGGCAAATATTCGGAGAACAAACAGTAATATAATATTTAATGATTACAGCGGTGTCAAAATCAGCATCGCTGTATTTTTTTGGATAATGTGCACAAAATGGGGCTTTTTATTTCTCTATGCGCATAGACATTATTTTTCTGAAACCCCTTGAAAAAATCCCTCGCATAATGTATAATAAACAATGTAATCAGTTATCGAATATCATGATTTATGACCAAAATACACAGAAATTATATATTCGCCTATCTGAATCCTGTCCGTGCTTTTCGTGTTCGGACGGTAAATTCCCTAAATAATATATACAGAAAAGGAGCATTTCACAATGGACAAAATTACCACAAAAAGTATACGTAACGTCGCCTTCCTCGGTCACGGCGGAAGCGGAAAGACCTCGCTTTGCGAAGCTATGCTTTACCTTGCGAAAGAAACCGACCGTCTCGGCAGAACTCCTGAGGGAAATACCGTAAGCGACTACGACCCCGAGGAAATTCGCAGAGGATTTTCGCTTTCAACAACAGTTGAACCGCTTAAGTGGCAGGACAGCAAGATAAATATACTCGACACTCCCGGATATCTCGATTTTACCGGCGAAGTTCTTGAGGGAATGAGAGTTGCCGACAGTGCGCTCATTCTCGTTGACGGACGCAACGGACTTGAGGTCGGAACCGAGCTTGCTTGGGAAATGGCTGAAAAAGAGGGTATTCCGAAGGCATTTTTCATCAACCGCTTTGACGACGGTGAAGCACGCTTCAAGAGAGTTTTTGAGGCACTTCGTGAAAAATTCGGTGTTACTGTATGTCCGCTTCTCATTCCGATGATTGAGGGCGACAAGGTTATCGGATTTTTAAACCTTATTGACATGAAGGCAGAGGTTTACGACAAAACAGGTGCAAATGTTGAATCCGAAATTCCCGAGGACTTCAAGGCGATTGCGGAAGAATATCGTAATATGCTTTACGAGTCAATCGCCCAGACCAGTGATGACCTTATGGATAAGTTCTTCAACGAAGAACCGATTACATATAACGAAGCAATGAACGCTGTTCATGACGGTATCATCAACGGCGAAATCGTTCCCGTATTCTGCGGCTCTGCAACGAAGATGTGGGGCGTTACCGCAGTACTTGACACCATCGCGAATTCCTTCCCGCGTCCGACTGCGAGAAAGACCGAAGCCATCGTTACTCCCGATGGCGAAGACGAAATTGCAATCGACCCCGAGGGCGAAGCATCAATTTTCGTATTCAAAACGGTTGCAGACCCGTTCGTCGGAAAGATGTCGTTCTTCAAGGTTATGAACGGTACGCTTAACCGCGATGTTACACTTCGTAATACCACAACCGGTCAGACCGAAAAAATGGCGCGTATTTATACAATGCGCGGAAAGAAACAGACCGAAGTTGACATGCTCTGCTGCGGCGATATCGGTATGACAGCGAAGCTCGCGTCGACAAATACCGGCGACACGCTGACCGCATCCGCAAAGGATATCAAATATAAGGGCATTGAATTCCCCGAACCGTTCCTTACCCAGGCAATCAAGCCGCTTGCAAAGGGCGACGAAGATAAGATTTCTTCGGGTATTGCAAAACTTCTCGAGGAAGACCTCACCACACGATATGAAAACAATGCGGAAACTAAACAGCTCCTTATTTCGGGTGTTGGCGACATTCACCTTGATGTGCTTGTTGCGAAGTTAAAGAACCGTTTCGGAACATCCGTAGTTCTCGAAAAGCCGAAGATTGCTTACCGCGAAACTATCAAGAAGACTGTTGAAGCAGAGGGTAAACACAAGAAACAGTCCGGCGGTCACGGTCAGTACGGTCACGTTAAGATTAAATTCTCACCGAGCGACGGGGATGGACTTACATTCACAGAAAGCGTTGTCGGCGGTGCTGTACCGAAGGGCTTCTTCCCGGCGGTTGAAAAGGGACTTACCGAAGCTATGCAGAAGGGTGTGCTTGCAGGTTATCCCGTAGTTGGACTTGCGGCTGACCTTTACGACGGCTCATATCATGACGTTGACTCGTCGGAAATGTCCTTCAAGATGGCGGCGAGCCTTGCATACAAGGACGGTCTGCCGAAGGCAAATCCCGTGCTTCTCGAGCCGGTTGGTGCACTGAACTGTCTTGTTCCAGACAATATGGTGGGTGACGTTATCGGTGACCTCAACAAGCGTCGCGGACGTGTGCTCGGTATGGAAGCATCGCACGATAAGAAAGGCTACACAAATGTTCAGGCGGAAGTGCCGAAGGCTGAAATGATGGATTATCCCATCGCGCTTCGTGCAACCACGCAGGGACGCGGAAGCTTCACGTTCTACTTTGAACGTTACGAAGAAGTTCCCGGAAATGTCGCTCAGAAGATAATCGCTGATGCGGCAAATGCTGAATAAAATTTATCAGGACTGTCAGAAATGACAGTCCTGAATTTGTCTGTATTAAAGCTTAATCCGCCGATTACTCGGCGGATTTATTATTGCTGTTATCGTTTTTGTGTTCGTTTTCAATATCGTATGTAACACCTTTTCCGGAGTTTGGGGAGCGCACGGATGTAAATATATCTGCTACAAAAACGAGTCCGAGCACTGCAACGAGTGCCGTTTGTATAGGGAATCCGAGATGGCGAATATTATCGTTCAGCATAGGGCCGAATGTACACACTGCCGCAGTGCCGGATATTCCAAATAGAATTATACCCGAAAGGCAGACACGACCGCGTAAATTAAGCCGCTTTTCGCTGTAATCCCACCAACGCTGACCGTAAAAATGCTCGACGATTACACCTGTTAAATATTCAATCGTGCCGCAAAGTGCCATAGCAAGAACAAACACAAGCGGCGGATTTGCTCTGAACCTGCCGAGCAGGAGAAGAATCAGTACGCCGCCAACTCCGTATAAGGGAAGCCACGGACCTTTTAACATTCCGCGTTTGGCGACAACCTTTTCGGTGACGGCTGTGTAAATCACTTCCCAGATAAATCCGACGAAAGCAAAAATGAAAAACATGAGCGCGAGATTTTCAATACTGTAGTCAGCCTGCTCGGTCAAATCCGAATGAAAAACCGTTTGCCAGATATTGTTAAGCATTTTTACCTCCTTACTGCATTTATCGGGAAAATGCAAGAAAATTCGACACAATAATATTTTCCGTGCAGAGGAAATATTTCCTTTGCACGGTGTTTGATTTTATGCATCCAGTGCCAAAGCGTCGGTTACATACTGTGCTTCGGCTTTTTTGTTTACAACATCTGCGGTAATAATAACCTTTGTGACATCATCTCTCGACGGAACATCGTACATGATATCAGTCATGATATCCTCAATTATCGCACGCAGACCGCGTGCACCGGTGTTGCGCTCGATAGCGAGCTTGGCGATTGCATTAACTGCGCCGTCTTCAAATATCAACTCTGCGCCGTCCATGCCGACGAGCTTCTGGTACTGCTTGACAAGCGCATTTTTCGGCTCGGTCAAGATACGGACAAGTGCCGCTTCGTCGAGGCTGTCGAGCGATACGATTACGGGAATACGTCCGACAAGCTCGGGAATGAGTCCGTATTTTACGATATCGTGCGGAGTTACATCCTTGAAAATGCCTGCTTTGACCTTTTCGTCGGTTTTCTTGATGTCGCTTGTGAAACCGACCATCTGACTGCCGCGGCGTTCTGCGATAAGGTCTTCTAACTTATCAAATGCACCGCCGCAGATAAAGAGGATGTTTTCGGTGTTAATCTGAATAAATTCCTGATTCGGGTGCTTGCGTCCGCCCTGCGGGGGTACATTTGAAGTTGTACCCTCAAGAATTTTCAGGAGTGCCTGCTGTACGCCCTCTCCTGAAACGTCACGGGTGATTGAACGGTTTTCGCTCTTTCTCGAAATTTTATCAATCTCGTCGATGTAGATGATACCGTGCTCGGCACGCTCAATGTCATAGTCAGCGGCTTGAATAAGGCGAAGAAGAATGTTTTCAACATCCTCACCGACATAACCTGCTTCGGTCAGCGTAGTTGCATCCGCGATTGCAAAGGGAACCTTGAGTGCCTTTGCAAGTGTTTGTGCGAGATAGGTTTTTCCAACACCGGTTGAACCGAGTAAGAGGACGTTGCTCTTCTGAATCTCAACGTCGTCTGTGTTTTTATCGTCGGAAACCTTTCTGCCGCGTCTTTGCGGCTTGGGAGCGCTCAAAATACGCTTATAGTGATTATAAACTGCCACCGAAAGCACCTTTTTAGCGGCATCCTGACCGATAACATATTCATCGAGCATAGCCTTGATTTCGGCAGGCTTCGGCAGAGTTGCGAGGGAAAGCTCCTCGCCCTCGTTCATTAGCTGCTCATGGTCGAATATAATCTGATTGCAGGCATCAATGCAGTTGTCGCATATCATTGCTCCTGTGGGGGACGGAATGAGAAACTCAACCTGTTCCTCTGTTCTGCCGCAGAATGAACAGCGTCTGAGGGTAGTGTTTGACTCACGACTGTTTGACATTATCTTTATTAACCCTCTCTTTTAGCGATAACCTTGTCGATAAGTCCGTATTTGCAGGCTTCGTCTGCTGTGAGGAAATTATCTCTGTTGGTGTCCTTTTCAATCTGCTTCACGGTCTGACCGGTACGCTCTGCGAGGATAGTGTTCATACGCTCACGGATGCGTATAATATGGTCGGCGTGAATCTTTATGTCTGATGCCTGACCCTGAAGACCGCCGAGAAGCGGCTGATGGATCATGATTTCGCTGTTCGGAAGAGCGAAACGCTTGCCCTTTGTGCCTGCCGCGAGAAGGAATGCACCCATGCTGGCTGCCATACCGATACAGATGGTTGATACGTCACACTTGATGAAATTCATAGTATCGTAAATAGCCATACCCGCAGAAATTGAACCGCCGGGGCTGTTGATGTATAGGTTAATGTCCTTATCGGGATCCTGCGCTTCGAGGAAAAGAAGCTGTGCAACAACGAGAGATGCTGTTGTGTCAT
>JAZQXA010000069.1:0-8638 GCA_045632605.1 Candidatus Flemingiibacterium sp. | reverse complement strand
GTTGCCGGTAGAGGCCATACCCATACGGCGGCCGTTGAACTTGTCGATCATATAAGACTTGAGGATGCCGTTTTCGATCAGCACATTCTTTTGCGCCGGTGTACCCTCGTCGTCAATGTTGATAGAGCCCCAAGCATTGGGGATGGTGCCGTCGTCAATGGCGGTAACCTTGGTGTTGGCGATCTGCTGACCCAGCTTGCCTGCAAAAACGCTCTGTCCGTAGGCCACAGAGGAAGCCTCCAAGCCGTGACCGCAGGCCTCGTGGAAAATAACGCCGCCGAAGCCGTTGCCGATGGCAACGGGCATTACGCCTGCGGGGCAGTAGCCTGCGCCGGCCATGGTAATGGCCTGCTTGGCTGCGTGGATACCCACATCCTTGGCGCAAATTTCAGAATCGAACATCTCAAGGCCCATCCGGCGGCCGGGGGCGCAGGAGCCGGTCTGGGTACCGCTGCCTAAGTCTGCAACGGCAGAAACAGCAATGCGGGTACGAACCTGACGGTCCTGGGCGTAAGTACCTTCGGTATTGGCGATGAGAATATTGTGATCTACGTCTACCAGATTGCCGCTGACCTGCTTAATACCCTCGTGGTATTCCTTGGCAGCGAAGTAGCCCTCCTTCAGAATTTCCACCTTCCGGGCATTTTCCACAGAAGAGGGAACGATCTTAACGGGGTGAATATCTCCAAACAGCCGCTCACGCAGCACGATGTCGATCTGGGCAGTTCCCTGGCCCAGCGCCTCTGCAGCCTTCTGTGCGCATGCGATCAGACCGGACTCGGAGGTGTCTACAGTAGATGCCATAACACTGCGCAGGCCCTTATAAACACGGACGGCTGCACCGGCGATGACGGTATCATTGATGGACTCCACTCGGTTAGCGATCATACTGACTGCGTGGTTTGTAGAATGCTCGGCAAAAATCTCTGCATAGTCCGCGCCGGTAGACACCGCCACCTGCAGAACACGAGCACAAATTTCTCTTGAAATCATAGGCTTTCTCCTCTTTTCAAAAAATATTTCCTATCATAACACAGCACGTGGACAAATGCAAGTGCTGCGTGGAAAATTCTGTGTAGTATCTTTGTTGACATTTCCCTCCGCAGTATGCTATAATAGCTTTTAGCGATCGTCAAATTCAAAGGAGTGTGTTTATGCAAAAAGAGAATACCTTGGCGCATATCCGGCACTTTATCTGGGATTTTGACGGCACGCTTTTTGACTCCTACCCTATCATTATCGGCAACCTCCGGGCAGCCCTGCGTGAATACGGTCACGACTGCGACCCGACAGAGGCGATGGGGCTGATGCTGCAAAATATCACTGTGGCACACAACTTTTATGCGGATAAATTTGGCATCCCCCGGGAAGAATTCGTCAGTACATACAACCGCTTTCATCAGCAGGTAAATCCCCAGCTTCTTGCAAAGCCTATGGCGGGCATCGAGAGCGTTCTTTCCCGCATTTGCAAAACCGGGCGCAAAAATTATATTTTCACCCACCGGCAGAGCGTAACCACCGCCCAGTATCTGGAAAAATACGGCCTTTCCTCCTATTTTCAGGAGATCATCGGGCCGGACAGCCTCCACTTTGCTTATAAGCCCTCTCCGGAGTCCATCGAATACCTTATGGAAAAGTACGGGATGACACAAGCAGATACGGTAATGGTAGGCGATCGGGATTGCGATCTGGGCAGCGCCCGAAATGCAGGCATCGGCACTGTGCATTATGTGTGCGCCACCGTCCCGGAAACACTTTCCTGCAACTGGAAGATCGAAAGCTACGCAGAAATGCTTAAAATTCTCTAAATATTGACAATTGTCAATTATATATGCGGGCATGGTGGAATTGGTAGACTCAGGGGATTTAGGTTCCCCCGCGAGAGCGTGCAGGTTCGAGTCCTGTTGCCCGCACCATATCGAGTGTTCATAACGTACCCCAGTTATGAACACTCGATTTTTCTTTGCAGAAAATCTTTGCTGTTGTAAGTGAGCAGGTTTTTAAACCTGCTCTTTTTTGTTGTAGGCAGATTGGGTTAATTATTGCACTGCTACACCCTTTCGGGTATCGGCAGTGTATACCGGTTCGGTGCGTGGGTATTCCAGGATGCCGATAAATCGGTAGTGAATCACCACCCGTTGGCTGCGGTTTTTGCCTGTGCCTTCCGTTTCATATACCGTGATGTGGTCGATCAGTTCCCGTAATAGCGGTGCAGTCAGCTTGTCCATCTCCACATCCACTATTTTTATGATTCAGAACGGCAAAGGATTCTTCTTGCCATAAATCGTTGCATTGAACGAGAAATATTGTGGGATAATCGATATAGTAACCTGGGCATTTATTTACATTATTCGAACTCTTCTACATCGACGAATATGCGTTTTATCCTGCGCGGAATATCGCCACAGCAACCGAATTGGGGGCAAGCTCGCATATTGTGCTGCTCGTCAGTCCGTCTGCCGTTTCGACGGAAATGAGCTGCATACCATCAACCGTTACCGTGGGGGTACAAAAGGCCCTAGAATCGTTCCACAGTGTGACGGTGACAGTGCCGTCGGTTTCGTAGCCTTTGGCGTAGACGGTGGGCTGATCACAGGTAATACCGATGGTATCGATGTACTTTCCGTATGCGATCTCCTTTGTGTATTTCTTGCGCAACTGCGACACCTTCTTGGCATAGACGCGCTGCTCGGCAAATTTGTCGGCAAGCACATCCTCGCGATCAGCGCGGTATCGAATCTCAATCTCGATTGGGAAATTGAAGGTGAAGGCATAGTTGACGTGGCGACGATCTACGAAGGGCTGGGCATTGCGGATGGTTATAACCGCCTCGGGGAAGCAATAACGGAAGACATCCGGGAAGCTGAGCTGCGCGCACGCTTCATCGCCGATCGCATTGGCACGGTCCCCGCACTGGCTGGGGGTATTCTTGATGCCGTGGATGGCGTCGAGATAAGCACTGTACAGGTCGGTGATATGCTCACTCATGAAGGCAAACGATGGGGCAATCTGCTTTGCGGTGGTCTGCAGTGCGCTCAGCAGCTTGGTCTGACCACCGGTCAGAGCGCGTGCAGGATTGCCGCCGTCATGCGGGTGGCTCTCATCGAAGCAGATATAGGGCGGCATACCGCCGATCTGGTCGTAGAGCGTGCCGTCGGCACCAAGACCGGCGACCCACTTCTCGCGCTCCACCATCAGCTCGCGCCACTCCGGGCAGGACGGACAACCGATGACAAACATCTTCTTGGAATAGCGCCCCAGCATATCGCTCTTGTGAGATTTGATATAGAACTCGGGATAGGGCGTACCCCAGTTGGTCTTACAGGAAACACGCTCGCCCATACCGCTCTTGTAATACTCACTGCCGACATCAATCAGGTGGCCCTGATAGTAAAGCATAACACGGCCGCCGGCTGCCTGCACGGCTTTGATATTTTCCTTGAGCATCTCTTCGCCACCCATGGTGTGCGAAACCTCGAGATCAGGGTGGTTGTTGTCGTGGCCGCTCTGATACCAGCCGAACAGTCCCAACGTCGAGCAGCCGCTGGCGTCGGCCATCTCCCATAGCTTGGGCAGGGTGGTGTAGTCCCACATTTCGTAGCCAAACTGCTGCTTGTTAATAACGAGGTAATAGCCGGTCATCTCGCGGATCCAGTCGGGCTTGACATGGGCAGGGCGGTATGTCGAGATCCAGTCGGCATAGGCCTTTGCGCCCTTGTGCCACGATCCTGTATAGAACTGCAGTACGATAGGAGCAGTCGTGATGCGCTCCCTTTTGACGCAGAGATGCTTGTCCACGGTCAGCGTGATCGCACCGCGGTCCTCGCCGCTGCCGATGACCTTCATAATTGCGGAGATGAAGTGCGGGTCACGTACCTGCAGGAACATCGAATCGGTCCGGTCGAGCAAAGCTATCATGCCCATCGAACCTATACCTGGGTAGGGCACCTTCAGGCAATGAGGACTGTTTTCACGATGATTGGGCATGGCAGACAAATACTCGCCGATGTTCGTGATCATCTTGCCGGGCTGTTCCGGCCAGAAGAGGGCGGGATTGCCGTCACCGAGCGTTTTGATCACGCCTATGCGAGGATACTCGAAGTCGGTGACGCGCATTTCGGTGTTGTTGTCGATGTCGGCGGTGAAACTGACCTTGTCATCCTCAAGTGTGACCCTGAGTGTAACAGTGATATCGACATGGCCCGCGTCCGGACGGCCGTTGTCGATTTGCAGATCCGAGGCAGTAAAGGTGGCCTCCGTTGCGCTAACCTGCGTGGCGGAAAATTCCTGTGCACAGGCGTAGACCAGAGTTTCCTTGCATTGACTCTGTGCGTCGTCCAGCACCATAAAGAAGATGTCGGTGGGAGCGTCGATGACATTCGATTTTCCCCCTGCTTTGTTTTCGAGCGAAAGAATGCGGCCGGAGCCGTCAAGCTCCAGGCGAAGCTTTTTATTTTCCAGAATCATCATAACGTGTTCCTCCATGCTGATGGTATGTATTGATGTCCCTCAACGGCAACGTGTTCCGTCGTTGCCGTTATCGCTGTTAATTATCGGATAAAGCTGAATTGTATTTCCTCCGTCCACCACAAGCTCTGCGCCTGTGGTATTGCGAGCGTGAGCGGCGAAGTAGTAAACCGCATCGGCAACATCCTCGCCGACTGCAACGTCACCGATGGGTGTAAAGCGCGATGGAACTTTGGCATAAAACTCGGGATTCTTTTCCCAACGATCTGTCTTTATCATACCGGGAAGCACCGCATTTACACGGATATTGTATTTACCGAGGTCAAGCGCCAGAGCTCTCATAAGACCGAGCTGACCTCCCTTTGATGCAACGTAAGCAACTCTGTCGGGGATGGCGCGGTAAGCGGTATTGGAGTTAATAAAGATGATATTCCCGCCGCCGTTCTCTTTCATTCTTTTTGCGGCGTGCTCCGATAGGCAATAGTTCCATACCACGTTTGTGTTTATTACTTTCATAAGGTCGGTCAGGGGATTTTCAAATATCTTCTGTCCAAGCCCTTGGTCTGCGGCGTTGAGTACAAGCGTTTCAACAAAAAGTCCGCGGCTGTCAATATCGGCAAACATATTTTTAACAGAAGCTTCGTCAACCGTTCGAGCGTCGATCAATGAATCGACGGGATATCCTACTATCTCAACGTTTGGAAATTTCGCCTTGTATTCTTTTTCTGAGGCGCGCACCTTCTCCGCATTTCTTCCCGTGAAGATTACGTTATAGCCTTCAGAGGCAAATTTCTCTACGATTGCAACGCCCGTGTTGATACACGCGCCTGTTATAAGTGCTGTTTTTTTCATATTTCCCCTCATCTGAAGTAAAAATATTCCGTGTTTTCACGGCTTGTATTGTGATTTTCTACAATGAGAACCTTAGCATCCCTTTCCATAAGGAGTGCGTGATAGACTCCCTTTTTCACGTTATAGATTTTACCGATCTGCATCTCGGTTTCAAAAAAATCCAAACCGGTAATGAGTTTTGCTGCCCCCGAAAGCAAAACGAACACCTCGTCGGTTAAAACGTGCCGCTCAAGGTAGTTGTACCTCTGCTCGTCAAAATGCTCTCCAAAGTTTGCTATAGCAACACGCCAAGTCTCAAAATTCATAGTGGGGTTATACCCGACACCGTTATATTCAAAGATCTCTAAATCAGCCATTTTGGTCGCCTCTGTCATTAAAAATAAAATTCCGTTTTAGCAGGTCTTATGTCGGTAAGCGCGCCTGTGTAATGACGGAGATTATGCTCCACATAGGGATGCTCAAGGCAAGCTTCCTCATTAAGTTCAATGCCAAGGCCGGGACGGTCACCAATCTTGATCCGTCCGTTCTCATAGATAAGACTTTCGTCTGTAATATCCTTTCTATACTCGACATCGCTATACATGATTTCAAGCATACAGAAGTTAGGACAGCAAGCGGCAAGCTGAAGCGTAGCTGCATTAGCGACCGGACCCGAGGGGTTATGAGGAGCGAAGGGAATGTAATTTGCTTCGGCAATAGCGGCTATCTTTTTCAGTTCCATTATACCGCCTGCATGGGAAATATCGGGCTGAATATAGTCGCAGGCTCTGCGGCGGAACAACTCGTTGTAATCAAAACGTGTGTAAAGTCTCTCGCCTGCCGCGATAGCAACGGAGGACTTTGCGCGTACCGCTTCAAGCGCTTCAATATTATTTGGGGGAACGGGTTCTTCAAGGAACATGGGCTTAAACTGCGCCACCTCCTGCGCAATCTTAATGCCCGTAGGCACATCAAAGCGACCGTGTGCCTCAATGAGAAGATCCACCTCGTCCCCCACTGCCTCGCGAACAGCGGCAATACAACGAAGTGCCTTGTCCAATTCCCTGTTGGATATCTGTAAATAGTTCTTTCCAAACGGGTCCCATTTCATAGCGGTCACACCGCGTTTTACCGCTTCCTTGGCCTTTGCGCCGAACTCCTCGGGTTCCTTTGCACCTGCAAACCAACCGTTGACGTAGATTCGGCAATCCTCGTTGACCTTGCCTCCGAGAAGCTGATATACAGGCACACCGAGAGATTTTCCGAGGATATCCCACAATGCCATTTCCACAGCGGAAAGAGCGCTCATCAATACCGCACCGCCTCTCCAATAGGCATCACGATAGATGTAGTGATAGTGCTTTTCGATCTGCCTAGGGTCTTTGCCCACGAGATAGCTCTTGATGTGCTCGATAGCGCCCACAAGCGCCTTCTCCTTATATTCGAGAGTTCCCTCTCCCACACCTGTGATGCCCTCATCGGTATATACCTTTACGAACACCCAGTTTGTTCTGAAGCAATCCACAACAAAGGTTTTAATATCCGTTACTTTCATTTTTTATCTCACTTTATTTTTATTTCTTGATATATTTGGGGAATAACTACGTTGGGAAGGTTGAGCCCTTCGGGAGAAAGCTCGTCAAACATACCGAAGTGTATGGGCACGACGCATCTTGCTCTCGTCTTTTTTGCAAATCTTGCCGCATCCACCTTGTTCATGTTGTTTCCAACCCCGTTGATGGGTAAAAACACAGCCTCAATATCTTCAGGGAGATCGGCAAATATCTCGCTGTTATAAAGGGTATCTCCCGTAACGTAATAGGTCTTTCCCTCCTCGATAGTTTCAATGAGAACACCGATAGCATAGGGTTCGCTGTGTTCTGCCTTGACAGCCTTGAATCTGAATCCGAATTCGCTCCATTCTGTGTGTCTGTTAAACTGAACGTAGTTATGTCCACCGCCCTCTGCCCTTGCCTTTTGCCATACCGACAAGGGCGCAAGCACTGTTACTTTCTTGTCCCTTCTTTCAAGAAAGCGCGGTGCGGTTTCAGGATCGTAATGGTCGAGATGATCGTGGGTAAATATCATCACATCGGGGGTGAGCGCAAAAAAATCTTCATTTGCAGGCTGTCTGCGGTAATTCTTTGGCTCGTTTTTTTCAACGCTGTTAGATAGATACGGGTCTATTATTATCCGCACGCCCTCTCTCTCAAAAAGCAAGCCCGCCTGTCCAAGCCAGGTTACCTTCATAAGTTCCTCCTATAAAATATGTTTTAACTATTTACAAATTCAAAAAATCTGTTATTCTGTTTTTATTATATCACGATTATTTCTGCCGATATAGGCATATTTTCAATCTGATTTATCACAATCTTACGATTTGGGAGATCCATATGCTACTTACGGAAAATGAACTTTCAAGCAGCGTATTTGACAGTTCTGTCATAAGAGGACAAAGACCACGAAGTCAAGAGAGAAAGGTTGAGTGCTTTGAGCTTGAGCTCTTCCACTCGGATAGCGGCACAAGCCACATTAACGGCAAGGCATATCCCGCCAAGAGAGGAATGTTGCTTTGCGCTAAGCCCGGCAGCATCCGATACAGTGATTTCCCTGTTCGATGCAGCTTTATCCGGGTATTCCGAACAAAAGGCAAGACCGAGGATATTGAAGCAATTCTCTCAAGGCTTCCTGATTGTATGTATGTTGAAGACACGCAACTCACCGAAGAGCTTTTGTCATTGTTTGCAAGATTAAGCTCCTATCTCATTTCATCCTCACTTGATACACACGAGCTGATAAAAGCCAATTCAACCTTTTTAGCGATACTTGCTCTATATCTGAATCTACAAAGGAAACCGGATAACACCCATATCGGAACATCATTGTACCGCCCGGTGTTTGAGATACACGAATATATAAATGAGCATTTTGCTTCCGATTGTTCGTTAAAAAAGCTTGCTTCTATCGTAAACCTTTCACCCAATCATCTGCACGCTATATTCAAGGAAAGCGTTGGCCTGACTCCTTATGAATACGTTCTTCGTAAAAGAGTGGAACTGGCAAAAAAGCTTATCATCACAGGAGAAAAAAGTATGCTTGATATTGCTCTTGAGACAGGCTTTTGCTCTCAATCGCATTTTAGTAAGGTTTTCAAAAAACAAACAGGCACCACCCCTGCCCAATTCAAAAAGCAGATATGGGACAGATATTGATTATCCAAAAATGGCAATTATCAGAAGATGTTGGATATGCTGTTCCAACAGCTCCTGGTCAAAAGAACTGATGTGGCTGAGCTTTTAGGTGTGTCCAATTCCACGGCAGTAATATAATTGATGCATTC
>JAZQXA010000068.1:0-4028 GCA_045632605.1 Candidatus Flemingiibacterium sp. | reverse complement strand
ATTCGTTTATCCGTATTTTGACCGTATGGTCAAGCGCTTCGGTCTGCTTTCCTACGGCTGCTGCGAAAGAGTTGTTAATATCTGGGAGGATTATCTATCCAAATGGGACAATCTTCGCAAGCTGTCGGTGTCGCCGTTCAATAACGAAAACTTAGTCGGTGAATATCTGCGCGGCACTCGCGTTGTATATTACAGTAAGCCCCGTGCGGAATACGTGACCAATCCCGGTCCGCTTGACGAGGACGCGATACGCAGATGCTTCAGAGATATAAGTCTGGCATCGAGCGGATGTATGCTTGAAGTCGCGCAGAGAGAGGTCGGAACGATCTTCGGCGACTATGAGCGCGGCCGTCGTTACGTTCAGCTCGCGAAGGAAGCGATTTCTGAATATTGGAAGCCTTAATTATTTTTAAATAAAAAAGAGAGTCACCGTAGGGTAGTTGTTCATAAAACGGGTTTTACGAAACAAGAATTATGGCAGTTGCCATACAAGGGTTGCTAACAACAAAGGTATGTGCCTTAACGGGTGCATACCTTTTCGCTTCTCGGCAGACAATAGGGCAACGCCACCAAAGTGGCATTGCCCTCGAATTTATTATGGGATAAGGATTTGTGTTATATAATGAAATTGGCATCTTATAAGTGGTAAATAATGCAGTTTTCGACCTTTAATCGAACATCAATGGGCCTCCGTGATTCGTGCTGATAAAAATCAAAGTTTCAAAGCTTTCTTGGGACACACTTCAACACATTCCATACAAAGAATACACTCCGTTCCGTTTACACGCGAACGGGAGTTATCTGTCATATCCACATCCATCGGACAGACTTTTTTGCACTTGCCGCAGGAAACACAGTTTGCTTTATCACATGTAATTCGCATTGCGGAATAATAACTCATAGGTTTCAGAAATACTGTGATCGGACAGATGTATTTGCAGAATGCACGGTTATCTTTCATACTGTACGCAAGGACGATTCCTACGGCGTAGTAAACGATGTTGCCGATGAGAAAGCTCCAAAACATGATCTTTTCCATGTTTCCCGCGCGCAGAATAAACAGAGAAGCCACAAACACAAAGGAAACAACAAACATAATATACCGTATAAATCCGAATTTCTTTCTCGGTGCTGTCGGTGTTTTGTAAGGAAGAAGATCGAGGATCATCGCAGTCCAACAAGCATATCCACACCAACCTCTGCCGAACAGAAGGGGGCCAAATATTTTCGCTACAGCATAATGGATCGTTGCCGCTTCAAAAACGCCTGTGAACAGATAATACCAGAAGCCTTCAATCTGCATATTCTCATTGGAAATGATGCCGAGATAAATGAGCATATAACATCCAACGAGGAACTGCACAATCCGTCTTGCGTGTTTTACTTTTTTCGAGTAGAGAAACAATCCCAAAGCAATGGATAGTCCTATATAGCTGAAATTGAAAAGATAAAACAGATTCTCTTTTGTGAGCCATAATGTTACGGCGATCGCTTCAAATATGAACAGAATTATGAGTGGAGGAAGATAGTCTTTTTTCATATTTTTATTCCTTGTTTTTCTCTGAATACCAAAGGTAGATGGAATAACCAAGCATCAAAAGCAGACCAATCACAAGCACTGCGTTAATCTTGATGATAAAGACAGACAGCAGTGTGTTGGTCAGACCATGCAACGCGCAGCAATAAAACACGGATTTTGTTTTCTTGTAAACGGCTGCAAAGAAAAAGCTTAGCAGGATTCCGAGTATCAAGAATAAAAGAAATGACATATTCTGCTGAGATGCTCCATCTACAAACCACAGCGGCAGATGCCATATACCCCACACAACACCGGTAATCAGTGTTGCAACGGGAAATGAACACTTTTCTTCGAGAAGCGGCTGCATGACACCACGCCAACCGAGTTCTTCATTTCCACCGTAGATAACGGTCACCTGTACAAGAATCACAGGAATCAAATACAAAGAAACTGCAGGATTGAGTTCCATAGAGGAAAGACCGATCACTAGTATTTCCGTCAAAGCAAATACAAAAAAGAACTTTGCGGTTTTCGGTTTGCTTCCGAAAATAATCTTCAAAAGTGATTTCCCGGTAATTTTTGTATCAAGAACAAACAGTGCTGCAACAGGTGGTCCGAAACCGCCGAGTAAATGCATGATTGTGGCAACCGGATGAGCGAAAGTCAGCACATCTGTCTGTATTAAAACAGCAAGTCCGCCCCAACACAAATATGTTATGGCAAACGTGATGATAAGATATTTGAGTAGCTTCTTATTGACTATGTCCATGGATTATATTTCCTTCCGATCTCCGACGATCATTCCTCTCCATCCGTAATCATATCTTTCCGATACTTCTTCGGCGTGTACTTCGCGCTGCTTCGGATAGCGTCCGTCAACTTCATAATTGCGTATCGTCCGCAGAGATAGGTGGCTCTCTTTTTAACTATTTCGACCACTTTATGACGTTTTCAAGCATACGCTCTGCGGCTGCCTGCGAGGTAAATCTGTTGCCGCTGAGGTAAAGTCCCGTCGGTTCAAAGGTCTTGAAGAATCTTTCGAGCTGAGGCTCAAGTCTTTCGTCAAGTGCCCAAAGGAGAATGATGTTTTTGCCCTTATCCTGGATCTTTCTGTAAATATCGAACCACTTTTCGTCGCACAGAGGCTCCTTGCCCGCGCCGGGATTCCATTGGATGCCGTTAAGTCCGGGAATATCGAGGATCATATCGAGGTGGGGAAGCTCGCCGCTGCCGTCGAGATGGTAGACCGAGCGTTCAAGATAGGATGCCTGATCGACAAGCTCGGGCAGAACGAATTTTTCAAACTGCTTGGGAGAGATCATATAGCAGAAGTCGCTCTGCATCGGATACCACGGCTTTTCCGAGGGGATATTCATCCAGGTGATGAAGGGCAGATCGAGCGCGCGGATGGTTTCGACCTGCTTATTATAGGCGACCTGCACCTCGCGACGGACTTCCTTTGTGAAGTTATATACCTCATCGGGGTAGTCGTAAAGATCGTAGAGCAGATTTTCGGTGCCGCGGAGCGACGCGACGATGTCCATAATGCCTCCGAGGTCGGTGATCGAGAAGCAAACGTCGGGGTCGGCGGCGAAACGCGCCTGCATTTTCGTTATGTACTGCCACATTTCGCTCTGCTCGTCAAATTTCACCGCGGGCGGATTTTCCCAATCGGTGATGACTTGCTTTTTATCAAACCAGACGGTTCTCTGCGCGAGCTGAAAATCACCGCCCATACAAGCGGAAAGACAGCCGGGGCCGAAGTTTGTAAAGTATCCGGGGATACCCTCGGCAAGGTAAGCGGTATTTTCGTCTCTTCTTTTGAATGCGGCGTAATTATATTCGGGGTCGAGCCATTGTTCCTCAAAAGATTTCGGGTCGCGGTAGGGCGTTGTGTTTGGCTTGGTGTACGCCATATTGAGAATCGCACGCTCCGTGTTTTTCCGCTCCCAGAATTTTTCGTATTCGGCAAGCACGGCTTTATGCTTTTGCTTGAACATTTTGTGTTCCCCCTGTCGGTGTAATTAATTAAAATCGGATCGCCCACGGCGAATGTGCTTATGAAATTATTATATCACATCCCCGCAGGTTTTGCAAGAGGGCGGAAGAAATAAAAGACGCAAGGATTCCAAACACGCCCTGCACGCGACGAAAGAATACTCGCGTGGAACATCTATAACGAGCACGGAATAAACCTTGACGGCGAGCTTGCCATGAAGATAATGACGGAGCTTTTCGATCTCTTCCGCCCCAACCTCCGACCCTACGCCCCAAACGAGATCGCGCTTATATAAGAAAAAGAAAGAGGGCGGATGATCATCCCGAAAGAAACGGCTGACGCAGATGCGCCAGCCGTTTCTTTTTATAATTTACTCTCTTCCTTCAAAATACTTGAGAAGCTGCTTGATTCTGTTATTATATACTTTTTCCTGAACCTTATAGGTAGACGCAAAGGTATTGTTGCCGCTCTGGACAATAGAACGTGTGAAGGTTCCGATATTTTCGAGCT
>JAZQXA010000067.1:0-16685 GCA_045632605.1 Candidatus Flemingiibacterium sp. | reverse complement strand
GTTATGCCGATCATCTTCGCTAACTCCATTCTTGCTCTTCCCGCAACGATTGCGATGTTTATTCCTGAGTCGAAGAAGGGTGAGGGTACTTTCTGGTACGGTTTCCAGAATTTCTTCTCTCACACATCTTGGTTCTATATCATAATCTTCTTCATCTTCATCATCGCTTTCGCGTACTTCTACATCGCTATTTCCTTCAATCCTATTGAAGTGTCGAATAACCTGAAGAAGAACGGCGGTTTCATTCCGGGTATCCGTCCCGGCAAGCCTACTTCCGACTACATCACAAAGTCCCTCAATAAGGTAACTCTTATGGGTGCGTTCTTCCTTGCTGGTGTAGCGGTGCTTCCGCTTCTGATAAACAAGATCTACTCGATTATTGCAGTTGCAATAAAGCCGGAGCTTGTTAACACTCAGGGCGCAGGTCTTGCTTCTGTTGCGTTCGCAGGAACCTCGATCATCATCGTTGTCGGTGTTGCTCTCGAAACATTCCGCGAGCTTGAGGCTCAGATGACTATGCGTCACTACAAGGGCTTCCTTGAATAAGATTGATTTCGTTGCCGCCCATTTAAGATCTCGGTCTTAAATGGCGCGGGACGGTCAGCTTGAAGAAACAGGGAGAAATTCTTATGAAAATGATTTTCCTCGGCGCTCCCGGCGCCGGTAAAGGCACTCAGGCCGAGATCGTTTCCGAAAAATATGCGATTCCTGCGATTTCGACAGGAGCTATCATAAGAGAAGCGATCAAAAACGGTACTGAAATGGGCAAAACCGCAAAGCAGTATACTGATAACGGTGCGCTCGTTCCCGATGAAGTTGTTATCGGCATCATCAAGGAGCGCCTTGCGATGGATGACTGCAAAAACGGTTTCATCCTTGACGGATTCCCAAGAACAGTACCCCAGGCAGAGGCTCTCGAAGAAATGGGCGTTGATATTGACCTTGTTGTAAATATCTTTGTTCCCGATGAAAAAATCGTCGAGAGAATGTCCGGAAGACGCGTATGCGCGAAGTGTGGTGCGTCTTACCACACGGTCTTCAATCCCTCAAAGGACGGCGAGAATTGCGACAAGTGCGGCGATAAGCTCACCGTTCGCAAGGACGATGCTCCCGAGGTGGTTAAGAGCAGACTTGTTACCTATCACGAGCAGACACAGCCTCTCGAGGATTTTTACGAGAAGCGCGGCAAGCTTGCAACGGTAGTCGGTCAGGAGAAGGTTGAAGATACAACCGCTATGACTCTCGCTCTTATCGAAGACAAAAAGCAGGGCAAATAAAATCTATGATATCGGTAAAAAACAAAGACCAGATTAAATTGATGCGCGAAGCAGGCCGTATTACGGGCGAAGCGCTTGCACTCGCAGGCGAATCGGTAAAGCCCGGTATGACCACAAAGCAGCTTGATACGATAATCCGTCAGCACATCGAAAGGTGCGGTGCAAAGCCCTCCTTCCTCGGCTACGGCGGATTTCCCGGAAGCGCTTGCATCAGTATCAACAATGAGGTTATACACGGTATCCCATCATCAAGAGTGATTGAAGACGGCGATATTGTAAAGGTCGATGTCGGAGCCTTTTATAAAGGTTTCCACGGCGACTCCGCAAACACATTTGCTGTCGGCAATGTGTCCGATGAAGCAAAACGCCTTATCGAAGTCACAAAAGAAAGCTTTTGGCGGGGCATTGCAGAGGCAAAACCCGGCAATCGCATCGGTGATATTGGATATGCTATAGAGTCTTATGTTGAGGAAAACGGTTTTTCGGTAGTACGAAAGTATGTCGGTCACGGAATCGGTGCTGATCTTCACGAATCTCCCGACGTTCCAAATTTCGGAACAAAAGGACGCGGAGTAAGGCTCTGCTCTGGAATGACAATCGCGGTTGAACCGATGATTAATGTCGGTAAGCCTGATGTTGCCGAAAAAGATGACAAATGGACTGTTGTTACCGCAGACGGTTCGCTTGCGGCTCACTATGAGCACACAATAGCGATTACCGATGACGGTGTGATAGTTCTCACAAAGATCGATTGAGTTTTATTAACCTATCAAGGAGGGATTGTTCTGCCTAAGGACGACGTTGTAGAATTCGAGGGTACGGTCATTGAGGCACTGCCCAACGCCGTATTCAAGGTTCAGCTTCCCAATGGGCACATCATTACTGCTCATATCTCGGGTAAGCTTCGCATGAATTATATTAAAATTCTCCCCGGTGATAAGGTCACGGTCGAAGTTACCGTATATGACCTTACAAAGGGCAGAATCACATGGAGAGCTAAATAAGCTCCCGAAATTTGTACGCATAAGACACATAACTGTGAGAAAGGCATGGTAACACAATGAAAGTAAAACCATCCGTTAAGAAGATCTGCGAAAAGTGCAAGATCATCAAGAGACATGGTCGTGTCATGGTCATCTGCGAGAATCCTAAGCACAAGCAGAGACAGGGCTAAACCACAACGATTAAACCTAAACTTTTAAAGAAGGGGTGAATTAACGAATGGCACGTATTGCCGGTGTTGATATTCCGAACAACAAGAGAGTTGAAATTGCTCTCACTTATATCTACGGTATCGGCCTTAAGAGCTCCAAGGATATTCTGGCTAAGACCGGAGTTGATCCCGATAAGAGAGCTAAGGACCTTACCGAAGAAGATACCGCAAAGTTAAGAGAAGAAATTGAAAAGAACTATCACGTTGAGGGTGACCTCCGCCGTGACGTTGCTCTTGACATCAAGCGCATGATCGAAATCAACTGCTACCGCGGTATCAGACACAGAAAAGGTCTGCCTGTAAGAGGTCAGAGAACAAAGACAAATGCGAGAACCAGAAAGGGTCCCGCAAAGACTATCGCAAATAAGAAGAAGTAAGGAGTGAACTAAGATGGCAAAAGCTGCTAAGAAGGTTATCAAGACACGCCGCGAACGCAAAAACATCGAAAAGGGTGCTGCACATATTCGCGCAACCTTCAATAACACTATCGTTACCATTACCGACGTTGCCGGAAACGCTGTATCGTGGGCATCCGCGGGCGAGCTTGGATTCAAGGGTTCAAGAAAATCCACTCCTTATGCTGCTCAGATGGCTTCCGAAACCGCAGCAAAGGCTGCTATGGAACATGGTATGAAAACCGTTGAGGTTTATGTTAAGGGTCCCGGTCAGGGTCGTGAATCCGCAATCCGCGCACTTCAGGCTACCGGTCTTGACATCAGCCTTATCAAGGACGTAACTCCCATTCCTCACAATGGCTGCCGTCCTCCCAAGCGCAGAAGAGTTTAATAAGAAGGAGGAAAACAATCATGGCAAGATATACTGGCTCCTCATGCAAGCTGTGCCGCAGAGAAGGTATGAAGCTTTTTCTTAAGGGCGACCGTTGCCTTTCCAGCAAGTGTGCTGTAACCGCAAGAGGTACTGCTCCCGGTCAGCACGGTGCTGCTAAGAAGAAGATGTCCGAATACGGTACACAGATGCGTGAAAAGCAGAAGGCAAAGAGATACTATGGCGTTCCCGAGAAGCAGTTCAAGAACTACTTCGTTATCGCGGACAAGAAGGCAGGCATGACCGGTGAGAACCTTCTCACTATTCTTGAGCTCCGTCTTGACAACGCTGTTTACAGAATGGGTATGGCAGAGAGCCACAAGGAAGCTCGTCAGCTCGTTCGTCACAATCATTTCAGACTCAACGGCAAGAAGGTTAACATTCCCTCTATTATCCTTAAGACAGGTGATGTTATTACTGTAAGCGAAAGCAGCCGTCAGTCCGATAAGATCAAGGGTCTTATTGAATCCATGCAGACTAAGCTCACTCCCAAGTGGCTTGAGGTTGACAAGGAAAACGCTACTGCAAAGGTAATTGCTGTACCTGCACGCGAAGACGTTGATCTCCCGCTTGAAGAACAGCTTATCGTTGAATTGTATTCGAAGTAATAACAGCCTCCGATATACCCAGTGCATTTTTAAGGCTGTGTTTATATTCAAAGGAGGGTTATTGAATGATAGAAATAGAGAAGCCTAATATTTCAACCGTTAACTTAAGCGAAGACGGAAAGAGCGGCAAATTCATCGTTGAGCCTCTTGAGCGCGGCTACGGTACAACGCTTGGAAACTCCCTGCGTCGTGTACTTTTAAGTTCGCTTCCCGGCGTTGCTGTTGTCAGCATCAAAATCGACGGTGTTCTCCATGAGATCTCTACAATCCCCGGCGTTAAGGAGGATGTGACCGAGATCGTTCTCAATGTTAAAGGTATTACCGCAAAGCTTCACACAAACGGCCCCAAGACTGTCACAATCGACGTCAACGGTCAGTGTGATGTTACTGCCGGAGATATCAAGCAGGATGCAGACCTTGAGATCCTCGATCCCACTCACCATATCGCAACCGTAAGCGATGGTACACGCTTCTATATGGAGCTTACCTTTGATCACGGCAGAGGATATGTTTCCCAGGAGAAAAACAAGCAGAATAACCCCTCTGTTATCGGTCTTATCTATACCGACTCGATTTTCACACCTGTATACAACGTAAACTATACAGTTGAAAACACCCGTGTCGGAAGCAATACCGATTACGACAAGTTAACGCTTGATGTTTTAACAAACGGTACAATCTCAGCTAAAGAAGCTGTCTCACTTGGCGCCAAGATACTCAACGAGCATCTCAACCTCTTTGTTGATCTCTCCGATCAGGCAAAGACGGCGGAAATCATGGTTGAGCGTGAAGAAACCATCAAGGAAAAAGTTCTTGAGATGACCATTGAGGAGCTTGACATGTCGGTTCGTAGCTTCAATTGCTTGAAGCGTGCCGGCATCGATACGGTTGAAGACCTTACCAACCGCACCGAGGAGGACATGATTAAGGTTCGTAACCTCGGTAAGAAGTCGCTTGAAGAAGTAATTAACAAGTTACATTCTTTGGGCCTTGATCTGAAGAAAGAGGAAGAATAAAATCGAAAGCGAAGCTTTCGATCAGCGAGTTTAAACCTTTAAAGGCTCCGCCTTTGATTTCGGCTGAACGCCGAAACCGATTTAATCTCGACACCAGATGCTTCGATTTTTGTTTGTTCATCCAAATTCATATTCCAACAAAACCGTAAAAGGAGGGAATTATAATGCCCGGAACCAGAAAACTCGGCAGACCTACCGCGCACAGAAAGGCAATGCTCAGAGGCATGGTAACATATCTGCTTGAAAATGGCTCTATCGAAACTACTTTGACTCGTGCAAAGGAAGTTCGTTCGCTTGCTGAAAAGATGATTACTCTCGGCAAGAAGAATACTCTCGCATCTCGCCGTGCAGCTCTTGCTTTTATCACAAAGGAAGATGTTGTTAAGAAGCTGTTTGACGTAATCGCTCCCGATTACGCTGACGTTAACGGCGGTTACACCCAGATTTACAAGCTCGGTCCGCGTCGTGGTGATGCTGCTGAAATGGCACTCATCAAGCTCACAAAGTATGAGCTCGTAAAGAAGGAAGAACCCAAGAAGGCTGCTAAAGCTGAAAAGGCTGAAGACGCTGAGTAATTCTTACTCGAAATAATGAAAACCCACCGTTTATTACGGTGGGTTTTTTCATGTGTGAGAAAAATGCATGTGAAGCTATGTAAAATCATCACACTTAACATATCTGTCCGAAATTTTTAGTGAAACTGACGATTGAATAATCACGGTAAAAAGTGTATAATATTGTAAATACCACACTTCGGAGGAAGAAAATGAGCGTTGTAATAGGAATAGACGTTGGCGGAAGCACGACTAAAATTGTCGGCTTTGATAAAACCGGCGATAAAGATACATTAATAAATCCTATATTTGTCAGAGCGACTGACCCGATAACTGCTCTTTACGGTGCGTTCGGCAAGTTTACTGACCAGAATAATATTGAACTTTCAGACATTGATATTGTTAAGGTTACGGGGGTTGGCTCGGCAAAGGTTACGAAGCCGATATACGGGCTTGAATGCCAGACTGTTCCCGAATTTGACTGCATAGGACTTGGCGGACTCTATCTCTCTGGGCTTGATGAAGCTATTGTCGTGAGCCTCGGTACGGGTACTGCGCTGATTCACGCACGTCGCGGTCAGCCGATGGAATATCTCGGCGGTACAGGAGTTGGCGGCGGTACGTTGATAGGACTCGCAAAGGAAATGCTCGGGATGAGCGATATTGACCACATTCAGGAGCTTGCCGCAGAGGGAAATCTCAATAATATTGACTGGAGAATCAAGCATATCACGAAAAAAGATATTCTTCCCGGTGCGCCCGATATGCTGACAGCTTCGAATTTCGGCAATGTCAGCGATATTGCTTCAAAGGCGGATGTTGCACTCGGTATTATCAATATGGTGTTTGAAACAATCGCTATGGTTGCACGTTTTGCTGCAAAGGCTTACGATCTCCGCGACATTGTTTTGACTGGCAATTTAACAACATTAAATCAGGCGGCAGGCATTTTCAAGAGCCTTAATTCGATGTTTGATCTTAACTTTATGATTCCTGAAAATGCACAGTTCGGTACGGTTATAGGAGCGGCACTCACGAAATGATAAAAGAGCTTGAAAATAAGAAACTTTATATTTTCGACCAGGACGGAACAATTTATCTTGGCGGCAGAGTGTTTCCGGCGGCGGTGAAGTTTATAAGTCACCTGCGCGATAACGGCAAGCGGGTGCTGTTTTTCACTAATAATGCATCACACTCGCCGAAATTTTATCTCGAAAAATTAACGCGGCTCGGATTTTCGCCGAAAAGTGACGAAATCCTCACCGCGGGGGATGTTACTGTTCAGTTTTTGCTCCGCCGCAGAGCAGGGAAGTCTGTATATCTTGTCGGAACCCCCGAGCTTGAGGAGCAATTCCGTGATGCAGGTGTGCCGCTGATTGAAGGTACTGCGGAATCTGCTGACGTCGTTGTAACCAGCTTTGACACAACTCTGACGTACGGTAAACTCGAAGCGTCGTGCCGTTTTATACGCGAAGGTGCTGAATATATCTGCACTCATCCCGATTATAACTGTCCGACCGAAACGGGATTTATTCCCGACAGCGGTGCAATCGCCGCACTTGTTACGGCATCAACCGGTGTTCTGCCGACTTATCTCGGAAAGCCTTATGCACCTACGGTTGATATGATAAGCGAGGTTACGGGTGTCGCACGCGAGGATATGTGTATCTTCGGTGACCGTTTATACACCGATATTGCGCTCGGAAAGAAGCACGGCGTTACCTCGGTGCTTGTTCTTTCCGGCGAGACCACTCTCGCTGATGCTCTTGCGGCGGAAATTTCTGACCGTCCCGACTATATTTACGATGACCTCGGCGCAGTTATGAATCAAGCCGACTGACAATATTTTTTGTGACATTGCTCACCGTACCCTCAAGTGCGGTGAGCATATTTTTTGCGCCGGTTTCGATTTTGTCGGGAAGTATTGAAAGACTGCGGTCTATAATATCCGATATGGCATATGTGAACTTTGCCGGTTCTTTTCCGCGTGACTCACTGACTGTTTTTGCGCCGGATGAAAGCACGGTGAGTGATAATATGAGGCCGAGAGTACGTGTTATCAGCTTTACCGGTGTAAACATTTTTTCACATCCTTACTTTGCGTTGTCTTTTATCATATCTATTATAGAATATGTAAGATATTTTGCGGCTGTTTTTGCTTCTTCAAGAGAATTTGCGGCTGAGCCGATTTCGATGAGTAATGAGCCTCTTGTGAACTGTTCGTTGAACGATGCGCCGCGAATATTAATCGGACGTGCGAAGCGGTCATAGCTCGAGGTAAGTCGGCTTTGCAGCTCCGCGGCAACGGCGAAATTGGTTTCCCAATCGGGGTGATCTGCTCCCATCTCATCTGTTCCGACAAGCAGCATTACCTGCGCCGAAATTTCGCCGTTTATTACAGTTATCGGGCGGACAAGATCTCCGTTTTGGCGTACAATTGCGTCACGGTGAACATCGAAAACATACTGTATCGACGGATGTTCGGTAAGATATTTCTGTACTGTATCCGCAGAGAGATTATAGGAACGGGTATATGAGTCAATGTCGTGCATTATTTCGCAGTGAAGCGTAGGAATTCCGGCGTTGTTAAGGAGATTTGCCATAACGCTTCCGACAGCGACAACATTTTGGCTTATATCGGAATTTCGGTGGAGGAAATTCTGTGGGACGGAAAGCGCGCCGTTCGGTGAATAGGATTCTGTTCCGTGAGTGTGTATGATAAGTATGAGCGGCTTTTCCGCGGAATATTCATCAAGGCTTGTATGTATCGGGTATTCGCCCGACAGAACCGTTTCGATATCCGGGTTGTAAGAGGTCATATTTGAAACGGAAACCTCACCTTTTTGTGTGCCGTATGTCAGATCAAAGGGAATAAGCGCAAGCTCACCGGATGGCAGCGCAGAACGGTCATAATGGTATATATTTTCTATCTCTGCCGGCTCACCTATAGGGTTCTGCGGCTGTTCTTCGTTTGATATATCCGATGGGTCAACTGCTCCCATCTCGGTCAAACCTGTGTTTTCCTCGCCGCCGTCAAAATAAAGGGCGTCACTGCCGAAGAATGCTGCTGAAAGAAGCATCTGCAGTGTGTCTTCACGGTCCGGTAAAGCCGAATTCCCGGGAAAGTGGAAGCATTCTCGTGCCGTTACGGTCGGTGACCATTTTGAAACAGTTAGTTCTGCGCTCCTGTAAAGAAGTATGGCGAGTACCACTGCGCCGAGTGCGGAAAAAATTGCCGGTACTATACCGTGAAAAGGCTTTTGTACTGAATAATATTCGATTTGATTATTTGATGCTTCGGATGTGATTTTCTGCATTTTTTGTTACCGTCCTTTTATCTTTGCGCTGGGCTTGTCTATGCAAAATTATATGTTTTATCGGACAGTATTATGACTTCACAGCCCCCCGAAGGTTAAGGTGAGTGCCCTTGCGGTAAGACGTGACAGTTCTCTTACAATAGTGTCCGTTTCTTTGGGCGTGACAAAAAATCCGCGTCCGTTTTCAAGCACCTCAAGGAGCTTGCTGTCCGGATTTTTGATTCCTGCACGCTCAAGGGCATCGAGCACAAGCGTTGAAGAATCTACAACTGTCGGAACACCGAATGCGATAACCGGAATACCGAGCGTTTCACGGTCAATTGAACGGCGGTGATTGCCGATACCTGAACCGGGACTGATACCGCTGCTGCCAAGCTGTACGGTTGTCGCAAGCCGTTCTGTGGAACGTGCGCAGAGAGAATCTATGGCGATTACAAGGGCAGGATTGACTTCTTTGCAGACACCGAGCACCATTTCCGCACTTTCAATTCCCGTTTGACCGAGTACTCCCGGGACAACTGCTGAAATTTCACGTCCGCCGAGTAGACCAAACAAGCGCTCGCTTTTTGTTCGCAGATGGCGCGTTGCTGTAATGAGCCCGACGGTTTCATCGCCGAGTGCGTCTGCGGTGATACGGCGGTTTCCGAGTCCTGCAATCAGTACACTCTCCGGAATTTTGCCGCACATTTCTTCGCAGAGAAGAACCAGCTTATCAGATATTACCTTTGCGGCATTTTCAAAGTCGCTGTCGGATGCCAGCCATATTTTCCCGATGTCAACGGTGATATATTTTCCGCATGGCTTTCCGAGCCGTTTTGCGGCGGATTCGGTTATAATTTCTACTGTGTTTACTTTTACGTTTCCAATTTCTTCAAAGTTTTCGCCAATGCCGCTTCGCTCACTTAAATCAAGTTCGGCGGCAAGGTCTGTTCGGTAGTCCTTTTTCATAAATATAACTGTTCTCCTTTGTTTATTTTATCTATATAAATTTTGCCCGTCTACGGTTTTGCTTATGTATTGGAGGGATAACTTTATTGTGCAGCTTAAAAAATGCACAAGTTGATTGACAAATGTAGACCTTTAAATGTAAAGGGTGTGAAAGCTTTGTACATAAGAGCTAAAACGGTGCAGGTCAGATTGTGCAATAGTATAAATTTTTATTTTTTTTGCAATTTAGTCATTGATTATATTGAAATTTAGTGATATAATATATATAATATTCTAATAATGCCTATTTGGTGTTGTTATGAAAGTATTTTCCTGCTTTATGGCGGGAGTAACTCAAGGGAGGATTCTTAAAAATTATGAAAAAACTTATTTGTGCGCTGCTTGCTGCGGTTATGTGTGCAACTCTTTTTACCGGTTGTTCCACACTTAAAGAGGATGAAAAGGGCGCAACCGTAAATGTCTATATCGGCACCGAAATTGTTGATTTCGACCCTGCACTTGCATATATCGATGACAGTGCGGTAAAGGTGCTCGGTCTTGTTTATGAGCCGCTTACCAGAATTGCTGAAAACGGCAAGGTTGAAAACGCTCTCATGAAGAGCTACAAGATTATCGAAAATCCCGAAAAGAATGATTACAAAATGGAAATCACCATAAATGATACTAAGTGGAGCGACGGACGTGTTGTTTCTGCCGATGATATCGTTTATGCATGGAAGCGTATTCTCGACCCCGAGTTTTCCTGCGCTGCCGCATCGCTGCTTTTTGATATCAAAAATGCATCCGATGTAAAGATGGGCGACAGCTCTATTGACGACCTTGGTATTGCCGCTGTTGACACAACAGTTCTCGAGGTTCAGTTTGAAACAAAGATCAACTATGATCTCTTCCTCGAAAACCTCGCTTGCCTTGCACTTGTTCCTCTGCGTGAGGACGTTGTTTCGCGCTATGAGGGATTTGGAACAAAGGTAGCTTCGATGGTTTCGAACGGTCCGTTCGCTGTAAAGGGACTTGAAAAGGGTAAATCCCTTATGCTTGAGCGTAATGTTTATTACTATCGCAATACCGACCACGATGATGCACTTGACAAGTATGTTCTTCCGTACAGACTTGTTGTTAACTACAAGATGACTCCCGAAGAAATCACTGCCGCATACGAAAACGGTGAGATTTTCTATCTTGGCGATATCGCGCTTTCAAAGCGTGCTGATTATGAAAAGAAGGCGGAGGTTTCCGAGCTTCTTTCGACTCACAGCTATATCTTCAACACCAAAAACGAAATCTTTGCATCTGCTGATGTAAGAAATGTTCTTTCGCTGGCTCTCGACAGAGATGACATCGCTGATATTGTAACCTATGCCGAAGCGGCAACCGGTCTTATTCCCGACGCTGTTTACGACAAGAAGGTTGGCGACAGCTTCAGAGAAAATGGCGGAGATCTTATCTCCGAAGATGCAGACGCAGCTGCAGCAAAATCTCTGCTTGGCGGCAAGGGCGGAAGCTTTACCATTACCTGCCGCGATAACGAAGCAGATGTTGCAATTGCCGAATACTGTAAGAGTGCATGGGAAGCTCTCGGATTCAAGGTTTCCATCGATGCGCTCAAGGCTGCAAAGTTTATGGAGGCATACGTTGCAGGCGAGTATGATGTGATCGCAGTTGACTATCAGTGCCTTTCCACCGATGCTTTCGGCGCACTTTCAGTGTTCTCACCGAGGTATTCCGGAATGGGAATCGATATTCAAAATGACAATTACGATGCTGTACCTTATATCCCCGGATATGTAAACGACGAATACACTGCACTCATTGATTCTGCATTTGCTGAAAAGGACAGAGCGGCTCGTTCTGCTTTCCTTCACGATGCTGAAAAGCTTCTCATAGAGGATATGGCGATTATGCCTATCATCTATAATGAGGATGCATATGTATTCAACGGCAAGGTGCTCTCCAAGATCGGTGACTACTATATGGGTTACAGAAACTTCAACAAGCTTAAAATGAAGAACTGGAGAGATTACGAAAAAGAGGCTGAATAAGCCGTAATCAAACAAAATAGGGATGGGCAGATGCCGCACGGCGTTTGCCCATTTTCGCCCGAATTAATGAAAATGTTTAAGGAGAGCAAATATGCAGGCACCGCTCAAGGAAAAAAACGATATAAAAATATTTATTCTTTATCTCCTGAAAAATCTTAAATATCCTCTTGATTTTAATACGATAAGCGATATAGTAGTTCAGGACGAATTTGTAAATTACTTCGATTTTGCCGAGTGCTTTGCGGAGCTTCTCGATTCCGGTACAATTGAGCTTATCCGAATCGGTGACGGTATTTCCGGCGATGACGACAAGAAAGAGGAATTTTACACTATAACAGAAAATGGCGTTATTGTCGTTGAACAGCTGCAGAGTAATCTGCTCAATATGATAAAAGAGAAGAGCCTTAAGAGCGCAATGCGTCTTATATCGTTCAAGCAGAGGGGCTTTGAGGTCAGATGTGACGGTGCAGAGCGTGAGGATGGAAAGTATGACCTTCACTGCGAGGTTATCGAAAATAAGGAACGACTTCTCGAGGTGAATCTTCTTGTGAACGATAAGCAGAGATACGATCAGATGGTGTACAATTTTAACGAACGTCCAGAGGTCATATACCGTGGAGTAATATCGCTTCTCACGGGAGATATAAATTATCTTATCGACTGAAATTCGACGTTTGATTGTGCAAATATCACGAAATTTGAGTACCGGAGTAGTGCAAAATACATCTTCAAAAGCTTTTTATGGGTTAAAAAGATTGTCGTAATATCCAAATATGGGTTGTTATTATGTACATAATAAACAAGATGCATTAATCGACAAAAAATAATTCTGAAAAACTATTGACATTATCCAAAAAAGTGGTATAATATTAATAGTTGATTAATTATCAGAGTGTCATTGTGACCATTTGATAAACATATATGCCCGTATAGCTTAACAAGAGCGTTGATTGTAATTTTACTGCAAAGGTGTCGGTTGGAATCCGTCGAGGGCAAAATCTATTTTTTCTACACAAGCGAGGTATTTTCAAAATGTATCAGGACGAAAAATTGATCTGTAAGGATTGCGGCGAGGAATTCATTTTTACTGCAGGCGAGCAGGAGTTCTATGCTGAAAAGGGCTTCCAGAATAAGCCCCAGAGATGCAAGGCTTGCCGCGATGCAAGAAAGAACGCCGGAAAGCCCCAGAGAGAGCTTTTCACAACAACCTGTGCAAGATGCGGTAAGGAAGCTAAGGTTCCTTTCCAGCCCAGCAACGACAGACCGGTATATTGCAGCGAATGCTATGCTGAAATGAAGCAGCAGTAATTACAGGTGTTAATCGTAAAATTCGAAGATATCGTATTATGCGGTATCTTCGTTTTTTATTTACAAAATAATTGTCGTTTTTTTGTGAGAAAATCTCCGAAAGGTATGTACAAAACGACAAAAGTATGATATAATGATTATATAGATGTATATTTTTACTATACTTTTTACAATTTTGACAAATAAAGGTTATCATGTATAAAAATAACAACAATAAAAAATACAACTCAAACAAAACAAAGCGTGAGCCATACGGTGAAAGACCGCGTGCGGTTAGGCCGCAGGAGGATGAGGAATTTTCCTCGAATGTCGTTTGCGGCAGAAACGCTGTGCATGAGCTTCTCAAATCGGGACGCTCCGTGGATAAGCTTTTCGTCAGACGCGGAGATCGTGAAGGCTCGATTACTATGATCGTTGCCGAAGCTATCGCCCAGAAGATTCCGGTTGTCGAGGTCGAAAAGGCAAAAATTGATGCTCTTGCAAACGGCGCAAATCATCAGGGTGTGGTTGCTATGGCGGCGGCGAAGGAATATGTGACGATTGATGAAATACTCGATATAGCACGTGAACGCGGAGAAAAGCCGTTCATCGTTATTGCCGATGAAATTGCCGATCCTCATAATCTCGGTGCGATAATCCGATGTGCCGAGGGTGCCGGAGCACACGGGCTTATAATTCCGAAACGTCGTGCTTCGGGGCTTACTGCGGTTGTTGACAAGGCTTCTGCCGGAGCACTCGAGCATTTGGCCATAGCAAAGGTTCCAAATCTTGCAGCGGCCATTGATGAGCTCAAGGAAAAGGGAATTTGGGTGTACGGTGCGGAGGCTGACGGCACTCCGTATTACGATACGAAATTCGACAGCGCTACGGCTATTGTGGTCGGAAGCGAGGGGGACGGTATCTCACGTCTTGTTCGCGAAAAGTGCGATTTTATTATATCGATTCCGATGTACGGAAACGTAAACTCGTTTAATGTATCCTGCGCAGCGGCGGTGCTTCTTTGTGAAGCCGCACGACAGATGCGCGGAAATTAAATTTTTCAGAAAGGAACGACAAAATGCGCAGTGACGAAAAGCCTTCAAACAGCAAGCAAGGCGCGGACATGACCGCCGATGAGCTGCTTGCGCTTTTGAATAAGAGTATGGGAACCAAGTCTGAATCTCAGAATGTTAATCTCGCTGACATCAACAAGTCGCGTGGTGACAAGCTTGAAATCGACGACTCGGTTTACAAATCGGCAGAAAAAGAGCTTCACAATGCCGAAGCATTTACTGCCACGGACGACTCTGACCTTGATATTGATGCGCTTATTGACAAGTACATAACAAGACCGAAGGAGGAGCGCGAGGCGGAGATTGCAGCTGTTCGCGAGAATATCGAGAATGCTGTACTCGCTGATGCGGAGTCCGGTGTGGATGCTGCGGTTGAAGCGTCGGCTGACGAGGATGCTATTGCCGAGATATTCGAGGAAACTGTCGAAGAAGTTGAAGCGATTGAAGTAATTGAAGCGGCTGAACCCGTTGAAGAAGCTGAAGTGACCGAAGCTGCAGAAGCTATCGAAGAAACCGAAACGATTGAAGAAACTGCAGAGGTTATTGATGCCGAGGCTGCTGAAGAAGCAGAGATGATTATTGAAGCCGAAGCAATTGAAGAAATCGGGGAAATCGGGGAAATCGAGGAAATCGAGGAAATCGAGGAAATCGAGGAAATCGAGGAAAGCGAAAGTCTTGAAGAGTTAGCGGTTATCGATGGGGCTTCGGAAGAAGATATTGCTCAATCCGAGGATGAATCGGCTGATGTGGTTCTTTATGAGCCTGATGCTGATGTTGAGATCGCTGAATCCGATAATGAAATTGCGCTTGATACGCAGACCACCGCAGTGTTTGATATAGCAACTGTCAAAAAGCAGATGGAGTCTGCCGGTGATGACGATGATGAAATCGGTCAGCTCATAGATGAAGCGTTTTCAATGTCTGAAACCGAGGTCTTCACTCCGGTCAGTGATGATGCTGAACCTGTTTCGGATGCGGAGGCAGATGGACCGTTGGTTTATGGTAATGCCGATACCGGCGAAATTGATCAGACTGACCTCAACATAATGCTTGCCTTTGGAATGAACGAGGAGCTTAAGGAGGTTGTCGGTGAAAAGAAGGCAACCGAAATCGAAGACGATATTCTCCAAAAGCATGAAGAAACTGCACAGATGCAGGCGGTTGCCGGCAAGCTTGAATATGTGACACGCGAACAGAATGTTGAGATACTTACCGGATATAAGTCGAAATATTACACGCTTATTTTAAGAATTGCGGCGGCAGTCGGACTTCTTGCCGTGCTGTTCCTGCTTGAAAACTTCTCGATGTTCGGCATGACTCTTCCGAGATTTATGCGTCCGACATCATATCCGATGGTTTATGCGATGGTTGATCTCCAGCTCGTTGTTTTCCTCGGCGTATTGGTCGGAAAACAGGTTATCGACGGAGTGAAGGGAATTATATCGCTCAAGCCCATTCCCGAAAGTATTACAGCATTCATTTTGGCGGCATCGGTGATTTATACGTTTATCGCAGGAATTGCCGCTCCGACAGAGGGATTCGGAATTTACAATCTTCCCGTAGCTCTCGCTGTTGTGCTGGCGCTGCTCTATGAGTTTATGAATCTGAAGCGTGATGTTTTCAGCTTTAATATCGTTTCTTCGAGAAAGAAGAAATTTGTTGTTACAAAGGTTTCCGATTCAACAGAATCGCTTGAGCGCGAAGTGTTTAACGATTATGTTCCGGCAGAAGCACAGATTGTTCGTGTCGGAAAGACAGATTTCGTTGACGGTTTCTTCAAGAGAGTTGATGAAAATAAGATTCCAAAGCCAATAATCGGCATTCTGCTTCCTGTTGTGCTTATTCTTGCGGCGATATTTGTGATTCTTTCGTTTATTAAAACCGGAAGTGCTTATGAAGCATTTACGATGGCGTTTGTAACCATTACGGTCACAACTCCGTTTGCGGCGTTTATCATTTACAGCTATCCTTTCTATAAGGCATCGAAGGATTCTTACAATAACGACAGTGCTATTCTCGGTGAAATTTCGCTTGGCGAATATTCCTCCTCCTCGGTTATTTCGTTTGAGGATAAGGAAGTTTTTCCGTCCGGCGGTGTTAAGGTGACGAGCATCAAGGTTTACGGCCAGAATCGCATTGACGAAATTATTTACAGTCTTGCCAGTGCTTTCCTCAAGGTGGGCGGACCGCTTGCCGATGTTTTTAATCAGGCAACTCATGATCTTGGTCATTCGGAGGATGTTGAGCTTATTGAGGTTGATGACGACGGATTCACCGTTACAATCGACGGTGTTGCTGTTTATCTTGGCAAGGCATCTTACATGGAAAAGAAAGACTTCGACATTCCGTATGACATTGATAGCCAAAGACAGGATCAGAGTTCCACGGGTATTCTCTATATCGCATATGAGGGACAGCTTGCGGCGAAGGTTTATGTTCAGTATACAATAGACCGTGAGTTTGAGTCGATACTTTCTCAGCTTTATAAGACCGGAATGTGCGTCGGAATCAAGTCGTTTGACCCGAAT
>JAZQXA010000066.1:0-9492 GCA_045632605.1 Candidatus Flemingiibacterium sp. | reverse complement strand
GGCGACCGTTTGGTAAACGATGTAGCACCTAAGGACAGACAGATCGCGATGGTTTTCCAGAACTACGCTCTGTATCCTCATATGTCCGTATTCGAGAATATGGCATTCGGCCTTAAGCTGAACAAGACCCCCAAGGAGGAGATCAAGCGCCGCGTTGAAGAGGCTGCAAGAATCCTCGATATCACCCACCTTCTCGACAGAAAGCCCAAGGCTCTCTCCGGTGGTCAGAAGCAGCGTGTTGCGCTCGGTCGTGCAATCGTCCGTGACCCGAAGGTATTCCTTCTCGACGAGCCGCTCTCTAACCTCGACGCGAAGCTCCGTGCAGCGATGAGAACTGAGCTTACCAAGCTTCACAAGAAGCTCGGCACAACCTTCATTTACGTTACTCATGACCAGGTCGAGGCTATGACTATGGCAAGCCGTATCGTTGTTATGAAGGACGGTCTTATCCAGCAGGTTGACACTCCTCAGAACCTTTACGATTCTCCTTGCAACATCTTTGTTGCAGGCTTTATCGGAACTCCTCAGATGAACTTCATCAACGCAAAGCTTGTTAAGAAGTCTGATGAGATTTATATTGAGTTTGCAGGAAACTCTCTCAAGCTTCCGGCTGAAAAGAATGCCGAGGGTGTTCTCAATGATTACATCGGCAAGGAAGTTATTGCAGGTCTTCGTCCCGAGTGTATCCACGACGAGCCTATGTACCTCTCCAGCATGGCTGAGAGCGTTATCACTTGTAATGTTGACGTTACCGAGCTTATGGGTAACGAAATCTTCCTTTACCTCGCTGCAGACGAGGAGCAGACCCTTACCGCTCGCGTTTCCTCTCGCTCCAACGCAAGAGCAGGCGACACAATCAAGGTTGCTCTCGAAATCTCCAGACTCCACATCTTCGATAAAGATACCGAAAGATGCATTGTTCACTAATTGTGAACCTACATTAAAAACTAACGCTGTCCACCCGATTCTAAGGTGGACAGCGTAATTTTTTTTGAATGCAGGAAAATAACGTATAGTGTACCGAATATGCGCCATAGAATAGCGCATATTATTACGAAGCCGCCGATATGCCTTCCCTAAAGGGGATTGAATACCGTGAGAGGTATCGGCTACTTTCGGCGGCTTTTGGGCGAAAATTTATTTTCCGACGTGCTTGATGATTTTGTTGTAGATTCTGATAAGGAAGAATGTTGAGAAAATAAGAGAAGCAATTTCAGCTATAGGGAAAGCATACCAGACAAGCTCGATTCTTCCCGTGAGTGACATGAGGAATGCCACCGGCAGAAGCACGGCAAGCTGACGAGTTGCCGAGATGATAAGACTGTAGACGCCGTTTCCGAGTGCCTGGAATACGGAGCCGACGGTTATACAGTATCCAGCAAAGATGAAGCTCAAAGAGATAGTACGCAGTGCAGGAACGCCCAGAGTAAGCAGATTATCTGTTGCTTCAAAGAGTAATAAGAGCTTATCCGGGATAAGGTTCATAACAGCAACGCCGATTGCCATTATCGTTATTGCATATATACAGCCGATTTTTATGGTTTTCACCATGCGGTCACGTTTTCCGGCACCGTAGTTGTAGCTGACAATCGGGACGATGCCGTTGTTGAGTCCGAATACCGGCATGAAGAAGAAGCTCTGGAGCTTGAAATATACACCGAAGACGCTGACTGCTGTTTCGCCGACAGCCTCAAATCCGAGAAGGATTGTATTCATGCCAACGGTCATTACCGAACCGATTGACTGCATAATTATCGAAGGAAAACCAATTTTGTATATTGCACCGATGTTCTTTATGTCGGGACGGTATTTCACCGGATTAATCACGATTTCGTGATTTAGCTTAAGATTCATTATCAGTCCGACAATTGCCGCGATAATCTGACCGAGAACGGTTGCAAATGCTGCACCGGCGATGCCCATAGCCGGGATGCCGAGCGCATCAACGCCGAAAATGAATATCGGGTCAAAGATAATATTGATTATAGCACCGATGCCCTGCGAAATCATTGCAAGTACGGTTTTTCCGGTTGACTGCAGGAGTCGTTCGAATACAAACTGCCCGAAAAGACCGAACGAAGCGCACTGAACAATCTGCAGATATGCTATCGCGCCGTCTGCCATGATTTTGTTTTCGGTCTGAATGTTAATGAAAGCCGGCGCAACGAAGAGTCCGATTAAAAGGAACAGTATATAGCTGCACAGAGCGAGGAAAATACCGTTATTGGCGATACGGTTTGCGCCTTCAAAGTTTTTTTCGCCAAGCCTTTTTGAGAGCAAAGCATTTATACCGACACAGGTACCGCCGCCGACTGCTATCATCAGCATCTGAAGCGGAAACGCAAGTGATACTGCACCGAGCATCTGCTCGCCGAGGTTTGCAATTTCAGGGTCCACGATTCTTGAAACGAAGATGCTGTCAACGATGTTGTAAAGAGCCTGAACAAGCATTGATATTATCATTGGCAGGCTCATTGAAAGCACGAGCTTATTTATGGACATTGTGCCCATTTTATTTTCTTTAGGCTGGTTTGATGTCATATTATACTTCCTTATATAATCAACTGTGCGGAGCTGTTCGGACAAACCGACAGCTCCGCCTTTATTATTAAACGGTGTGGATTTTGTTTTCGGCATCGGCATTTTCGCCGTCGACGCCGTACTGCTGATTTTTTCTCCACTCAAAGAATTTTTCGGCAACCTGGGGGAAAAGCGCATAGGAAAGGACATCCTCGTCCTGAATTGCCCACGGCTTCACTTTTTCGCGAAGCTCGTCAAGCTCCGGCTTCAAATCATCTGCCGGACGGTAGGTGATAGGCTCTGCATCGCCGATAATCTGCTTCTGGAAATCGGGCTTTATCGGCATCGGAGATTTTCCGTATTCGCCGCGGACAAGACCCTTGAATTCCTTTGTTACGTTCTTGTAGCGCTCACCCATAATTACGTTGAATACCGCCTGTGTTCCGACAATCTGGCTTGACGGTGTAACAAGAGGCGGATAACCTGCATCTGCACGTACACGCGGAACTTCTTCGAGAACCTCGATGAACTTATCGGATTTTCCTGCCTGCTTGAGCTGGGAAACAAGGTTCGAAAGCATACCGCCGGGAACCTGATAAAGCAGTGCATTAACGTCAACCTTGAGCACCTTGGGGTCAAGCAGTCCGCTTTCCATATACTTTTCGCGAAGCGGCATGAAGTACTTCGAAATCTCGTCGAGCTTTGCAAGGTCGAGTCCGGTGTCATAAGGAGTGCCTGCAAGGGAAGCAACAAGCGGCTCTGTCGGCGGCTGGGATGTTCCCATCGACATAGGTGAAATTGCGGTGTCAACAATGTCAACTCCTGCTTCGATTGCTTTTAAAAGGGTCATTGAAGCAACGCCAGCGGTGTAGTGTGTGTGGAGCTGAATCGGAATCTTTACGGTTTCCTTCATCGCCTTTACGAGGTCATACGCATCGTAAGGCTTTAAAAGTCCTGCCATATCCTTGATACAGATTGAATCTGCGCCCATTTCTTCGAGCTGACGGGCATATTTGGTGTAATATTCGGTAGTGTAAACGGGACCGGTCGTATAAGAAACAGCCGCCTGAACATGACCGCCCTCTTTCTTTGTTGCGTTGATTGCGGTCTTCAGGTTGCGGGGGTCATTGAGTGCGTCGAAGATACGCAGAATGTCGATTCCGTTTGCGATTGACTTCTGAACGAAATATTCAACAACGTCATCTGCATAGTGACGGTAGCCGAGGATGTTCTGTCCGCGGAAAAGCATCTGGAGCTTGGTATTCTTGACTGTCGCACGAATCTTGCGCAGTCTTTCCCAGGGGTCTTCGTTTAAGAATCTCATGCAGGAGTCGAATGTTGCACCGCCCCAAGCTTCGAGAGAATGATATCCGATGCCGTCCATTGCTTCAAGAATGGGAAGCATTTCGTCTGTAGTCATACGTGTTGCAACAAGCGACTGATGCGAGTCACGCAGGACGGTTTCGGTAATTTTTACTTTAGCCATTTATGTTTTTCCTCCGTAAAATAGGATTTTATTGTGTATTATTTAAACATCGAGAGGAATACTCCCGCCGCAACAGCAGAGCCGATAACGCCTGCGACGTTCGGGCCCATTGCGTGCATGAGCAGGAAGTTTGCCGGATTTGCTTTCTGTCCCTCAACCTGAGCAACACGTGCCGCCATAGGAACAGCGGAAACGCCTGCCGAACCGATAAGGGGATTGATTTTGCCCTTTGTTGCAAAGCACATGATTTTACCCGTGATAAGACCGCCGCAGGTGGAAATGCAGAACGCAGTAAGACCGAGAGCGATAATCTTTAAGGTATCAATAGCGAGGAAGTTTTCGGCATTTGCGGTTGCACCGACAGAAACGCCGAGGAAGATGGTCATAATGTTCATAAGTTCATTTTGTGCCGTCTTCGAGATACGGTCGGTAACTCCGCATACGTTCATGAGGTTGCCGAACATAAGGAAGCCGATAAGCGGTGCCGCATCGGGAACGATGATTGCTACGACAACAGTAACGACAATCGGGAAGAGAAGAAGCTCTGTTCTCGAAACGGGACGAAGCGCAGTCATAACGATTTTACGTTCTTTTTCTGTGGTGAGCAGCTTCATAAACGGCGGCTGAATTATCGGGATAAGCGCCATATATGAGTAAGCGGCAATTGCAATTGCACCGAGAAGCTGTGGGGCAAGTGTCTTTGTTACGAGAATTGCTGTCGGGCCGTCTGCACCGCCGATAATGCCGATTGAGCCTGCTTCCATCGGAGAAAATCCGAGCAGAAGTGCGCCGAAGAAAGCAACGAATACGCCGAGCTGTGCGCCGGCACCCATAAGAAGGCTCTTTGGATTTGCGATAAGCGAAGTGAAGTCGGTCATTGCACCGACACCCATGAAGATGAGCGAGGGATAAATTCCGAGCTTTACGCCGAGATAAAGAATGTCAATAAGTCCGCCGTTATTGAATACTTCCTTGAGCACAGTTGACATGGCGACGTGCTCACCTGCGGCAATTTGTTCTGCCGTCAGATAATATTCATCAAAGAAAAACTCGGTGTGAATAAGGTTTGCGCCGGGCAAATTTGCCAGAAGCATACCTATGGCAATCGGCAGAAGGAGCAGCGGCTCGAATTTCTTCGCAATGGCGAGATAAATGAGCACGAATGCAATTCCCCACATTACGAGAGTCTTCCACCATCCGTCACCGCCGAGCAGCTGCATAACGCCCGTGGTGTTTATAAAATTATTGATTGTTTCTAACATGACAGTACCTCTTTATCGTCGAGGTATCAGTTCATAGTAACAAGAACGTCGCCGGAGTTTACGGATGCGCCCTTCTGAACGTTGACGGAAGAAATGGTTCCGTCCTCGGGAGCAGGAATGTCGTTTTCCATCTTCATGGCTTCAAGAACGCAGATAATATCGCCCTTCTTTACTGCCTGACCGACGGTGACATTCACCTTAAGAATATTGCCGGGCATAGGAGCACTTACCGAAACTGCGCCGGCTTTTCCTGCCGGAGCGGCTGCCTTCGGAGCTGCTTTAGGTGCCGGAGTCGCTGCCGGAGCAGCAACGGGTGCCGCCGGTGTCACGGGAGCAACGGGAGCGGCAGGTGCACCTGCACCGATTTCTTCAACTTCTACATCATATACATTACCGTTTACGGTTACACTGAATCTTCTCATTGTTATAATCTCCTTTATAGATTTATTTTTTTGCCGTACGTCTGAACGATACGACTTTGAAGGATGTCGTGGGTGCGTCGAGCATTGCTGCTATCGCCGCTGTAATTACGGCGACAAGCTCTGCATCGTCCGTTTCAGGAACAACGGGAGCAGGCTCGGGTATAGGCTCGGGGGCTTTTTTGCTTTCGGTGGCTTTTGTTTCGCTCTTTGCCGGCTTATAGAATACATACTTGAAAACAGTGAGCACTGCCATGAGTATAATAAGCACAGAGAATACAACGCCCATGCCGAGCAGTACGGTCTGAAGTCCGTACGGTATCGCCTCAGACATTTCCATGGATTTTGAATAATCCACGGCTGTGTTGGCGAGAAAAAGAGGATTAATGTTCATTGTGACTTCCTCCGATTATAAAGGAAGATTGTTGTGGCGCTTCGGAATGCAGAGCATATTCTTTGCACCGAGCATTTCGAATGCCGATGATGTACGCTGGCGAAGCTCGTCGAGATTTATGATATCGTCGATTTCGCCTGCCTTTGCCGCAACGACGGGAGATGCCATAACGCTGTCCCATGCCGCTTCGACTTCAGCGCGCTTTGAATTGTCTGTTACCTTTTCGTTCCATGCGAACGCAACGGCGGACTTTGTCGGCATTGCGCTTATCTTTGCGCCCTCTGCCGCGAAAGCTATATCAGCACCGAGCGATTTTGAACCCATGAGGGTATATGCCGCGCCGAAAGCCTTGCCGAGAACGACAGTAACCTTTGCGTTTTCGCTCGAAGCATACGCAGAAGCTAACTTTGCGAGAGCAGCACCGTACTGCGCCTTTTCAGCTTCGGCGGTAACCTCGTAGCCCTCGGTATCAACGAGTGTGAGCACGGGAATCTTGAAGCAGTCGCAGAATGAAATAAAGCGAGCTGCTTTCTTTGCCGCACAGGCGGTAAGCTTACCGCTCTTTACAGCCGGATTGTTTGCAACGGCACCGATTACCATACCGTTGAGTGTAACAAAGCCGGTGAGCATTGAACCGGCGTAATCTGCACAAAGCTCGAGAAATTTTGCATCATCGGAAATTGCCGCGATAACGTCTGCCATATTGTAGCCGTCGCCTGAAATAATTCCCGAAACATCGGGGGTGAGGCGGTTTATCTCGTCTGTAGTTGCCGAATAAGCTGTGCCGTCGGCGTTATTCTGCGGAATGTAGGAGAGCAGTGTTCTCGTGTATGCAAGAGCCTCTGAGTCGGTGTCGCATACTGCATGAATCTGACCGTTCTTTGCCGCAGTTTCGATTTTTCCGAGATTTGCCGACTTGTCGAGTTCATTTGTGATAAACGGCGGATTTACATAGAATTTTGCATCCTTTGCGCCGATTACGATATCGAACATCGAAGCCACGGTTGCCATTGCGCCGCCGCAGTTTCCTGCGATGACTGCAATCTGCGGAATTATGCCCGAAGCCGAGGAAACCTTTTTCATAATCTTTCCGTAGCCGGCGAGAGCGGACACACCCTCAAGGACATATGCGCCTGCGCTGTCGAAAACGCCGATGATCGGGGCACCGTTCTTTATCGCGAGGTCATAAAGGTCGCAGATTTTCTTTGAGTGCATAGCACCGAGTGCGCCTTTCATTCGCGAAAAGTCCTGGATAAATGCGAAAACGAGTCTGCCGTCAATCGCGCCATAGCCGGTGATGACACCCTCCATCTCACATTCACAGCCGTCAAGCTCTGCGGCGATGTTGTGTGCAAAAGCACCCGTTTCGGCGAATGTACCCTCGTCAAAGAGTGCGGCGATGCGGCTCTTTGCGCTCGAAGCTTCACCGTTTGCAAGTTCGCGAAGCTCTGACGCCGACTTAAAATTCGGCAAGCTGTTTGCAGTGGTAGTCTTCATTTATTTACCTCCAAAAGCGGTTATTGTATATTTTTACGGATAAAAATGTAAATATGTTAAAAATATCACAAAAGGTGTGCGGTGTTTTACATAAATACCATTCTACCCCATTATAATATCATTATAAAACAAAATCCAAAAATTTTCAATAGGCAAAATGCTTTTTTTTAGGTTTTTTCATAATATTATTATAGTAATTTAGACGATTCCGCAATGTTTACAATATAATGTATATTTTCACGAAGCGATATGCTAAAATATATGAGAATATACTGTAAAGGACAGAAAAAATGTTAATTGACTTTCATACTCACGCTTTTCCCGACAAGGTTGCCGAAAAAGCTATACCAAAACTTGCAGGTATCGGCGGCATTGAGCCGTATGGCGACGGTACTGTGCCAAGCCTTCTTTCACGTATGGATGAGTGGGGCGTTGACCGTGCTGTGATCCTGAATATCGCCACAAATCCTAAACAGCAGACTAACGTCAATAATTTCGCGATAGAGATAAATTCAACCTCTGACCGCTTGTATGCTCTTGGCTCGCTCAATCCCGACAGCGACTGTATCTCCGCCGAAGCGCGCCGACTCAAGGATGCCGGAATACGCGGAATAAAAATTCATCCCGACTATATGGAACGGACGGTTGACGACGAAAAATTTGATGAGATTTACGCCGCTTGCGCGGAAAACGACCTTTTTGTTGTTACACACTCGGGCTGGGATTTCATATCTCCGGATTTTATACATTGTACGCCCGAGCGGCTTTTGAAGGTGATGGAAAAATTCCCGTCGCTGAAGCTTGTTGCGGCGCATATGGGTGCCTGCCGTCAGTGGGACGAGGTTGAAAAACTGCTGATTGGCAAGAATATCTGGCTCGAAACCTCTCTTGCACCGGTATTTGACTTTGACAGGGGGCAGTGCGCAAGAATGCTTAAAAATCATGACCCGGATAAGATACTGTTCGGAAGTGATTTTCCGTGGTACAGCTCGGCGCTCGAATATGAGTATGTCGATTCTCTTGATATTACAGACGAGCTCAAACGCAAAATTTTCAGCGAAAATGCAATTTCGCTTTTGGGGGACAAACAATAATGAAGAAAATCGTAATAATAGACGGGCAGGGCGGAAAGATTGGCGGTCAGCTTATTGGAGCTTTGCGCGAAAAAAACGTAACCGCACAGCTTATTGCAATCGGTACAAACGGCATTGCAACCTCGAATATGCTGAAAAGCTATCCCGATGCGGCGGCCACCGGAGAAAACCCGGTTATAGTTGCCTGCCGTGATGCTGACGTTATCGCCGGACCTATAGGAATTGTTATCGCAGATGCACTCTACGGCGAGGTTACGCCGAAAATGGCGGCGGCTATAGGTCAGAGCCGCGCGCTTCGCATACTTATTCCGGTAAACAAGTGCGACAGTGTTGTTGCCGGTGTTGGTGATGTACCGCTCGGTTCGCTGATAAAAGAAGCAGTGGAGCGCATAATTACAGCACTATGAAAAATCGGGAAAATATTTTTCGCCAAGCTATTGACAAATGGGTCGGTTTGTGATATAATATCAAGGTAATCGACCCATACGGAGAAGTCGCCTAGTTGGTCGAGGGCGCACGATTGGAAATCGTGTAGGCCTTAACGGGTCTCCAGAGTTCGAATCTCTGCTTCTCCGCCATAAAAAACCACTTGCAATTGCAAGTGGTTTTCTTTTATGAAATTTGCATTATGCGGGGTGGAAAGCTTACCTCAAAATCTCGGATTCAAGCTCACTTACGCTCCGTGCAAAGCAGGATGCTCCGGCGTCTTTCAGCTTTACTTCATCGCGGAATCCCCAGGTGACGCTGATGCAGTCCATTTCGGCATTTGCGGCGGGTTTGATGTCAACCTCGGAGTCGCCTATGTATACGGCTTCACTTC
>JAZQXA010000065.1:0-19383 GCA_045632605.1 Candidatus Flemingiibacterium sp. | reverse complement strand
TTTATGCAATTATAGGGATAATACCTATGGCGATTTTCAACATTGCACTCGGTCTTTTGTGCGGCAGCTTATTGGGGGTCAAACAGGTTGGGGGTATTTGCGGAGCATTGCTGACGAATCTTTCCGCATGGCTTTCTGGTGTGTGGTTCGATTTGAAGCTTGTTGGAAGCTTTTTCGAAAAATTAGCCAATGCGCTTCCGTTCGTTCACGCAGTAGGAATGGAAAAAGCTTTATTTAAAGGGGATCTTGAGACAGCAGCAGTGCACATCCTCCCGATACTTTTATATAGTATAGTTATAACAGTGGCGGCAGTGCTCTGTTTTCTCGGTCAAATGAAAAAGCAGTAAGGAGCTGTGTGATGAAGTGCAAACTTATTATTGACAAAAATGCAGAAGAAGAAATAATAATGGTGGTTCATGCACCGTCTGCGCTGACAGAACAGATTGAAAATCTTATTTGCGGCTTTTCGGGAGTGGATTATATTATGGGATGCCGGGATGACGAAACACGAAAATTGGCGTTTGCGGAAATTGAATGCATTACCGTCATTGACAGAAAGGTAATTGCAATTGATACGGATGGCAACCGATACCGTATTCAGGAAAGACTCCGCGATTTGGAGAATATTTTGCCGACTTATTTCATTCGTATAAATAAATCAACTCTTGCCAATGAACACCGCATTCTGCGGTTTAATGCAGTTTTCAGTGCAGGTGTGGACGCGGTATTTCGGTGCGGATATCGTGAATATGTTTCAAGACGCTGTTTTGCGGCAATCAGAAGGAGGTATGAAGAAATATGAAAACGAATATTTTTGAATTTTTTCGCCGTGGTTTAATTGCCTCTGGCTTTGGTCCGATTGTTTTGGTGATTTTATATTTGATTTTACAGCATCAATACGGTGTGCAGACCTTGACGGTTAATGAGGTATGTCTTGGTGTTATTTCTTTGACTGCTCTCGCTTTTATTGCGGGAGGAATGAATGTTATTTATCAGATTGAACGTTTGCCTTTAATGCTGGCAATACTGATACATGGATGTGTGTTATACATCAGCTATTTAATCACATATCTGATTAATGGGTGGCTTGCAGTGGGGGTAACACCGATTCTGGTATTTTCCGTTATTTTTGTTTTGGGGTATTTGGCAGTTTGGGCGGTCATTTACTCCATAATCAAGCGCCGTACAGAAAGACTCAATAAAGTTTTGTTTGAAAACCGTCGGTTTGCGGAAGATAAGTGAAAGTTGACAGGACAGTGTCCGGTGCGCTGCACGAAAAATTAAAAACAACAAAAACCATCCGCAAGGGATGGTTTTTGTTGTTGGTGAAGCGAACGATTGAATGTCCGAACTATTAGCCATATATTCAATTTCATCGGATGTTGGGATGGTAATCGGCGAATCATCAAATGTTAGAAGCACTTTTATATAATTATCATTGATCGGGATCATAGCCAAGATAATCGGTAACACCACGGCAATAAAAAATGCCGTGGCGTTACCGATTATTATTTCAAATGCTGCTCCCTATATTTTCGTGGGCTCACTCCACAATATTTTTTAAACACGCGCGAAAAATAAAAATAATCTCTAAAACCGCAGTTTATCGAAATACTTTCTATACTTAATAACGGTTCATGACGTAACATTTTCTTGGCAAGCGCGATTCTCAATGAGACGAGATATTCGTGCGGTGTACATTGCAAATCCTCGCGAAAGCATCTTCTAAAATAGTCTATGTTATACCCCGTTTTACGGATTTGTGCACTCATATCAAAATCTGAATTTGAAATATTCATGTATATGGTATTTTTAAAATCGTTAACGAAGGGATATTTATAGTCATTCCTCGAATGTTTTTCTATGCATCTGCAAATCGTATCAAGAAGTCCGTCTGCAATGGCAAGATAATCATATTCCTTTTCAGTGGTAACCTTATGCACAATATCAAACAGTGTGCGTATCATTCCGTCATAATCGTGTACATGGGTCACTTCAGAAAATTCAAGATTACCGGCTTGGATATATGCATCCAAAAATTCCGTATCTGCCACACCATAATGCACGGCATTAGGTGGGATTACTATTACGTCCCCCTCTGACATGAAATATGTATTTTCCTCAACAGTAATATTTGAGTGCCCCATCACCTGCAAAACGATCTCACACTTATCATGCGAATGCTTAGTGTAAGATTTTATAGGTAATATCGGTTTATTACAAATATAAATTCCCATATAAGCTCCTTTTATTCAGCATTATCAAGCTTATTCTATCATAAAAAAGTCTGTTTTGTCAATGTTTTTTATGTAATTATCCATTCATTTTTTTCCTGCTTATTGATAAAATAGTTATGTAATAACAGCTTGTGCTGATTTAAAAAGGAGTAAATATTATGAAAAAGCTTGTGATGAAAGGTCCTAAGCAGAGCAAACTTATCGATGTCCCGATGCCAAAGTTGAAAGACGACACAGACGTGCTTATTAAGCTTACTTATTGTGGCGTTTGTATGTCAGAGCATTACGCATGGTCAACAGCAGAGGAAGGCTTATCATTCGGCCACGAGCCAATCGGTGTAGTCGAAGCAGTAGGTTCGGCTGTTACCTATGTGAAGGTTGGAGACAGAGTGAGCTTTGGTGGTGATGGAAGCGCTGAGTATACTGTACACGATGAAAAGGGGCTTGTAAAAATCCCTGATAATATAACAGATATTGAAGCTATCGTCGAGCCGCTTTACTGCATTTTGGGTGCCGTAACCAAGCTTAGCCTTCCTATGCCCGGAGATAAAGTTGCAATTGTCGGCTGTGGGTACATGGGATGCGGAGCAATCAGCCTTCTTACAATGAGAGGCTATGACGTAGTAGCTGTCGATGTACGCCGCGAATCTCTTGAGGATGCAAAAAAATACGGAGCAAAAGAAGTTTATCTTCCCGATGAGCTTCCCGCGGGATATCTCACAGACAAAGAAGCTCCGTTTGAAACAGGGTTCTCCGTAGTAATGGAATGGGGCGAGACTAACGAATCTCTCGATCTTGCAATGCATATGACGAGAATGTGCGGTCAGCTTGCAATAGGTGCGTACCATACGGGCGGTAAGCGACTAGTGGATATTCAGTGGCTCAATTTTATGGCGATTGACTGTCTTAGCACTCACCCGAGAGAGGCAGATTTTCACTGTCATGCCGCTCACAATGCCATGGATCTTATCGCGTCGGGAAAATGGAATTACAAAACTGTTCCCACCAAAGTATATTCCATCACAGATTTCGATAAGGCGCAGGGTGAACTCACTTCAAAATACGGCAAGTATATGAAGGCAATTGTTGATTGGCAGAATATGGAGCTTGACCCCTATATTGTAGGATAAGCAGTGTAAGGAGTAGTATATGAAAATAGCCATTGGAAATGATCATGTTGCCGTTGAAATGAAAAATTACATAAAATCTTATCTTGAAGTCAAGGGATACGAGGTAATTGATTTCGGGACTAATACTACTGAACGTACAGATTATCCTATTTACAGCAAAAAAGTTGCGAGGGCGGTTGTTTCGGGAGAATGTGAGTTTGGAATACTGATATGCGGTACCGGAGTAGGAATATCAATTGCGGCAAACAAAATAAAAGGCGTTCGCGCCGTCGTTTGCTCCGAGCCTTATTCAGCAAAACTTTCAAGACAGCACAACAACACAAATATACTTGCCTTCGGCGCGAGGGTTATAGGTATGTCAACGGCAGAGATGATAGTTGATGAGTTTATAACCGCCGAGTACGAGGGTGGGAGACATCAGCGGCGGATAGATATGATATCAGAATTAGAAAGCGGTGAATGATATGTTGAAGCTTGGCGTTGATATTGGCGGTACTAAAATAAATATAGGAATATTTGACGAAGCTCATACATTACTTATATCAAAAAAATACTATATCAAGGATATCACACATTTGCCGTCGTTTATTGAGAAATCTGTGCATACACTGTGCGAGGAAGGCGGATTGAAATTTAACGACATAATAAGCTGCGGAATCGGTATTCCGGGCACGGTAAGCGAAGACGGAAAGACGATTATTAAAGCTCCGAACATTAGTATTATAAAAGATGGGATTTGTGAGGAGCTTGAAAAAATTCTGTCCGTTCCCGTCCGCTTGATCCAGGATTCCAGAGCGGCGGCGTGGGGGGAATATCTCTTTGGCGCAGGAAAGGGCAAGGATTCTGTCGTTTGCGTTACTTTGGGAACAGGTATAGGCACTGGAATAGTCCTTAACGGGAATATTTATTCGGGTTCACTTGGATGTGCCGGAGAGCTTGGGCATTTGCCGGCGCATGAGAACGGGCGACACTGCGGTTGCGGGAAGCTTGGATGCCTTGAAAAGTACTGCGCAGGCATCGGCTTAGATATTACTGCCTCAGAAATACTCGGAGAAGGCAAGAAATGTCAAGATCTATTTTTAGCAGCCGAGCAAGGAAATTCATGTGCACTTAAAGTGATCGATGACGCAGTAAAGCTCCTTGCGAATGCACTCGTTGCTATCATTAATCTTCTCTCACCCGATTGTATGCTTCTCAGCGGAGGACTCAGCGAGCAAAAGGGACTTTACTCGGAGCCACTGATTAATTATGTGAAACAGAGATGTTATAATGTGGGAAAAATTCCAAACATTCAGCTTGCTATACTTGGAGAACTCGCACCTCTCTACGGCGCGGCGCACCTTCCTATGGAAAATAAGCGGCGCAAGCCTCGAATATCGGCATCTATAATGTGCGCAGATATTCTGAATATGGGACAGGAACTGAAGGATATTGAGAAAAGCGGAATTGATTATATTCACTGTGACATAATGGACAATCATTTTGTTCCAAATCTTATGCTTCCGATGGAGCTTATCAATAAGCTTAGAGGCGGTACTGATCTTCCTTTTGACATTCACATAATGGCTGACAATCCTGAGGGTGTACTTGAAAAGCTTGTAATCAAAGACGGAGATATAGTATCCGTTCATTACGAAAGCACAGTTCATCTGCAGAGAGCTATTACTCGGATAAAGGAACTCGGTGCAAAGGTGTGTGTTGCACTCAATCCCGCCACACCTATAGAGATGCTAACGGATGTGCTTGGTGAAACGGATATGATTCTTCTTATGACTGTAAATCCGGGTTTTTCGGGACAGGCGCTCGTAGAGGGAAGTCTTGATAAAATCAAGCGAACGCGAGCTATGCTCGACAAAAACGGATACCGACATATCCCCATTGAAATTGACGGCAACTGTAGCTTTGAAAACGTGCCGAAAATGTATGAAGCCGGTGCTGAGATATTTGTCGCCGGAACATCAAGCATATTCAAAAAAGGGCAGACGGTACAAGAAGGAACGGCAAAACTTTTATCGCTGTTGCCATAAGGAGAAGGGAGTCTTTGCCAGGCAAAGACAAGGTGATTACTATGAAACAGATTATAATGGAAGGGCCGAGAAAAAGTAAAATAGTAGAGGTTGATATTCCAAAAATACTCGACGATCAGATATTGGTAAAGGTAATCTATACGGGAATGTGCCATTCCGAGTGGTATCCTTGGACACAGGCCAAAGCCGGGGACATATTCGGACACGAAACTGTCGGCATTGTAGCGGATGTAGGAAAAAATGTAAAAGACTTCAAGATAGGTGAGCGAGTTACCGGCCTTGGCGGAGGTGGGTACAAGGAATATATTGTTATGCATCCGAAAAAAGTTATGAAGGTGCCCGAAAATTTGCAATCCACTGACGCTATTGTTGAACCGCTTGCCTGCATAATGAGTGTAGCTGAACGAATAGATAGCGAAAAGATTGGAGATCGCATAGCTGTAGTTGGTGCAGGATATATGGGACTTGGGCTGATTTCTCTTTTAAAAGCTCGCGGATACACAAATATTGTCGCTGTAGACAACCGCGAAATCGCTCTTGAAAATGCCAGAACATTTGGTGCTGATGAGGTATATCTTCCCTCTCAGTTATCAAAGGAGCATTATCTTGATTGGAGTAATTGGACTGCTCCAGACCTCACCCGTGACGGTCACAGAACTGATATTTTCAATACGGGCTTCAGAACTGTAGTGGAATTTTCGGGTACAGAAGGTGGTCTTGCCCTTGCAGCACGAATGGTATCGGCCCACGGTACTCTTGGAGTTGCAGGATTTCACAACGATTCTCCTCGAACGTTAGATTTCAAATTGCTTAACATGAAAGCCTTGAATATATATAACTGTCATGAGCGTCGCATTGACTACGAGGTAACTCTTGCCCGTCGGGCGCTGGAGCTCATTTCTAAAGATATGTGGAAATTCAAGGGCGTAACCAAACATCTTTATACGTTTGAAGAATTTGATATGGCAAACGAAGATATGGAATCGCATCGGGACAATTTTATAAAAGGCGTGGTGTACTGCGAATAATATGTAAATTAATTAACGATGTATGGTGAACGGTGCATTGATAACAAGCCATACCGAACACGGGACAAGAAAAGTAATTAATTTGTGAGGTCAAAATGAGAACAAAACTTTGCAATACTTCATCGGGTCAGGATATATCCGTCTGTTTTGAAGGTGAGATTGGCAAAATGCTCGATTTTGCCGAGAAGCAGCAGCTTCTTGACGTTGAGCTGTGGAAAAAATTCGTGGAAGAATATCGCCTTCAAGTTGACGGAAATGACAGGGGATGGCGAGGCGAATTCTGGGGAAAGATGATGCGCGGCGGCGCTCTCGTATGCAAGTTTACCCAAAACAAAGAATTAAGCCGCATACTTCACGACACTGTCGAGGATATGCTCACGGTACAGGATGGATACGGAAGATTTTCCACTTATGAGCTTGACAAGGAATTTACACACTGGGATATGTGGGCAAGAAAATATATTATTCTCGGAATGTGCTATTTCCTTGATATCTGTGAGTCGGAAGAGCTCAAGGTACGCGTTATCAACGCTCTTTGCGGGCACGTGGATTACATAATATCCAAGATAGGGCGTGAGGACGGAAAAATATCTATACACCAGACTTCTAAATGGTATGGGGCGGTCAATTCATCGTCTATACTTGAGGGAATAGTCAGACTCTATAGACTTACCGAAAACAAAAAATATCTCGATTTCGCGGAATATATAGTGTCCGAGGGTGGCTGCAGAATAGCGAGTCTGGTTGACCTTGCGCTTGAGAATGAAAAATATCCGTATCAGTATCCAACGACCAAGGCTTATGAAACTATGTCATTTTTCGAGGGACTCGTGGAGTATTATGAGGCAACAGGCGATGAAAAATGCCGCAAAGCCGCTGAAAACTTTGCGTATAAGCTTGCAGAATCGGATATAACCGTTATCGGATCGGCAGGACTCTCTTCGGAATGTTTTGACCACAGCGCTGTGCGGCAGGCGTCTTCAAGCACGGAAAGGCTTATGCAGGAAACTTGCGTTACTGTTACATGGATGAAGCTGTGCTACCGTATGCTGAAGCTTACGGGGGATGTGCTTTTTGCGGATTATTTTGAGCGTGCTCTTTATAATGGATATGCTGGGGCTCTTAATACAGAAAAATGTGTAAATGATGCTGTATTTCCCATGTACTCGGTTCACGAAGATTTGGAATTGGTACCTACCTGTATGCCTTATGACGGTTACACCCCCTTGCGTCGTGGAGTGAGAGGAATGGCGATAGCAGGTGCCCGTACGCTTCACGATAATACGTATTACGGATGCTGCGCTTGTATAGGAGCTGCCGGTGTCGGAGTTGCGCCTCTTGTCGCGGCTATGGCAAATAATGACGGAATAGTACTCTCTCTCTATGAAAATGGCATGGTTAAGTGTCTCTCACCCAAGGGGCAGGAGCTGAGCTTTGACATTGATACCGCATATCCCGTCGGCGGTGAAGTTCATATTGGGATTTCAATGGAAGGTGCCGAGAAATTCTCTCTTATGTTAAGAATTCCGGCGTGGAGCAAAAACAGTGTTCTGACTGTAAACGGTGAGCCTCAGAACGTAAAATGCGGCTATGCAACGCTGACACGCGTATGGAATCCGCTCGATAAGGTGATATTGTCATTTGATATGAGCACACGAGTAATTCCGGCACCTACGTATGACGGGGACATTCTTAATTCAGCGATAAATTGGGATACCGGAGATAATTTCAGCGAGAAAAATACAGCGTCGGAGGATACCCCGTATCATGTTGCATTGCAGCGCGGTCCGCTTGTGCTTGCCAGGGATGCAAGAGTAGACGCAAAAGCCGATGCAGTAGACGTGCTTTGTGACAAGATGGGGAATGCCGTTACTCGCGATATAGAAACGGGCATAGATGCGAAATGTGCCTTGGCCGTTGCGGATGTAGACGGCGGTGAGTTCTCACTGATAGACTTTGCAAGTGCCGGCAAGACTTGGGATAAAGTGTCCGAATACGAGGTATGGATACCTACAAGAACTATATTCAAAAATAAATAAAAGGAGAATTGGAAATGAGCAATTTGAAGGTTGGATTACAGCTTTACTCACTCAGAGATAAGATGGAAGCCGATATGGACAGCACGTTGAAGGCTGTCAAAGAGATGGGATACGACTATGTGGAATTTGCGGGATACTTCGGCAAGAGCGCGGATGAAGTAAAGACGATTCTGGACAAATATGATTTGAATTGTATTTCCGTCCACCAGAGATACGATGCTTTTCTTAACGATCCTGCTGCGAGCGTTGAGTACATAAAAAAATTAGGCGTAAAATACAGCGCTATACCGTGGATGGGGCCCGAGAATCACAAGGGTCAGGAAAATTTTGAAAAAGCTATGGAAGAGATACGCACAGTTTCTGCGTTGCTTAAAAATAACGGTATCAAGCTGTTATATCACAATCATGAGTTTGAATTTGAGAAGTATGACGGAAAATTCCGTATGGATTGGCTCTATGAAACCTTGGGGACTGATGTTCTTGAGCCGGAGATCGATACCTGCTGGGTTCGCTATGCAGGATATGATCCGTGTGAGTATATTGGAAAATATGCAGGAAAAATCAATATCGTTCATCTCAAGGATTTTGTCTGCACGAGCTTTGCGGGCGGTCCCGTATACGCTCTCATAGACGGAGAAGGAAAGCAGGGAGATAAAAAGCCTACTCGAGATGATAACGGCTTTAGATTCAAGTCAGTCGGTACCGGAATGCAGGATTTCCCCACAATTATAAAGGCGGTGGAACACGCAGGGGCAGAATACGTTATCGTCGAGCAGGATGAGTGGTATGATGAGGACAGCATGGAGCTTGCGAGAAGCAGCCGCGAGTATTTGAGAAGCCTCGGATTATAAAAAAGGGACTGCAGTAAATTAAAAGCTTGCTGCAGTCATTTTTTCGGAGATGCAATCAATAAAATAAAACCATATCTCCGAGAGTAACCAGTATCGGTCGCTCTCGGAGGTATTATTTAGGATCAACTCAAATAATCATAGTAAAAAACAAATCCGAACCAATTTCGATTAACGAAATAGTTCGGATTTGTTACGTTTGGTGACCCGTACGGGAATCGAACCCATGTTACAGCCGTGAAAGGGCCGTGTCTTAACCGCTTGACCAACGGGCCATTTCCCAGCCTATTGGCCGAGATAAATGGTAGCGGAGATTGGACTTGAACCCATGACCTACCGGGTATGAACCGGTTGCTCTAGCCAACTGAGCTACTCCGCCATGTAATACTTTTTAGTACCGGTTTACAACCACGGTGCTTAACTATTATAGCACAAGCGAGAGCGTTTGTCAATAGGTTTTTGAAAAATATTTTTTGCTTTTTTTAGAAATTTACTTTTTTACATTTTTGTGAGAAGAAAAGTGACGAAACCACTTGCATCCTAACCTGATTTGTGGTATAATTAAATTCGTTGGTTTTAATTTTACTATATTTGTTCCCAAGGAGATAATGATGATTTGCAAAAAGTGCGGCAGAAACAATGCCCAGAATAATACAAAATGTCAGTATTGCGGTGCACCGCTGAATCAGAAGAATAACGCTGATGAAGATATATTTAATATACTAAATTTCCGTGAGATACCGGGTAACGCTCCGAAGTCGGACGGACTCGGTATGGGCGTTAATAATCAGGATGTTCAGGAAATATCGCAGAAAATTGATTTTGTTTATGAAACCGCATACCGTAATTTGATATTTACATATATTGCTGTTGGTATCGCTGTTTTGGTTCTTGTTGCTTCGGTTTTCATGAACGTGAAAACAAGAAAATCGCTTGCTGAACTAAATGAACGTATTGATGACGGATATGTTGCCGGAGAGGTGACAGATGATGATATAACCGGTGATATAACCGAGGCTCCAGAAACAACTGTACCCTTTGATACCACGGTTCCCGAGGATATAACAGAAGAACCTGAAACTACCGAAGAGCCGGAAACCACTAAAGCTCCTGAAACAACCAGGGCACCAAGAGTTACGGCGGCACCTGAAACAACCAGAGCACCAAGAGTTACAGCGGCATCGAGCACGACTGCACAGCCGCCCGTAACAGCAGCCCCCGAAACGACCACCGAGCCTGAAACCACAGGTATCCCGGATGTAACAGACGAACCCGAAACAACTTTGGAGTCGGAAACGACCGGTGAACCCGATACAACAGTTGAGCCTGATACAACCATTGACCCGGAAGTGACCACTGCAGATCCCGAAACAACTGCAGATGAAGAAACTACAGCTCCGCTTCCCGAAACAACCGGTGAAAATGAAACCGCATCAGAGCTTGAAACGACCGGAGAGTTGGAGATTACCACAGAGCCTGAAACAACGGAAGCATTTGTTTCCGGCGAAGAATCGGACACTTCAGAATTGCCGTGGGATGAATTCTACGACTATGTGGACGGTAATTCCTGAAAATGAATATGAAACGTCCCCCTTCAGAATATGAACGGGGACGTTGTTTTTATCTGCCTGAAAGTAAAAAAGTGCTCAAATTGGACATGAAATGCAAAAAATGTGTCCGCAAATGAATATTTACATTTGCGTTTTTGTGTGGTATAATAGTATTATCAGGAAATATAGCTTGTTGACAGTCAGAGGAATTTACTGTGAATGTCCGATTTTGATACCGGATATATCACTTGATAGAAAAGGGGAAGTGTATGAAAAGACGGCATTTTTTATGTATGTTGTTGGCCTGCATTTTATCGCTGCAGATATTGTGCTCTGTCGGTGCTTCGCCGATAAATACAGTGAATGCTCTTGAAGCTCATGAGCCGTTATCCATAAGAGCTGCAAATGTGGAAGGAAATCTTATCAGCGATGGCTCTTTCGATTCCGAAGATTGCGTTTCGCGCTGGGATCAGGCAAAAGCATATCGTCAGTTCATGACATATGAGGAAGATGCAAACGGCGGTTATCTTAAAATGCGCAAAATCTCAACTGTGTGGGTAGGCTTTACTTATACGCCGCCGCAGACGATAGAGGCAGGTAAATATAAGTTTACCGGTTATTTCCGCACGGCAAACGAGGGTGAGATTACACGTTTGCGTATTATCGTATATTTTGCTGACGGAACCAGTGTTCAGTATGCTATATACTGCGGTAATGAGTGGCTGAAGGCAAAGTTTTATATTAATGCTCCGTCCAATATCACCGCGCTCAAGGTTGCTGGCGGTCCATATGATGAGTTCAGACAGGACTATTGCATAGATGAGTTCTCGCTTGTTCCGGTGAGTGAAATTCCGAGTAATGCATCGACTTCCGCCGGAGATACGCTTGGAATTTCTGCAGCACAGTATGCTCTTGCGTCCTGGGAGTCTTCAAGAAAAGATGTTACAGCTTGGGACCCGGCTGTTGAATCGCAGTATGAAGTAAACGGAATCATGATAAATCATGATAATTCAAACTATCTTTCCAATATCGGCGGAAATTCGCTGAATGTGCAGGACTTTATTGACCTCGCAAAAAGCTTTGAGGGTACTCACGTTACAGATTACATTATAAATGTTGACCAGGTTATGCCGTCTGAAATAAAGACCAGTTATCTTGAAATGTACTATCAGACTGAGCAGGGCGGAGAACCGGCAGATTTTTCAGACAGTACGGTAACAATCGGAGCTCACCGCGTATATGACCTGCTTGGCAGTGACTATATCGGCGTTTGGATTGATACATTCAGAGAGATTGGAATTAATACGTGGCTGTCGTTCCGAATGAATGATGTTCATTATCTCACTGCCCCAGGGCCGCAGATGTCCAAAACCGATTTTTGGTATAAGAATCCGCAGGTGCGCCGTGTACAGCATCATTCGTTCGTTTCATATTTCGATTATTCTATGGATTATACGCATGATATTGTTCGTGAGTATCTGCTGTCATACATAAACGAGGCTCTCAATCATTATGACTGTTACGGAATAGAGCTTGACTATCAGCGCGAGCTTTATCTCTGGCATATTGGCGGAGAATACAATGGACTTGACATATTAAACGGTTTCATGCGTGAGGTTGATGACCTTGTTGCGATTTATGAGGAAAAATACGGACATAAGATAAAAATTTCAGTCCGTGTTGCGCCCGATATCGAAACTAACTACGATTTTGGCCTTGATGTCATCACATGGGCGGCAGAGGGAATCGTCGATACTGTTATTGCATCGACCAGATTTGAAAGCTCATACACCGACATACCGACACGGCTTTGGAGAAGCGTACTTGGCTCCGATATCGAGTTTGCAGTAAACATTGAAACCAACAATCACCGTGTCTGGGCAGGCGGCGGAGTAGACGGTCATACTCTCGAAACCTTCGCCGGAATTGCGGCAAACGCATTTTCGCAGGGCGCAGATAAGATTTATATGTTTAACTATTTCCTTTCAACTCCCATTAAAGAATCGGAAAAGGTAACAACACAAAATGCAAAGAGTACGCTTACCAATAATGAGAGCTTTTGGAATGTTATAACCACAATAGGCTCATACGAGAAGCTGATGACAGTAAACCGCCGCCTTATGATATCTTATATGGATATGACTATGCCCTGGTACACAAGACATCAGCTCTTGCCGGAGTATTCGTCACCGACAAACAATGTGGTGCTGAATATCCCTCTCGGAGATATTCCGGCAGGTTCAACTGTCACGCTCCGGCTTTCAACATCCAAACGCAGTGTCGGCTCAAATCCGCCTACTGTATATGTAAACTCAAAGGTTTGCACATATTCGGGAATGGAATCCTGCGACGGCCTTTATACAAACTATCCGGTGCTGACTTATACGATTCCGAAGTCGGCACAAAATTCTGATTATGCGGTTGTTGAAATACGCTCGAGCCAGTCATTCACAATAGATTTTGCGGAAATTTATATTGACGTAAACAGATATTAATGAAAATAGGACACCTGATTTATTGCAGGTGTCCTTGATTTTTTGCGAGAAAATATTTATTGTCTGCGCCAAGCTTTCGGTATTCCGAGGGGGATTTACCGGTTTTCTCCTTGAAGGTATTACTTAAATGAGAAGCGTCATAAAATCCGGTCTTTGCCGCGATTTCAGAAAGCGGAAGCATGGAATTTAAAAGCAGTCTTTCTGCAGCTTCGAGTCGGATATTTGTAATATATTCTGCCGGCGGCATTCCGCAAATTCCGTTGAAGCGGCGGATAAACGCACTGCGCGAAAGCCGTGCGGTTTTGCTGAGTCGCTCAAGCGTAAGCTTTTCGTCAAAGCGTGTGTGAATTAGCGAAATGGCATCCATAAAGCTTCGGTCGCAGGTGGTTTTTTCGTCAGTAAGAATTTTGGCATTTTTGCGGTAAATATTACAGAGCAGGGCGGTCAGCAGTACGGCATAGCTGTTTATCAGTATGAGATTTTCGCTGCTTCTTTCTGTGTTTTTGTCCATGAGCGATGAAAGAATATTTTCAATCTGTGCCATTTGTGTTTCGGTAAGCGAGAGGTGAAAAAGCTCGGCAGTGTTCTTTCTCATAAGCGGTTCCGCCTTGAAAAGTATATGGAATTCGGGAAGCGACCATAATTCCGCGGTATGCTTCTGCATAAATCTATCGCTTAACAAAAGGTGATAAACATCAAAGCCTTTCCCACCGGAATAACCGTGAGCTATTCCGGGAGGGATGATGAACACATCTCCGCGATTCGCAGAAAGTGTATTTCCACCGATATAGTGAGTTCCGCTTCCGTTAAGGATTATATTAAGCTCATAAAAATCCTGCTCATGCATACTGAAGTCGTAATCGGGCATTACAAAGCCTATAACTGTGTCATAGTCGGTTTTGAAAACAGTCTTTCCTTTAAAATGATATGGATTGTTTTTTTGAAGCATTGATTTCACCTGCCATGCGGAACGATTTTACATATAAAATTGCATTTTTATACATTGATTATATCACATTTATCTGATATAATCAAGATGTAAAAAATAAATTTTAAAATATTCAGGAGGGAAACCGTAATGACAGAGAGAACGGCGAAGCTTGCCGAGCTTTGCATCGTACGCGGAAAGGAATCAAAGCCGTCACATTTCGGTAATGACTATCATACCTCTGCACTGACTTTATATAAAGATTTGCCCCACTGGGAAAAGCTCGCACGTGCGATGGCGTATGCGATAAGCAATCAGGATGTATGGGTGTATGATGATGACCGAATTGGAGGAAGAATTTTCTATAACCGCGAGGAGCCGATAGCAGAGATGTGTGCGGAGCTTGACGCGGAATCCGGAGCACTTGAAGCGTTCCGGGAGGAATGTCCTTACTGTGACGAGCTGTTTCACAGTCATGTGTTATCAGACGGGGCGTACAAAGGTCATATTACATGGTTTTATGACCGGATACTTTCACTTGGAGTTGAGGGCTTTAAGGCGCAGTATGAAAATGCACTTGCGTTTGCCCGTGACGAAAAGGCTTCGGAATTTTACCGGGGTGTAATAATTCTTCTTGATGCGATGCTCGAGTTTAATGACAAGCATATTGCTGAATATGAAAAGCTCGGAAATTATGAGCTTGCCGCGCTTATGAAAAAGGTGCCGCGAAAACCTGCTGAAACATTCAGAGAAGCGGTGCAGGCATTTTATATGCAGCATCTTGTTGTTATGCGTGAGAATCCGTACGGCGGAAACAGTCCCGGTCGGCTTGACTATTATCTTTGGCCTTATCTTGAGAGGGATATTGCAAATGGAAGATGTACGCTCGAAGAGGCGAGAGAGATTATCGACGAGCTTTTCACCCGTTTTGAGGAACGTCTTTACGGCAGGGACGGCTGGGTTGAAGCGATCGTTGTCGGCGGTACATATCCGAACGGTGCATCCGCAGTCAATCCGCTGACTTACATTATGATTGAGTCGATAGCCGAGCTTAATCTGACACATCCGTCAGTATACGTCAGACTTCCGAAAGATCCTTCGGATGAGCTTCTTTCAACCTGTGCGAGATATTTCATTTCGGGAAATAACCGCGCACAGATATTCTACGACCCGGCGGTTATTGATGCAATGGTGAAAAACGGAACGCCATACCGTGATGCAGTCGAATATGCTTGCGGAGGATGCATGGAAGTAAGTGCGCAGGGAATGACATCTGACCTGCTTTATGCCGGTTGGCAGAACTGTTCGAAGATTCTTGAGCTTGCTGTAACTGGCGGTGAATGTCTTAAGACCGGAAAAAGGTTTAGATCGATGGAGAATTCAAAGAGTCTTACGGATTATGAAGATTTTGAGAGCTTTTATTCCGGTTTCATTGCAGAAGCGGACAGATTTATGAAGCTGTATCTTCGATTGCAGGATATTTTCAGCAAATACAGCGAGGTTAACCGTCCGTCGTATCTGATTTCGAGTATGATTGACGACTGTATGACACGCGGAAGAAATATGCACGGGGGCGGCGCAAGATATCACGATTACGGAATGACTCCGCTCGGATTGCCGAGTGTTGCAGACGGACTGTTTGCAATAAAGAAAGCTGTATTCGAGGAGAAAATCTGCTCGGCAAGCACCTTTATTGATGCACTGAAAGCAAACTTCGAGGGATATGAACAGCTTCGCACAAAGCTGCGTTCCTATCCCAAATATGGCATGGACAACGATGAGGCGGACGCACTTGCGGCACGGCTTATGAGCGATTATTCTGACCTTTTGTTAAATTACCGTACACGTCACGGGGGTATTGGAAAGCCGGTAATACTTACGTTCTGGTTCTCGCCGACTGCGGCGGCTGATCTCGGTGCAACGCCTGACGGAAGATTTGCCGGAAGTCTTGTTGCTCACGGAATTACTCCGCACTCCGGTTCTATGCGAGAGGGTGTTACTGCGGCGATTAACTCGTGCTCAAAGATGCCGTTTGATAAGTTTGCAGGCGGTGCTTCCACGATGTGGGATTTTGATGCGCATATGGCAAAAGAGGATATCATTAAGGCGATTTTGAAAACCTTTATCGAAAAGAAATGCCAGATATTCCAGGGAAACATGACAGACGGAAGGATACTGCTTGAGGCGAAGGCGCATCCAGAAGATCATCAGAATTTGGTCGTTCGTGTCGGAGGCTATTCGGCGAGATTTGTTAATCTTCCCGAGCGGCTGCAGAACGATGTTATTTCAAGATTCAGGCATACAAAATAATATGAAATCAGCGGCTTCTCCCAAGGAAGCCGCTGTGATTTTAATAGTATGATAAAAATTTAAATATCATATTTATTTTGCTCGGAGTGAGGTGATTCGAACACCCGAAGGCCCTCAGCCGTCGCATGGTCGTAACGGTCGCAATGCGAGGCATTGATTCCGTTTCTCCCTGCTTTGGGCTGTATCGCTGCAGGAAAACAGTCCTCCGGACTGTTTTCCTTTGCTCACCCTTGCTCCCGAAATGGTTCGTGCCGAAAAAAGTCAGTTATTCGAGCCGCCTGATTTCAAAGCAAAACAAAAAGGAACGGATGAACCGTTCCTTTTTGTTTTGGTCGGAGTGAGGTGATTCGAACACCCGACCTCTTGGTCCCGAACTGCCCCGGAGGGGGCTTGTAATTGTCGAAAACGTATATATTTTTCTTGTTTACAGCGCACTCATGTTTTTGTGTTTATTCCATCATTGAAACGAGTTTGTAAAAGCTCGTTCTTTTTGTTCCCGTTTTCTCCATTGCAACCTTTGCGGTAATCTCTCCCGACTTCCAAGAGTCGTAAACCGCTTTGAAATTGTCGGGGAATACGAGAGAGGGACGTCCCAATTTCTTGCCCTTTTCCTTTGCGGCGGCGATGCCCTCTGCTTGACGTTGTCGGATTGTGTTACGTTCTTGCTCGGCTATTGTTCCGAGAACCTCAATCAGAATGTTGTTTACCATCTCAAACACCCACTCTTGCCCGTCGGGTAAATCCATCATTGTTGTTGGTAAATCGATTACTTTCACGCGGATGCCGTTCTCTTTGAAATAACGCAGTTCGTTGTGAATGTCGCTCTTGTTTCGGCTCAATCGGTCAAGGGATTTTACAACAAGCGTATCTCCGGAGCGGAGCATAGTGTTTTTTAGAGCTTGATAACCAACCCTCTCCAAATCCTTGCCGCTTTCCTTGTCGGTGATAATGTCCCTCTCGGATGCTCCAAGAGAAAGAAAAGCGGAGATTTGGCGGTCAAGATTTTGCTCTTTGCTCGATACACGAGCGTAATAATAAGTGCGGCTGTTCATTACTTTTGTACTCCTTTACTGTTGTGGATATATACTATCACGGGTGTTTCAAAATGTCAAGCGTTTTGCGAATATATTCGAAAAAATTTTTTAGTGTTTTACGAACAGCAAAAACGGCTTGATTTTGTGCGTTTGTAAAGGTGTACTTTTGCGAATACAAAGAAAAGGGACGGCGGTTATCCGTCCCGTGTGATATGTAATTATTACAGACCGAGAAGCTGGTTTTTCTTTTCGTCAAATTCTTCTTGTGTTATGATGCCACTATCGAGAAGTTCTTTAAATTTTTTGAGTTCATCGGCATTGCTTATATTTTTAACAATTTCTGCTTTGTATATTTTTGGGGTTTCTTCAATGATTCCTTTTTTATTTGCGATTATATAACCGATAATTGAAATTGCCATCAATGCTATAAGAACACCAAGCATGATATAAAATATAATTTGCAGAGAACAAAAATAGTTGTATCTGGTGGTTGTATTTTCTTCGCTATAATTTATTGCTCCGATAAGCAAGGAAGTTATTGTGAAAAGAATAAATTCAGCACTAGACACAAATAAAGTTGGTTTCCAATTTCGTTTGTTGCCTTTAGCAATAAATTGTAAAATATAAAGTATCACTCCGCAAAGAATGGCGGCGAATAAAAGCAGACTGATAATCATAATAACCACATTAGTATTATTAAAAGCACCAAATAAAGAATATGTGTAAGGTCCTCGAGACGATATATATTTGGTTAAATCCATAAAATACTCTAAATGGTATACTATCACATGCTTTTCAAAAAAGCCGGGGATAAATACGAGTACCAGCGCTATACACTGCAAAATTAGTTCAATAAGATTTCTTGTTTTTACTTTCATGAATAAAACTCTCCTTGCTATCTGTTTAAATATACAAAATAATTACCCTCTCCCCACGTTCGCAAGCATAGTCGCGGCGTATGCGGCTTGAAGCTCATGAACGTAGCGAGATACTGTGTCGGGGCAACGGCGCATTTTCTCCGCTACCTTCTTAAAACTGCCGTACATATTGTACAGCTCTAACATTCGCTCTTTTTCCTTTTGCGTAACGCGCGTACCTTTCGCCGCCATTACTTAACAACCTTGTCCTCGGGGCGGAGCATAGTTTCCTTAATAGCTTTGTCAAACTGTGCTTGTACATATGTTTCAGCCGTCCATTTTTTATCTCCGCCGCCCTCTTCGATGATTTTGTTCATCTTGTCGAGCTGTGTGAAGAAGTTTTTGGGAAGAACGATTCTTCCTTTCTCCGTGTCAATTACAATACGCATAAAACGTACCTCCTAAATAATAATTTCCAAGGGATGTTCAAATTCCCTTAATATACATTATATATATATATATATAGTCAATAGTTTATTCACAATTTCCGAAATTTCGTAGGAATACATAAAAATATGTCGCATTTTCTGTGGATTTCAACGGAATTAGTTGTATTTCGCTCTGAAACAATCGAAAACAGTTGAAAACAGACCGAAACAGCTTGATTTCGTTCATATTCAGATGAAATCCATTAGAAACGAGCGGTTTTCATTCGTTTTCGGTTGTTATTTGGAATTTTCACACATTTACGTGTCGGAGTAGACCACACCTTTTGGGAATACCCCTCTCGGACGGTTGCTTTTCCCGAAATATACCCGTATGCCGCCGCAGTGCTTCGTTTGTCTGCCTAATGTGGGCTTGTTTATTTTTATAAAAAAATATGTTATAATATTTATAGAA
>JAZQXA010000064.1:0-49031 GCA_045632605.1 Candidatus Flemingiibacterium sp. | reverse complement strand
AAGGAAGTATTCCGTAAGTCCTACTCTGAGGGACTTCGTGCAAAGGTTAACTGCTACGGCGCAAACAGCGTTCCGGAAGGCGTTGCAATCATGTGGAAGGAGAACGTAGACGTTTCCATTACCGGTAACTCCACTAACCCGACCAGATTCCAGCATCCGGTAGCAGGTACCTACAAGAAGGAAAGAACCGAAGCTGGTAAGAAGTACTTCTCCGTAGCTTCCGGCGGCGGTACCGGACGTACCCTTCATCCGGATAACATGGCAGCAGGTCCGGCTTCCTACGGTATGACCGATACCCTTGGTCGTATGCACTCTGATGCACAGTTCGCAGGTTCCTCTTCCGTTCCGGCTCACGTAGAGATGATGGGTCTTATCGGTGCAGGTAACAACCCGATGGTTGGTATGACCGTTGCTTGCGCTGTTGCAGTTCAGGAAGGTATGAATAAGTAATTTTCGGGCTATCCCGATAAATAGATTCGCATCACACAGATTTTGTGTGATGCGTTTTTTATTTGCTATTATTCAATATTTCGAGCATTGTTTGTGCACCGAGGCGAAAGGCTTTGACAATTTGGAGCAAGAAATCAAATAAAACCTGCGTTGCTATCATAAAGAGTGCAACCGATGAAACCGGAAAAATTTTCTTTTCTGCACCTATTGCAATCCCGGAGCTGATATGCTATACTGAAAGTGTCAGTTTAGCATACAGGAGGAATGTATGACATGAATTTTAATATTGATTTTTCAAAGGTTTCAGGTAAAATCAAGGCGATGCACGCTATTGGACAGCCACCGCTTGAGGGCGTTAGTACCGAACACTTTGTGCATTTAAAGGAAGCCGGTATTCCATATTCCCGACTTCATGATGTCGGGGGATGGTTCGGCGGCAATATGTGGGTTGACATTCCGAACATCTTCCGCGACTTTAATGCTGATCCAACAAACCCTGATAATTATGATTTTACCTTCACCGATATTTTAATAAAATCGCTTATCGAAAACGGATGTGAACCGTATTACCGCCTCGGTGTCACAATTGAAAATTTCAGCGAAATAAAATCGTACCGAATCTTTCCGCCTGCTGATTTCAAAAAGTGGGCTGTAATATGCGAACATATTATCCGGCACTATAACGAGGGATGGGCGAACGGATTTGAATACGGTATCCAATATTGGGAAATCTGGAATGAACCCGATAACGGACCGTATGAAAAGCTCAACCATATGTGGCGCGGTACCCCGGAGCAGTTCTATGAGCTTTATGATATAACAGCAAAGCACCTCAGAGAATGCTTTGGCGACAGCATTAAAATTGGCGGTTACGGAAGCAGCGGTGTGGGATATGCACTGAATGATCCGGAAAAATACGGTCTTGATGTTCCTGCATTCAAGACGGACGGCGATGCTTATATGATGCTCCGCGGTCAGCATATGCTCGATTTTGCCAATAACTTTTTTGCGTATATAAAGGAGCACAAATCTCCGCTTGATTTCTTTTCATGGCACGCATACGGTTCTGTTACTGAAAAAATTGCCGCTTGCTCAAAATATATCGACAAGCTTTTAAAGGACAATGGCTACGAGAACGCAGAAAACCACCTTAATGAGTGGACTGTTTCGCCAATGTCAAAGGCACGCGGTACTGCAATCGGTGCTGTTGGCGGTCTTGCAACCATGTGCAGGATGCAGGATATGTCAACGAACATTCTATGTATGTATGACGGACGAATTGGAAATGACGTTTACTGCGGACTTTTTAATCAGTATCCCAAAAAGCTGCTTCCTCTTTTCTATGCGCATAAGGCGTTCAACGAGCTTTACAAGCTCGGAGGTCATGTAAAGCCAGAATATGAGGCCGACGGCGTTGTATACGCCCAAGCGGCAACGGACGGTGACAAGAGGGCATTTATAATCACCAACACAGCCGAAACGCCGACACACATTGAAACCAATCTCGACAAGAGCATGAAGGCATACATAATCGACGATACACACAATCTTGAGCCGGTGGAAATTGACCCGACAAGTTTTGTGCTCGGTGCGACAACGATTCTACTTTTCATGGACTGATACAAAAATTACACCGCTTCACATCGAAGCGGTGTTTTCATATTATTTAACCTCAATCAATCCATCATAAACGACCGTGAGCTTCTCATTCGTGGCTCTGTAAAAATGGTTGTGGCCGTAGTAGAGATGTTTGTGTTCTACATTTTTTTGAATGTATTCGCCAAGCTCATATAACGGCTTCGAGAGGGAAGGGACAGTCGGATCGGTTTCATATTTGTGCATGAGGACGTAATCAACCTTGTTATTTGTCGCTTTGAGGTTTTTGTACGCAAGGGCGATTTCTTCCTCACTCGCTTCCTCGTCCGGATACCATAAGCCCATCTGCGCCCATTTCGCACCGCTTTTACAGCCGCCGAATGTGAAGAATGTCTTTCCGTCAATATTATATATATTTCCGCGCATCATATGGACGATATTTTCTGTCAGACGGTGGACCTTGCCGCCGTTCCATTCTTCTTCGGGAAAACTTTTTAAATATGGGAAGTTCTCGTGATTGCCGTCTATGAAAGCTATGTTCTTTTTTATAGAAAGGAAAAATTCTGTGAATTCGAGGTAGTCGTCACGCTCGGCAAAATTAAGTCCGATATCTCCGAGGATAATTAGTAAGTCGTTATCTTTTGCGATTTTTATGTATTCGGTAAGTCCGGGAAAATTTGAATCTCCGTGAGGGTCGCTTGTAAGGTATATCATTTTATAACCTTTGCCTTTCCGCTCTTGATGAGCGCAACAAAATCTTCGATAGTTTCAATCGGAACATCTGAATACAGTCCGCTTATTGCGGCATCGTCATCGCGGTGTGCATCCGAGCCGGCGGTCATGTAAAGTCCTTTTTCGCGTGCTAACAGTTCTATTTTATCGCTGAAATTCTCGTGACGCGGATTGCTGTTGTGAATCTCAAATCCGTCAACAAATCCCGGAGTCGGAGTGCAGAATCCATCGCGGTAAGGATGCGCCTGAATCACTAACATCCCGTTATCATTAGCATATGTGTGAAAATCCGTATGGCTGAAATTGTAAAGCTCACGGTTCTTTATCAAAAATTCCTCGGTAATGCCGTATACGAGGTAATCGTTCCGGCTGAGCGGACTGCTGAATGCTAATTCAATTCCGAGCAATACGGTGATATTTTTTCCCTCTGCCGCTTTCTTTGCATTTCGGTAGCCGAGCAGAAAACGTTCTGCCTTTTCCTGCCACGTTTCGCCATCAAATCTGTCGAAATTACTTTCGCTGTAGTGGTCTGTAACAATAACTGTTGAATATCCCTGTTCCCTGTAAATTTCAATCATTTCTGCCGCAGAAAGCTTTGCACATCTGCTCGTTTCGGCGACATGCATATGCGGTTCGATTTTATACATGACTGTACCTCCGATATTTTGATGGTAATATTATACCACAGGGCATCTGAACTGTCAAGGGGGATGCCTCTCCGACACAACTGAAATTGTGCCGCCTTTCCCGTGTAAGATTGGACTTTTTACGGTGAACGTCAAAAATGTGGATATGCAGACGGTACCGGGAGCGTAAATTTCGAATCCTTATGCAAAGCCTCTGTGAGCGAATGCGGACAATAAAGTTCTTTGCGGAGCTTTCTTTCAAGAAAGCGACCGTACTCCTTTACGACGAACTTTCACCATAACAAAAAGGGACTGATTTCTCAGTCCCCTGATGCTATTCGAAAAGAATTATAGACTGCCTCTGAAGTTTTCAACCTCTTTCATTACAGCACAGAAGTTGTCGCCGATAGCGCAAACGTCTGCAGTGAGGTTGATAAGGCGGTAACCCATATTATAAAGGTCACGCATATTTCCGGTGCCGCCCACAGTGCCTGCGAGCTTGCCGTACTTGCGAGCGATTTCAGCAACGCGGCGCTTTGCTTCCATAGTCTTGTCGTTGCCGATGTTGCAAGGCTGACCGAGAGAATGAGAGAAGTCTGCCGGACCGAAGAAGAGCATATCAATGCCGGGAATCTGTGCGATTTCTTCGAGCTGTTCGTATGCTTCAATGTCCTCAATCTGGATGATTGTGAGCTTCTGTTCGTTGGAATACTTGATGTAATTGGGAGTATCCATCAGGCAGTACATACCGTCACCGTTACCGCCGTCGATCGGGCGGCGTCCGATGGGATGGAATTTTGTGTAATAAGCAACCTGCTTTGCATCCTCAACGCCCGTAACGTGGGGAACCATGATTGCTGTTGCATCCATCTCGAGCGGACGGGTAAGATTGGAGTATGCACCACGGGTTGTACGGACAATTGTTTCCGCACCGCGAGCCTTTGCTGCATAGAAAGCGTGCATTACCTCGTTGTAATCGGAGGGAACGTGCTCCATGTCGAGCCAGATTGCATCAAAGCCTGCATAAGCTGCGATTTCTGCACAGAAGGGGTGTGTGATGTTAAGCTTTGCTGATACGACAAGCTCGTCGCGACGAAGCTTTTCAATCATAGGACTGTTTTTCTGAACCATTTTATGTATAATTCCTTTCAAAAATATTGATAACTTAAATACAGGTGTATCCGCCGTCAACCGGTATGCTTAAACCGGTAAGATAAGCCGATGCATCAGATGCGAGAAGAAGAATCGGACCCTTGATATCGTCGCCGTTTGCGAGGCGGCCAACCTGGGTATGGAGCGAATACTTCTCTGCAAAGAGGGGATTTGTACGGTCAGACTGCAGACCGCCGGGGCAAACTGCATTAATGCGTACACCGTACTGTCCGTAGTAGCTTGCCGCATGGCGTACCCATGCCGAAAGTCCGGATTTATCAACGGAATAAGCGTGACCGTATGCGCCGGGAGTCATGTGCGGATTACCGTCATAGTTGTGCTTTTCGACACCGATGAGTCCCATCATAGAGCCGAATACAACGATTGAACCGCTCTTCTGCTTTATCATCTGTTCGCCGACGAGCTGAAGCAGATAAAGCGAGCTTGCCGAGTTAACACGGACATTCTGTTCGAGCTGTATCGGGTCTTCATCCCAGCCGATACCTTCGCCGCCATGCGGAATAATACGGCTGCAGTGGATGAACGAATCAATGCGTCCGCAATCGTCGATAACTTCCTTTACGAGGTTTTCAACGCTTGCAACGTCGTCGAGGTCAAATGCAATAGCCTTTGCGTTTACACCTTTGGTTGCACGAAGCTCCTCAATAAAGGGCTGTGCAGATTCAATTGTGTGGCTTGCAAGGTAGATATTCGCACCCGCATCGGCAAGGGCGAGAGTTGCACCAAGACCGTACATTGCACGGCCGCCGGTGATAAGGACATTTTTGCCCTTCATGCTAAGAAGATCAAATGTATTCATTTCGCTCACCTCATTTCGCAACATATCCGCCATCAACAGGCATTGTTATGCCGGTGATGAACTCGGATGCATCGGATGCCAAAAATACCACTGCTGCGGCAATGTCGTCTTCGTTTGCAAGACGCTTTGTCTGATTGTGGCGAGTGAATGCCGTCTTGAATTCTTCAGAACAGCTACCCTCAATAGGAGCAAATGCAATCGCGTTGCAACGGCAGCCGTTTTCTGCGAGATAGTTTGAAGCCTGTCTTGCGTAGTTGACAACGCCGCCATTGATAAAGCCCTTTACGAACGAGAAGTCATTATCTTTTTCGCCGGGGCAGTTCTGATAATTTACGGGGTCATAACCGACGAGTGCGCCGTAATCGGCAACCAGAATCACGCTTCCGTGCTTCTGCTCGGCGAGGATTCTTCCAAGACTCTGAACAGTCAGCATAAGACCGAGCTCGGTTTTTGAAAGCTGGTCATATATTTCAGCATAGGTCTGCTTCCAGCCCTTGACAGGGGTGTGAAGACCGTTTTCGATAACGATATCGAGTGTACCCATCTTTGCACGTACTTCATCAGCGAGCTTTTTTGCAGATTCAGTGGAGCCGTGGGTATATTCAAATTTGCCTGCAACATTTACGCCGAGGTCAGCGTCAACATTTCCGGCAGTGTAAATCTCTGCACCTGCAGCGGCAAGACCCTTTGCAATTTCCTTGCTGTAAGGATTCTCGGGGCAGACGATGAGTGCCTTTTTGCCCGCAAGTGAGAAGCGGTCAAGTATATTAGCCATCTTTTATACCTCGTCTTATCTCTCTTTGATTTCGTCGAGATATACGCGGCGGCCGCCTTCTTCGCGGCTTCTGAGTCCTGCAATGAGGATCTTTGCCATTTCAATTGTGTCGGAGAAAGGATGATCGTTTTCGCCGGTACGCAGATAGTGTGCGAATACGTCGAGCTGCTTCTTGAATGCATAGTAGGAGTCGCCGTCGGTGAGTACGCAAGAGCCGTACTCTGCCATAACGGTCATTCCGTTGGATGCGAAGCCGTAACCCATAGGAATGCTTACATCACAGCCGTTCTTATGGTGAACGTGCACCATTGCCTTGTCGTGGTCACCGAGGTTCTGAACCCATTCGAAGCCTGCACCGAGAAGCGGATACATTCCTTCGATTGCGTGCATACCGTAGGTTTCCCAATATTTAGCCATAGGGCTTACGATATAGCGAATTTTTCCGAGCTCATAGTGGTTCTTGTAGAAGGGCTCGAAAGACTTGATATAGCGCATAGACGATGACGACTGAATATGTGCGCCCTCGTCGTACCATTTTACAATAGTGCGGAGATCCTCCTCGTTATCGGTAAGGGGCTTGTCGATGAAGATCGGCAGACCTGCTTCGATAAACGGACGGCAGCGTTCAACATGCTCTGCACCGATGTCGGTAGCACAGATGATAGCATCAACCTGACCGATCATCTCGGTAGGATCAGTTACAACATTCGGAATATGCGCAGCGCGAGCACAGTTTTCAGCCATTGCGCGATCCTCGTAGCCGGTGAAGCAAACATGAGTTACCTGAACGCCGGGAATACCGAGTGTTTCTGCAGGCTGCTTGCCAAGATACTGCGGAATTGTAGGATAAAGCTCGTGTGTCCACTTGTGCATTTCGTCCTTGTCATAGCCGTTGATCATGGCACTCCAAGAGAAGGGGTGAGCGTTACCCTCGGTCATACCGAGAATACCGATGCGAATGGGTTTGTCGTTAAGCGGGAAATTCATTGTTTTGTCCTCCTGATTTCTTTCTTTTAAAATTTTTATTTTTGCGCGTTCGGCCACTGGCCTGGATCGAGAAGCTTTCTTGGACTGTCCTTGAAGGCTTCATGGATTTCATTCATTTGCTCGTCCGAGAGCTGTACGGTCTGTCCGATAAGCTCTGCGTTCGAGTTTACCTGCTCGGGGTTGTCACATCCGAGCACAAGGCTTGTAAAGCCTTTTAGACTTGAAACATACGAAATAGCGAGAGCTGCAGGAGAAAGGTCATATTTGTCGCAAAGTCCGCGGAACTTAACGAGTGTTTCGCGAGCGAACTGCATATTCTCCTCGAGCTTGTCAGGATCGCGGAAGACGAGTCCCTGCAAATATACGCTGCGGATGAATATCATCATGCCGGCTTTGCGAATCTTTTCTATTCCACCGTTTATAACCTGTCCGCAGTCGAAAAGGTTAAGAGGAAGCTGAACGGCATCTATTCCCGATTCTGCGATTTCGCCGTAATCGGTATTCGAATATACGGAGATGCCGGAGAAATCGATGTCACCAGAAGCTTTAAGCTCATTAAATACTGTGCGCATATTATCCTTGTCATTAAGATAATCGTCTGCACGGTGGAGCATAAGCATCGGAAGCTTTGAGATGCCAAGACGCTTTTTTGACTGCTCGATCTTTTCACGTGCGCTTGCACGGAGCGCATTAAGTGAGGAGTGATCGAGGTTTAAAATCTTTGTTACAATAAACGGATGCTCGGATTCGGGCTTTGTTTTGAGCCATTTTCCGATAACCTCCTCGGAGTCGCCGTAGCCTGCGGCGGTGTCGAGAGTGTTGATTCCGTTTTTCATTGCGGTATCGAGAATGTTGAACGCGGTTTCAAGCGAGGGCTTTCCGCCGGTGTTGCTGATACCGTAATTAAGTCCGAGCTGAACCGTGCCGAGCGACAGTGCCGAAACAGTCAGCCCCTTAATTGTGGTTGTTTGCATGCTTTTTCCTTTCTGTAAAACTCTGACATTTGATTTTTTCTTTATTTTCTTTGAAACAGAAATATACGCAAATCATGCTATAATCTGCCAACTTTAATTATACACAAGATATATCCAAAAGTCAATAGGTGATATGTCAAAAAGTCAGTGTGCGTTTGAAAATTAACAATGCGTTTTAGAAAGTTGTTAATATCGGTCACGGGGACGGTGAAAAATGTCCTTTTTTCGTAAAATTACAACGCTTTCACTGTGACATTCTTGATAAGATAATTGATATCTTCTCCAAGCGGTGGATTTGTTCCCTCGCGAAGACAAGCCGCCGAACCGTACGCTACAGCATTTTTCATGCGAGCTTCGGGAGTGCTGTCAGCCGCAATAAATCCGGCAATTGAGCTGTCACCGGCACCGATTGTTGAAATTACGTTGATTTTCGGTGCATATGCACGGTAAAGCTTTTCTCCGGAGGCAAGTATGGCACCGTCGCCGCCGAGCGATATTATAACATTTTCGATTCCGCCGCGGTTAAGCTCAAGTGCTTTTTCATAAAGCTCATTTTCGCTCATTTTGCCGCCGAAATATGCTTCGATTTCCTCACCGTTGGGTTTTATCAGCCACGGCTTTATCCGGCGGAGCATTTCGAGTGTTACCGATTTTGAATCGATGACGAGCTTTATTCCCTTATCCTTTAACCTGAGCAGAAATTCCTCTGCGGCGTCCGCTGATATGCCATCCGGCAGACTTCCGGTGAAGGTTACAATTCCGTCATCGGGAATATATTTTTCGACCTCGAAGAGCAAGGACACGTCACATGAAAAGCCTTTGAACGAAAGACGTGTTTCTTCTGAATCGGACGTATGAACGGTAATGTTCTCGCGTATACGCCCTGGACACTCAATTGTTTTGCAGTCGAGTCCCTCTGCCGCAAGTGCATTTTTGAAATCCTCTGAATTGTCGCTGCCGAGAATTAAAACAGCGGTGTTGGGGATTCCGTTTTCATTGAGAGCACGGGAAATATTTATACCTTTTCCGCCTATATCGCGGCTTACTGAATCGGCGATGTTTTCGCGACGGGGAATAAATGTACCGATGTTTGCGTGTATGTCGTATGCCGGATTAAGCGTGAGAGTGGTGATTTTTGTCATTGTTGGACTCCCGTATTTGTTAGTATAATTTAATTTTACCACAATTTCAAAAAAACGTCAAGTGAAAATATCTACAAATATGCGTCAAGAGGCGAATTGTTCTTTTCCGTATGGGGAATACTTACGGCGGATCAAATTTTCGGAGGAAGATTATGAAATACGCATTTTTCGACACCAAGCCGTATGACAAACCCTCATTTGATGCTTACGGAGAAGAACAGGGGGTAAAGTTCAAATATTTTGAGGCAAAACTTGATATTGATACTGCAGACCTCGCACGCGGATGTGACGGTGTTTGCATATTCGTAAACGACACTGCCGATGCGGCGGTTATTGACGAGCTGTATTCGCTTGGCATACGAAGCATAGCATTGCGTTGTGCCGGATTTAACAACGTAGATCTGCGCCATGCCGAGGGAAAAATGAGCGTTTTCAGAGTGCCGGCATATTCGCCGTATGCCGTTGCCGAGCACGCTATGGCTATGATTCTCACTCTTGTTCGCCGCACACATAAAGCATATATCAGAACGAGAGATTTTAATTTCAGCTTGAACGGGCTCACCGGCTTTGACCTTCACGGAAAAACGGTCGGCGTTATCGGAACTGGGCGTATCGGACGTGTATTCATTGACATCTGCCGCGGATTCGGTATGAAGATTTTAGCATACGATAAATACCCGGTAAAAGATGCGGATTTTGAATATACCTCCCTTGAACGTCTGCTTCGGGAATCGGATATTGTTTCACTGCACTGTCCGCTGACCGATGACACATTTCACCTTATCGACAGCGAACGAATAGTTATGATGAAAAAAGGCGCATATATTGTAAATACCTCCCGCGGTGCGCTGATTGATTCGCAGGCACTTCTTGAGGGCATAAAATCCCGTCATGTCGGCGGTGCCTGCCTTGACGTTTACGAGGAGGAATCAGATATTTTCTTCGAGGACCGTTCGGGGCATATTGTCGATGACGATGTACTTGCAAGGCTTATATTCATGCCGAATGTGCTGATAACCTCGCATCAGGCATTCCTTACCGAGGATGCACTTGATGCAATTGCGGCGACAACGGTGAAGAATATTGTTGAGTTTCACAACAGCGGACACTGCGAGAACGAAGTACGCCGAAGCCGTGCCGCATTCACCGTATAAATCTAAGAACCGAAGCCGACCGGCTTCGGTTCTTCTGTGTAAAACGGTCTTTTACAATAAAATATATGGATATAATCATAATATTTTTGAAAAGCTATTGACAAAAACGGAGTTAGTGAATATAATATTGTTATTGTACTTTACATTGTTTTTACATTCACTTTACAAAAATGAACGAAAGAGGAGGGTATAATGGGAGAAATATCAGCGGCAAGTATAATTATATCAGTGTCACTTATGTTGATGGGCGGATTCGCCATGACACGTATAACAAAACGTTTGCGGCTGCCTAATGTTACAGCATATATCGTTGTTGGAGTCCTGCTCGGACCTGCCTGCCTTAATGCTGTCCCTGAACCGATTATAAGAGGAACGGAGTTCGTTTCGGACATTTCTCTTGCGTTTATTGCATTCGGTGTCGGTGAATTTTTCAAGGTGTCTGCACTGAAACGCTGCGGTGCGGCTGCAGCCGGTGTGACGCTTGTTGAAATTCTTATTGTCGGCGCGGCGATGTTCGGTGTTATGTATTTCCTTTTGGACATGGATTTTTCGTTTTCTATTGTTCTTGCTTCACTCGCCGGTGCAACAGCTCCGGCTTCAACGATGATGACTATACGCCAGACTCGCGCGAGAGGCGCATTTGTTGATAATTTGCTTCAGGTTATGGCGTTCGATAATGTTATCGGTCTTATTGCCTACAGTGTTGCAATATCTGTGGCGCTTGCGGCATCAGCGGCAGGCTTTGACGTGGGAGCTGTTGTTGTCCCGATTTTAAAAAATCTTGGTGCGGTAATACTCGGTGCCGCCTGCGGTGTACTGTTAAAGCTATTTCTCGGAACAAAACGCTCGACCGATAACCGTTTGATAATTTCGGTTGGTGTCCTCTTTGCGTTCTGCGGAATCTGCGCACTTCTCGATGTTTCGCCGCTTCTTGGCTGTATGGCTATCGGTACGGTCTATATAAACATGACCGGTGACGGAAAGCTCTTTTTACAGCTTGCATATTTCAGTCCGCCGCTGCTTCTGATTTATTTTGTTCGTTCGGGACTTAATTTTAATTTTGATGCTCTGACGGGCGGCGGTACTTTCGGAAGTACACCCCTTATCGTAATCGGTCTGGTTTATTTTGCAGTTCGTTTGATTACAAAATACGGCGGTGCTTTTGTCGGAAGTGCAATTTTTCGCCGCGGACCTGTGGTTCGGAAATATCTCGGACTTGCGCTTATTCCGCAGGCAGGCGTTGCAATCGGTCTTGCCGGACTCGGTGCACGTTCGCTTGGCGGCGAGATTGGTATGGCACTCGAAACTGTTGTGGTTTTTGCCTGCATACTTTATGAGTTTGTCGGACCTCCGCTTGCGAAGCTTTCGCTTTCGCTGTCGGAATCAATCGGTGCAGATGACGTTCCCGAGCCTCCCCCACCGGATGCCGCAGAGCTTATTGACCGTGTTAAAAAAATTCGCGAGGAAAACGCTCAAACACTTCCGCCGATAGGTGCGGAGGAGCAGGCATTCACCGAGGCGGCAGAGGAGCAGATTTCCGCTTCGCGCCCCGGACTTTACAGAGATAAATTCAGACGATAATTTACGGAGGAAATATTCATGATACTTTTTAAACTCGGCGACCCTATAGTAAAGCTTCTCGGCGAGTGGTCAGCTTCACTTACGCTCGGCTCGATACTGTTTCGGGTTGCTTTGACGGTGCTTCTCGCCGCATTTATCGGATGTGAGCGTTCGAGCAAGCGTCATTCCGCAGGACTTCGCACGTTTATGCTTGTGTCACTTTCGGGATGCTTTTCTATGCTGACAGACACTTTTCTGATTCAGACACATAGTCTTTCGTTCCCGATTATAAGCACTGCCGCAGTAATCGGCGCGGCAATAATAAGCTCGAATTCTATACTTTACAGCTCGAAAAATCAGATTAAGGGGCTCACAACCTCTGTTGGACTCTGGGCCTGCGGCGTTATCGGAATTACCGCCGGTGCAGGAATGTACAGCGTGACGGTTATCGGATTTTTCGCGCTTATATGCTGTCTTTCATTCTTCCCGAGATTTGAGGTTTTTCTCAAGAATCGCTCTGACCATTTTGAGATACATCTTGAGCTTTCGAGCCGGCGTGACCTGCCCGATTTCACGGCGACCGTCCGTGCGCTCGGACTTCGGATTGACGATATTGAACCTAATCCGGCATATCACAATTCGGGAATCTCGGTTTACACGGTTTCACTGACCGTTACCGGAAAAGACCTCAAAAAATATAAGACTCACCGTGAGATAATCGAAGCGCTCGGTTCTCCCGAATATGTACGCTACATTGAGGAGCTTATATAAAAAACAAAGGTTGTTTACAAATCAAACGGCTTTTTGCATTATAGAAATTTACCTTTTAAATAGAGAAACCGTTCTTGACAGTACTGTGCTGTTAAGTTTATAATTGTGATGGAATAGTATACCAATTCTGCTGAAAAAACATATTTGCTATTTACTTTATTTTTACGGAATGATAGAATTTTTTTGAAAAACTTTTGGAGGTGTATTTTATGAATAAAATCCGCACGATTACATTAGCACGAATAGGAAGACATCCTACCGTTAAATTTGCCGTTGATCAGCTTCGTAGATATCTTAAACTTATTGACAGCGATGTTATAGTCGATGTTCGTCTTTATGATGACTATAATGGCGATAATTCCGATCTTCTCTGGGTTGGTATGTCTGATAAATTTGCAGATAAATTACCCTCGGTCGAGGATGCAGAGCTTGATGATGCGATACATATTGATGTTAAAGATTTTGTCGGCGTAATCACTGCCGATAACATCAGGAGTGTACTTATTGCAGTGTACCGTTTTCTCCGTGAGCTGGGGGTTAAGTTTGTTCATCCCGGAAGTGATGGAGAGATTATACCTCAATGTATACTCGACACCTGTGCCGTTAATGTTTCGGAAACGGCAAGTAGCCGTTACCGTGTTGTTTGTATTGAAGGCGCGGTTTCGTATGAGCATATTTACAATATGATAGACTGGATTCCGAAGGTTGGAATGAACGGCTATCAGATGCAGTTTATGACACCGGTTGTCTTCCTTAACCGTTGGAATGAACATGTATATAACGCAAGTCTCGGTGTTGATTCAATGACACGTGAGGAAGCTTATACTATTCTCAAAAAAGCTGAAGAAGATATTGCAGAACGCTCACTAGTATATCATTCGGTCGGTCACGGTTGGACAAGTGAATCGTTTGGTATTCCCTCTGATGGATGGGCTAAGGTTGATCCCGAAAAAGTTCCGGCTGAAGCACGTGAGCTGTTGGCTCTTATTTCAGGCGAACGTAAGCTCTTCAAAAATACTCCGGCGTCTACACAGCTTTGCTATTCAAATCCAAAGGCGGTCGATATCGTAAGCCGTACCATTGCAGACCACTGTGAGAAGCATCCCGAAATCGACTATATTGACGTTTGGCTTGCAGATAGTTCAAATAACTTCTGTGAGTGCGAAAGCTGTGCGAAGCTCCGTCCGGCGGACTGGTATGTCGAGCTTCTCAACAAGATTGATGAGCTTCTCACGGAAAAAGATATCAAAACCAAGATTGGAATGTGCTCCTACAACGAAGTTATATGGCCGCCGCTTGAAAAACGGATTAAGAATCCTGACAGATTTTTAAACTTCTTTGCGCCGATAACCCGTCCGTATTCAAATTCCTACGACGAGCTTGATATGAACGATCTTGGCGACGAGCCGACGCTTATTGTAAACAAGCTTGACCGTCCGAGAAAGCTTCGTCAGCTTGTAAAGCTGCTCGACGGCTGGCAGAAAACAAATCCCGAGCTTGAATATCTTGTTTTTGACTATCATCTCTGGTTTAGTATCATGCTGTGTGACCCGGGACGTTTCGCTCTTTCGAAGGTGTTAGGCCGTGATATAAAGGCGTTCCCGAAGCTCGGACTCAAGGGACTTGTCAGCTGTCAGGTTCAGAGAGAGGGCTTCCCGACGAATCTGCCTATGGCGGTAATGGCGCGTACTCTTTGGGATGGCGGAATCAGCTTTGACGCTGTTTGTGAGGAACAGCTTTTTGCCGAGTTTGGCGAGAAATATAATGTTGCAAGAGAATATCTTGACGGCGTTTCATCGCTTATTGCATATTGGCCCGACAGACTCAATGAACCGCCGGTGATTGTGGATGACCAAAAGCGTGCGGATGCTGAAAAGGCAATTGAGCATATTGCAAAATATAAGGCTTTAATCGCTGAAATTGCATCAGGTGATTTTACAGAGGCACTTCATAAGCGTTATTGGGAAAATCTCCTCTTGCATACAGAAGTTGCGGATGTTTGCGCACGACTTGCTGTGATGAAATTCTCCGGAATGACCCCGGATGAGCGCAAGGATGTCCAGCTCGAATATCACAATTTCTTCAGACGCAGTGAGCCGTCACTGCACAGAATAACCGACCTTTCGAGACACCTTATGAACACAGGTGCAGGTGCAGAATAAAAATATGGACTCAAACGATGTCCGATAAGTGTACTTATCGCGGTTTGAGTCCGTTTTTTTGCTATTATTTGAAGTAAGTATTGACAAAGTAAAGTATAGAGTATATAATATACGAAAAGAAACATTGTAGGGAAGAGTAAAGTATAATTTGAATTTTATTTCGAAAATTTTTTTGGAGGTTCTTTTATGAACAGAATCAGTTCCGTGACAATTGCACGGATCGGAAACTGCCGCACGGTAAAATATGCGGCAGAGGAGCTTCGTAAATATCTTAAGAAGCTTGATTCGAAAGCGATTGTTGACATCCGTATTTACGACGAGTATGACGGGAATCGCAAAAATTTTTTGTGGATCGGACTTTCGGATGAATTTGCCTCTATGCTTCCCAGCGTTTCTGACAAGACTTTAGACGATGCAATTTATGTTGACGTTACCGATTTCGGCGGCGTTATTACCGGTACAAATGAGCGTTCGGTGCTTATTGCCGCTTACCGTTTTTTGCATGAGCTTGGTATCGACTGGGTGCGTCCCGGTGTTAACGGCGAGATTATCAGAAAAAAATCGCTTGACAAGTGTTCCGTTAATGTCTGTGAGGCGGCAAGCTACCGTCATAGAGCAATATGCCTTGAGGGAGCTGTAAGCCAGGAGCATATTTACGAAACTATTGACTGGATGCCGAAGGTCGGCATGAACGGTTTCTTTACACAGTTTCATTCACCGGTGGGCTTCTATGCTCATTGGTATACTCATGAACGTAATCCCTATTTGAAAGGCGAGGAATTTACACGTGAGGACGCTGACCGTATTCTCGCAAAAACAAATGAGGATATGACTGACCGCTCGCTGATTTATTATACCGTCGGACACGGTTGGACTTGTGAACCGTTCGGTATTGAGGGCGCAAGCTGGGCTGAAGTTTCTGAAGAGGATACGCCCGACGATGTTCGTGAAATGCTCGCTATGCGCGACGGTAAACGCGGCTGGAACAACGGCGTTCCGGCTAATACGAATATCTGCCTTTCAAATAAAAAAGCAGTTGACATTATCGCGGATTCCATTGTAAAATACTGCAATGAGCACCCGGAGGCTACATATCCGATAATTTGGCTTGCCGACCTTCGAAACAACTACTGCGAATGCGAGAAGTGCAAAAACAGCACGCCGGCTGACCTATACGTTGCCGCACTCAACCGTATCGACGAGGTTCTTACCGAGCACGGCATTGACAGAAAGCTCGTATATTTCTCTGCAAACGAAACGTCATGGGTGCCGAAAACGGTTAAATTTAATAATCCCGACCGCTTTCTACTGCAGTTTGCGCCGATTACGCGCCGCTTTGACGAGGGTGAAGCTTATGCTGACATTGAAGACCTCGATGCGCTTGAACCTGTTCCGATATTTGAGCTTAACAAGCTTATTATGCCAAGAACAGCAAAACCCATCGTAAGAATGATGCGTGAATGGCTAGATTATTTTAAAGGTGACAGTTGTGTTTACGACTATCATCTTTGGACGACAACCATCGACTGCGATCCCGGCGGAATGTCCATTGCCGAAACCGTATTCCGTGATATGTGTGCTCTCAAACGTATCGGCATCAACGGTATGGTAAGCTGCCAGGTGGAGAGAGCATATTTCCCGAATGCACTGCCCATGCAGCTTATGGCTGACGCTCTTTGGAATCATAAGGCAGATTACGAAACACTTGTTGAAAAGCATCTTACCGATTGCTACGGAAGTCAGTGGAAGACAGCTAAAGCTTATCTTGGCAAGCTCTCCGAAATTGCGACATACTGGCCGCACTGGGACGAAAAGGATGTTGTTGTTGACGAAAAGCGAGTTGCTGACTTTAAAGAAGCACTCGTTCATATTGCAAACTACAAGCCGATAATCGAAAAGATTGCCGCAGACGGTGGATTTGAATTTGAGGTTCAGCAGTTCTACTGGAACGCACTTATTATACACCTTGAAATAGCACGCCTTATCTGCGAAATGCAGATTAAAAAGTTCTCCGGTAAATCTAAATTGGAGCGTGCTGATGCAGAACGAGCGCTTTCGGAATATCTCTGCAAGACAGAACCGGAGCTTCATGAGGTGTTTGACGCATGGCGTCAGATGCTCGGACTTGCCGTACCCGGTGAAGTTGAAAACGCTCACTGATAAATGAACTTTGGAGAAGATATAATGAACAAAATTAATTCCATTACCATTGCAAGAATCGGAAATAGCCGTACAGCAAAATTTGCGGCAGAGGAGCTTCGCAAGTATCTGAAGATGCTTGACGGCAAAACTATCGTTGACATTCGACTTTACGATGACTATGATTCGAGCAGAACTAACTTTATTTGGCTTGGTATGTCGGATAAATTTGCCGACAAACTTCCCAAAGTAAATGACAGCAAGCTCGACGACGGAATATATATCGACGTTACCGATTTCGGCGGTGTTATTACCGGTACAAATGAGCGTTCGGTACTTATCGCGGCTTACCGTTTCTTAAAGGAACTCGGCGTTGTCTGGCTTTGCCCCGGAAATTGCGGAGAGATTGTTCCGAAGCGTACGCTTGAAAAGTGCGAGGTTAAAATATGCGAGGCTGCGAGTTCGCGTCACAGAGTTATTTGCAGTGAGGGGGCTTGCTCCGAAGAGCATATCCACAGCATGATTGACTGGATTCCAAAGGCAGGCATGAACGGCTTTTTTAGTCAGTTCTTCACCCCGATGGGATTTGTTCGCCGCTGGTATGAGCATGAACGCAATCCATATCTTGAGGGCGAAAAATTCACAAGAGCAGATGGCGAACGAGTGCTTGCAAAAATGTCAGAGGACATTGCAGACAGAGGACTTATGTTCCATATGGTCGGACACGGTTGGACGAGCGAAGCTTTTGGTATACCTGCTGACGGATGGAGTAAAGGACTACTTGACTCAACTCCGCCGGAAATTCTCGAAATGCTTGCTATGATAAACGGTAAGCGTGACTGGAACGGATGTCCGGCAGATACGAATCTTTGTTATTCTAATCCCAAGGTTATTGAAACTATCGCTAATGCAGTAGCCGAATACAGTGCGGCTCATCCCGAGCTTGAGTACACTGTTGTATGGCTTGCTGACATGAGGAACAATCACTGCGAATGCGAGAAATGTTTAAAGTCGAATCCTACCGACCTTTACATAAATGTTCTCAACCGTATCGACGAGGTTATGACCGAGCGAGGTTATGACGGAAAGATAGTTTATATTTCATATAACGAAACCTGTTGGACACCGGTGAACGCAAAGCTCAAGAATCCGTCGAGATTTTTACTTCAGTTTGCGCCGATTAACCGCCGATTTGAGGAAAATGAGGGATATTGGAATGTTCCCGATCTTGATTCACTTGAACCGGTGGCAAGACCCGAACACAACAAGGTTCTCATGCCGAGAACCATCAAGCCTATTGTCAGACTTATGCGCGACTGGCTCAACGGATATGATGGCGATACCTGCGTATATGACTATCACCTTCACTCCACAACACTTGCCGATGATCCCGGTGGAATGGCTATCGCCGAAATGACACTTAAGGATATGTGTGACCTTAAGCGTATCGGAATCAACGGTATGGTAAGCTGTCAGGTAATGCGTGCCGCATTCCCGAACGGCTTGGCACAAGAGCTTATGGCTGTAGGACTCTGGAACAACAAGGCGGACTATGAAACCGAGGTTGTAAAGTATCTCACCGCCTGCTACGGAAGCGAATGGAAGACGGCAAGAGCATATCTCGAAAAGCTCTCGAAAATCGCAACATACTGGCCGCACTGGGACGAAAAGGACAGTGTTATTGACGAGGAAAAGGTCAATAATTTCGAAGAAGCAATTGTTCACATCGATGAATATAAGCCGATAATCGAAAAGCTTGTTGCAGAAGGTAATTTCAAAAACAGTGCAGAGGCGTATTTCTGGTGTGCACTTGAAGCGCATACCGAAATGGCAAGGCTTATCTGTGAAATGCAGATTCGGAAGTTCAAAGGCGAAACCGCAGCGGAGCGTGCTGACATTGAGTCAAAGCTTGCAACGGTATTCTGTCTTACAGAACCGGAGTTCCATGAAACGCTTGATGCATGGCGTCAGCTTGTAGGTCTTGCGTCACCTGCAGACGTCGAAAATAATCACTGATAATTATTTTTAGGAGAAGATACAATGAATAAGATTAATTCCATCACCATCGCACGAATCGGAAGTAACCGCACCGTAAAATTTGCGGCTGAAGAGCTTCGCAAGTATCTGAAGATGCTTGACAGCAAGACAATCGTTGACATTCGCCTTTACGACGAATATGATGCGAGCAGAACAAACTTTATCTGGCTTGGTATGTCCGATAAATTCGCAGACAAACTTCTAAAAGTAAAGGACAGCAGATACGATGATGCGATTCTCGTTGACGTAACCGACTTTGCCGGTATCATTACCGGTGTAAACGAGCGTTCGGTGCTTATTGCAGCTTACCGCTTCTTAAAGGAGCTTGGCGTTGTTTGGCTTTGCCCCGGAACTTGCGGTGAAACTGTTCCGAAGCGTCAGCTCGAAAAATGTGAAGTCAAAGTATGTGAGGCTCCGACCTCGCGCCACAGAGTTATCTGCATCGAGGGTGCTTGCTCCGAAGAACACGTTTTCAATATGATTGACTGGATTCCCAAGGCAGGCATGAACGGTTTCTTCAGTCAGTTCCACACTCCTATGGGCTTTATTCGCCGCTGGTATGCACATGAGCGCAATCCATATATGGAGGGTGAAGAGTTTACGATTGAAGATTCTGACCGCGTTCTTGCGAAGATGTCAGAGGATATCGCTGACCGCGGACTTATGTATCATATGGTAGGTCACGGTTGGACTTGCGAGCCTTTCGGCGTACCGAGCGGAGGATGGGATACAATCGACAGCGCATCAACTCCCCTGGAGGTTCGTGAATTTCTTGCTATGCGTGACGGTGTTCGTGACTGGTATTTCAATTCGCCGGCTAACACCAATCTCTGCTTCTCAAACCAGAAGGTTATTGAAATCCTTGCTAATGCGGTTGCTGAATACAGTGCGGCGCATCCGGAGCTTTCGCACGTTGCAGTGTGGCTTGCTGACATGAGAAACAACCACTGCGAATGCGACGAATGCCGCAAGAGCACTCCGGCTGACCTTTACATAAAGGTTCTTAATCGAATTGACGAGATTATGACCGAACGTGGATATGACGGCAAGATTATCTTCATTTCATATAACGAAACCGCTTGGGCACCTCAGACCGAGCGTATCAAAAACCCCGGCAGATTTGTACTTCAGTTTGCGCCGATCAACCGCCGCTTTGAGCCGAATGAGGGCTATTGGAACGTGCCCGACGTAAAGAAGCTCGATCCCGTTCCGATGTTTGAGCTTAACAAGGTTCTCATGCCGAGAACTATCAAGCCTATCGTCAGACTTATGCAGGATTGGCTTGAGGGCTATAACGGCGATACCTGCGTATTCGACTATCATCTCTGGAGCACCACACTCGACTGTGATCCCGGCGGAATGTCCATTGCTGAAATGACATTCAAGGATATGTGTGACCTTGAGCGCGTTGGTATTCACGGCATGGTAAGCTGTCAGGTAATGCGTGCCTGCTTCCCGAACGGTCTTGCTCAGTCGCTTATGGCAACCGGTCTTTGGAACAACAAGGCTGACTATGAAACAGAGGTTGTTAAGTACCTCACCAACTGCTACGGAAGCGAATGGAAAACAGCGAAAGCATACCTTGAAAAGCTTTCTGATCTTACAAAATATTGGCCTCACTGGGATGAAAAGGACAGTGTTGTTGACGAGGCGATGGTCAAGAATTATGAGGCTGCAATCGTTCACATCGACGAATATAAGCCAATTATCGAAAAGATCATTGCTGACGGTAAGTCCGGAAATGAAGCGCAGACTTATTTCTGGAATGCACTTGTTGCAAATACTGAAATTGCAAAGCTTATCTGCCAGATGCAGATAAGAAAATTCAAGGGCGAAACCACCGCCGAGCGTGCTGACATTGAGTCGAAGCTTGCGTCGGCATACTGTCTTGCAGAGCCGGAGTTTCACGAGATTTTTGACGCATGGCGCAGCCTTGCAAGTCTTGCCGCTCCTGCGGATGTTGAAAACAATCATTAAATCAAAATTCCGCCGCGGTCACTATGACTGCGGCGGTTTGTATGTTATCAATTCTCTTCGGGATCGTTAAAATATTCTCTGTCAAAAAACTCGGATAAGGTTATGCCGGCTCCCTCGCAGAAACGCTTTACTGTGACAACCTTAGATCATTTTGTTCTGCCTTTTATAAGGTCATATATTGCCGACGGGGACATTCCACCGTTTAAAGCGATATCACATACGTTGCTTTCGCGCTTGCTGCATATTTCTTCTATCCGTTTAATGATGGCATCATTTAATTTCATAAACTATATCCTACCTATGATTTTGTGGAGTTCCACAATTATTATAGGTAAATATGAAATTACTATATCGTGGAGTTCCACGATATTGACGATTTTTTTATTTCAATGTATAATATACCTTATTCACTTCAAGCAGCAAAACGGCGTAAAAAGAAAATTATAAATATTTGTGATTATATCTAATAAAAAGGACAGAGAATTTATTCGTTCTCTGTCCTTCGTTATCATATATTCATTACAACGGGCAAAATCATCGGCTTGCGTTTGGTTTTCTGATAAAGGAACTTTGAGAGAACATCCTTTACACAGCCCTTGAGTTCTGCCCAGTCGGTGACATTGTTGTCAAGACAGTCGAGAATTGCATCGCGTGCAATGGTACGTGCTTCCTCTAAAAGCTCTTCCGCCTCGCGGACATACACAAATCCGCGGGAGATTATTTCGGGGCCTGAAATAAGCAGGCGTTCAGTTGTATCGACTGTAGCAACAACGACAATAATACCGTCCTGTGAGAGGTGGCGGCGGTCACGGAGAACGATATTTCCGACGTCACCGACACCGTATCCGTCAACGAGGATCTTTCCGCTCGGAACTGTTCCGTTCCAGCGTGCACCGTCGCGGTCAATTTCAAGTACCTTACCAATCTCTGGGATGAAGATGTGATTTTCCTGCATACCCATTTCAACGGCGAGATTCTTATGAGTGATAAGATGACGCTGTTCGCCGTGTACGGGCATGAAATATTTCGGCTTTGTCAGTGCGTGCATCAGCTTGAGCTCCTCCTGACAAGCGTGTCCCGAAACGTGTACGTCTGCAAGAGCATCGTAGAGGACGTTGACTTTCTTTCTGAAAAGCTCGTTTATGATGTTGCCGATAAACTTTTCGTTTCCGGGAATGGGATTTGCGCTGATGATAACGAGGTCATTTGAACCGAGCTGAACCTTGTCGTGGTCGGAGAATGCCATTCTGTGCAGTGCGCTCATCGGTTCACCTTGGCTTCCGGTTGTGATTATCGTAAGCTGATTGTCGCGGAAACGCTTGATTTCGTTAATGTCGATGAGTGTTCCGTCGGGGACGTTCATATAACCGAGCTCAATTGCAGTATTTACAATGTTTATCATGCTTCGACCGGTTACGGCAACCTTTCGTCCATGTGCCGCACTCGCGTTAATTATCTGCTGTACGCGATGAACGTTTGACGAGAAGGTTGCGATTATTACACGCTTATCGGGATGCTGCATGAGTATTCCGTCGAGCGAGCGTCCGACCTTTTTTTCAGACGGGGTATATCCCGGACGTTCGACGTTTGTTGACTCACAGAGAAGGAGCGTAACGCCCTGATTGCCGATTTCCGATATGCGCGGAATGTCCATAATTTTTCCCTCGACCGGAGTGAGGTCGAGCTTAAAGTCGCCGGAGAAAAATACAATTCCGTGCGGAGTTTTAATTGAAAGAGCACACGCATCTGCGATTGAATGATTAACACGGACAAACTCAACCGAAAATACGCCGAGCTTTACAACATCACCGGCTTCAACTGCGTTAAGCTGCGGCTTTTCGCTGAATGTGTGCTCGGTAAGCTTGTTTGCGACAATACCGACAGCAAGACGTGTACCGTATACGGGTGCGTTAACTGTTTTAAGTACATACGGCAGTGCACCGATATGGTCCTCATGTCCGTGTGTCAGAACGAAGCCGCGGACCTTTTCGATGTTCTTTTCGAGATACGAAACATCGGGAATAACGAGGTCAACGCCGAGCATATCGTCGTCCGGGAATCCGAGTCCGCAGTCTACAACTATAATATCGTTTTCATATTCGAGGGCGGTGATGTTTTTTCCGATCTCACCGAGTCCGCCCAGGGGGATTATTTTAAGTTTTGCATTGTTCTTGCTTCTTGCCATAGATTCACTATCCTTTCGTGATGGTTGCTATATCCATAATATACAATAAATTCCAATAAAATACCCGAGTTATACCAATTCGAGAAAAAGGGCACAAAAATAGCCATGACAAAAAAATCAGGGCGCAAAAAAAGAACCCTCAGGGCAGTATTTTTATTTGCGGCGAACTGCGGATTTTTAGCTTCCGGCATATGGACGGTCGACCGGAAACACATCTGCGGAGCGCGGCAAATTCGCGAATAAGACGTACCTTCGCAAAAATCTGCACCAAAACAACGAACCAAAATATAACATTAATTATTATAACAGCATTTTGTTAATTATATAAGCGCACGGATATGAATATATTGTTAATTATATTTTCCCCCGTCACGGTCAAACTTATATTGCGGCTGTTTTGAAAAATACCGCATAACGCTTTTAAAAAGGAGCGAATTTAACCGTGGATAAAAACAAAAAGCCTTCTGTCCGTGCGGCAGAATGTGTTGCTGCATGGCACGACACCGGGGTTAATACTGACGTTGAGGGCAGCTATACCGGAACTTATAAGGCATCCGAAACCGAAAAAATTCCCGTCAGCCGTCCTTATATTTATATGACGGCGGAGATGGCGGATGAGCTTCGTCCGATTCAGGATGCTGACGACCTTTAATTTAAACAAGTATCTTTAAAGCAATTATAGCCGCCAGCGTGAATATTATCAGGCAGGCGGTAAAAGTCCCCCACCATACGGCGTTTCCGATACGGTGCTTTTTCGTATCACGGATCTGCTGTATGGTTTCTTTTTGTTTTTCTTTGTCATACCGTTCAATCATTTTGTGAGCTTCGGCAAGCATATCAGAGTTCCTGCATGAGCTTGGTAATTCGCTTTTTATTACGAAATAAGCCGAGTCGAAATAGGGACTTCCGGTGTCCTTTACCATAATAATTCTGCGCTGACAGCCTTTTATCATTTTAATCACCGTGTCTTTGCAAAGCAAAGATTTCCTTAAAGTCTTTTATAACATTGTTGACGTTCGGAAACTGTTTATTCACTGTGATTTTGGATTAAATAAAAAATCCATAATTATTGCTGCTTGAAATTATCAATAAATTCACGAAAATTTTCGTATACCTTTCTTTCGAGCTCGCTTTGGTAAAAACGTGAGCGCTGTTCGAGTACTGCCATTCGTTTGGCACGTCCTGCTGCAATTTTTGGCGGTATTTCGCAAAGCAGCTCTATTTTGCCGGCATCGGTAATTCCGAGCTCATGCAGTACACAGGCAGGCGCTAACAGACGAACTGCAAACATATCGGCTTCATATTCACTTTTTAGCTTTTTTCCGGTCTTTGAAAAGCGGTAATCAGAATATTTATATTCGTGCCCCAGGAGTATATGACCGAGTTCGTGCGCTATAACCATACGCGATTCACACGCCGGAAGCCGGTCATCATATACGATAATCCATTTGCCGTTATGAAAAATGCTTGCTCCGCTTTCATCCTTCCGAAGTTCGTTTACATAGGAGTCGCGGACGACACGTATGCCTGCAAGCTGTGTTGCGGTCACAAGTTTTACCGGCAGACAGCGGACGTTGAAATCGAGCAAGCATCGCCATGCAGCATCACGGCATGAGGCATAAATTCCATAGTAATCATACATCAGAGATCCTCATTGGTTTCTGGTGCAGAGCTGATACGCTTGAGTCTGGTTTCGGTCAGGGCTTCATGGGTTGGAGCAGAAGTTCCGTCATGCGATTTGGCAGCACGGAATACACTGTATGTTGTTCGGTAAATCAAGTCATCGATTTGGGCCTTGATTTCCGGCATTGAACGGTATCTTGATATCAGCAGCTCCTCCTCCTCAGAAAGGTAGCCGCGAAGCCATGCCGGAGATACGTTGAGCTTTTCGGCAATTGGAATGAGCCTATCGTCTTTTGGAGCGAAGCGTGCGCTCAGATACTGCGAGAGGGCAGATTTGGTAATTTTGAGTTCTTTTGATAACTGTGCCTGAGTAATACCGCGTTTATCCATTGCCTCCTTGAGTCGGTCGCTGAAAACAGACATAATAAATTCTCTCCTATCAGAAATTGTTGAACGGATTTTTATTTATACAAGTTCAGAATTTGTAAACTTACATAAATATTATAAACAATTATTCGACATAAATCAAGTCTTTTTACAAAAAAACAAGTGTCTTACTCAAAAATCTGCACAAGACTTGACATACTGTAGATAAAATGTTATAATAAGTTCAGAAAATCTGAACACCGAAATTCGAATTGACGTGTTTGGATATATTTTTGAAGAACCGGTTCGGAAAAACTAAACTTTTTTGAGGTGAACGATTATGCTTTATAAATCTAATCATTATGTTTTAACGGAAATACGTAATACCGGTAAAAAACAGATTGGAGGAGTGCTCTGTTTTGAGGGGCTTCCGTCGGTTTACGGTTCGGCAAGAGAAGTACTTGCGCTTGAGGACGGTGTGGTGCTCCGTGCCGGAAGAAACAATGATATTCATTCGCGCGAGCATCGGCTTGGGACTATTGTCACGCTGACGGGACATGACGGAGTTGCGCTCACATACGGCAGACTTGACTGCCGCTTTGTTGAGGAGGGTGAGTATGTAAAGAAAGGCGAGGTTATCGGGCTTCAGGGCTCAAGCGGAACGGGAAGCGGAGAATATCTGACGCTTGAATTCCGCCGTAACGGCAGACGTATTGACGGATGTGAATATCTCGGAATTCCGAAAAAAACGGGAGAATTCAAGCCGCCGCACGAGGCGAGTGCAGATGTTGTCTGCCGTGTCTGCGGACTCGGTGAGCGGATACGCACATATATTGAAAGCTGTCCCGAGGCGGAGGAAATGTGGGACAAGGTGAGGGCACATCTTGAAGTCAGAGCCAGATGATTAACACAAAAAAACCTATCGCATATCATATAAGTGAGGATAGAGCAGAAAGCTTTATCCGACACCCGAAGCATGATATAACGAAAGGATGAATTTATATGGCTGACAACAGAAACAACTGCTTTGCCCGTGAAAGAAGCTCTCACGGATGCGGCGTTGTGATTGATACCTATCAGGTGTTTGATGCTTGCCGTGACCGCGACTGTTTTGAGGATGTACGCGTTTTTCTTGACGACATGGGACAGAGTATAATCGAACATACGTCGCAGGTGAGGACAAAATCTGCAGAAATATGCTCTTCGGCAATTTCGGTTGAACCGGTACAGCTCTCACGTGGCTTTTACCGCGTAACCGTTCGTTTCTATGTACGTCTTGAATTTGAAGCATGTCTCTGCCCGGGAAAGGCGCAGTGCTTCTCAGGACTTGCGGTAGTTGAAAAATCGGTCGTACTTTACGGCGGAGAAGGTTCGGTGCATATTTTCCGTTCAAATGTTATGGGCGACAGCTTCTGTTCCCGTCCGGAGTGCGGTGAGATGGGCAGTAATCTCCCGATAGCCGTTGTTGAAGCGGTTGACCCGGTGATACTCGGAACAAGTGTGGTTGAACCGTCCTCGTGCTGCTGCCGCTGCTGCTGCTCATGCGCTGATATTCCGAGCGCTGTTGCAAATATGTTCGGCGGTCTTATGGACGAGGGAGGCAGATATCTTGCAGTATCGCTCGGATTCTTCTCGGTAATCCGTATTGAGCGTCCCGAGCAGTATCTCGTTAATGCGGTTGAGTTCAGCGTGCCCGACAAGGAATGCGACTGTGCCGAAACAAGCAGTCCTTGCGATGCATTCCGCAAAATGGCGTTCCCGATAGACGAATTTGCTCCCGGAAGAAGCGCATCTGTTCTTAACGGATGTGACTGTAGCTCCGGCGGCATTGGCAGAACCGTAAACGACTGCGGCTGCGGTAAATAAAACAAAAATACTGTCTGCGAAAGCAGGCAGTATTCTTTATGTACAGTTAAAACTTTGAATTATTCCTCCCTGATATATCTGCCCGGTGTGGTGCCGAAGCGCCGGCGGAAAGCACGTATAAGATTACTTGCATCACCGAAACCGCACCGCTCGGCGGCAGTTTGCTGGGTTTCACCGCTTTGAAGCAGGGCACAGGCTTTCTTTAGTCTGTATTCGCAGAGATAATCGCAGATTGTACTTCCGGTGTGCTGCTTGAATGCAGTCATGAGAGTTGTACGTCCGATTCCGAGTTCGGCGGCAAGCTCGGATGCGACTATTTTTTCATTATAGTGCTCATGCAGATATGACAGTGCACCGATAACATAAGAGGGAACCATTCGCACATCCTTTTGCGTTTGTTCGGCGTTAAATTCGCATATTTTTGAAAGAAAAATCATGAGCAGAAGCCGACGTCTGAAAAGATTTGTGTCGGCTTTTATTTTTTCACACAGCTCATAAAGCTCGGATATTTGCCCGTCTGCCGGGATTATTACCTGACCGGATTTTTGAAACACTGATAAAATCTGTTTCCATTCGGGAATATATTCGGCGACAAAAGCCCGTGAAAACAGCAGGTTTACACGTTTATAAAGCATCCCCGGCTCACACACCATAAAATGTGCAGTCATAGGCGGTGTGAGGACTATGCGCGGCTTATCACCGTATTGCATCGAATCCGGAAGAAGCACCTTGACATTGCCTGAAAGAATAATGCTTATTTCGTAATATTTATGCATATGATAGTCGGACATATTGGAAACATATCCCTCATACGTGTCGATTCTGAAATCATGCCATTCGCTTCCGTAACCAAGATGCTCGATATTTGCTGACATAATAATTCACCTCACTCTTTATATTTTAACACGAATTTGAATGATTTTCAATAAAAAACTGAAAATTTTTTTATTCTGGGCAGATTTTACCGCTTATTCTGAACGATTTGACAATTTTTGTACGATTTCATATTGAAATAAATCCTCTGTTGATATATAATAGATTTATATAATAATTATGGAGGATACATATATGAGCCGTTTATTTGATGAGCATATAAAGAGAAAAACATATTCGCTCGACGGTGCATGGCGTTTTGCTGTTGACAGAGGCGATTTCGGCGAAAAGGAAAATTGGTTCAACGGATTGCCGCATTACGAAACAGTTGCTGTACCGTCGGTGTGGAATTTAGAGTGCGGTCTTTTCGAATATGAGGGTGCTGCTTGGTATGAAAAAGAATTTTATACCGAGGGCGGGTGTTTGCGATTCTGCTTCGGGGGAGTTATGACCGAGGCAAAGGTTTGGCTTGACGGCGTTTATATCGGCTCACATTACGGCGGATTCTTGCAGTTTTCGCTGACTGTGCCGAAGGTTGCAGAGGGATATCACAGACTTACTGTTCGTGCGGACAACCGTTTTGATGAGCATTCAATTCCGCAAAAGGTTGTTGACTGGTATCATTTCGGCGGTATCATACGCGGTGTAAGTGTCGAAACCTTAAAGGGAATTTCCATTCTTTCGAATCATCTTGAATATACGCTTTCTGATGATTTGAAATCTGTAACAGGACATTTTTCGCTTGAGCTTTATAACGCCGAGAGCTGTGAAATATCGTCGGAAATCAGGCTTTCAATCGGAGAAAATAATGTCGGAAGATATGCTGTAACGCTTGGTTCGAATGAACATAAATCGCTTACAACAGCGGATTTTACGCTTGACAGCATCCGTCTTTGGGATGTCTTATCGCCTGAGCTTTATTATATCAAGGCGCAGAGTGACACGGATGACCTTTTTGACCGTGTGGGATTTCGAAGCATTGAGGTGCGTGACGGCAAGCTGCTTCTGAACGGCAAGGAAACCGAGCTTTGCGGAGTAAACCGTCATGAGGAGCATCCCGATTTCGGATTTGCTTTCCCAATGGCACGGATGAAGCATGACATCGACCTCGCACTCGATTTGGGCTGCAACACGATTCGCGGCTCACACTATCCTAACTCGCAGGCGTTTGTCGATTATCTTGATGAGTGCGGAATCCTTTTCTGGAGTGAGATTCCGATTTGGGGCGGAGGCTTTTCGACCGAGGCACTCGGTGATGAGTTGGTTCTTGAACGGGGACTTAATATGCACCGCGAGATGGTGAAGTATTACTATAATCATCCGTCAGTCATATTCTGGGGTATGCACAATGAGATTCGTTCCGACACGGATGAGGGCTATAATATGTCGAAGCTTTACTATGAGTATCTTAAGAGCAACGGCGGAAACCGACTTGTAATTTACGCTTCCGACAAGCCGATGACGGATATCTGTCTTGAGTTCAGCGATGTTACCTGCATCAATATGTATTACGGCTGGTACAGGGGCGGAATCGAAATATGGCCGAAGTTCCTTGATGAATTTTGCGTCAGACGTAAAGAGCTCGGATTAAACGACCGCCCGATAATTTTCAGTGAATTCGGTGCAGGGGCTATTTACGGTTTCCGTGATACTGAATGTGTAAAGTGGAGCGAGGACTATCAGGTTAAGGTGCTTGATTATTGTCTTAAATTGTTCCATGAGCACCCGGACGTTTGCGGCTCTTACATATGGCAGTTTGCTGACATCCGAACTTCTGAAGAAATGGGCTATACAAGAGCACGCGGATTTAACAATAAGGGAATACTTAACGAAAACCGCCGTCCGAAAGCGGCATATTACGCGGTAAAATCATGCTACCGTTCATTTATGGAGGAAACAAAATGAAAAATATTAAGGAATTCAAAAAAACAGATCGTCCCGTACGAGTAATACAGTTTGGCGAGGGAGGATTCCTTCGCGGATTTGTTGACTGGATGCTTCAGAAATTAAACGACAACGGCTCATTCTGCGGTAGTGTTGCTGTGGTTCAGCCGATACGTGAGGGACTCTGCGACAGGCTTTCAGAGCAGAACTGTATGTATACCCATATCATCCGCGGTACTGAGGGCGTTGAAAAAACTGTGGTTGACGTTATTTCTCACTGCGTAAAGCCGTATGAAGATTTCGAGGAATATCTTGCTCTTGCCGAAAATCCGGATGTACGTTTTATTGTTTCTAATACGACCGAAGCCGGAATTGTATTTTCTAATTCCGACAAGCCGACCGATACTCCGCCGGCGAGCTTCCCGGCGAAGCTTACACTTCTCCTGAAGCGCCGTTTTGACCTCGGACTTCGCGGATTTATAATGCTTCCGTGCGAGCTTATTGACCGCAATGGTGATAATTTGAAGGCGGCTGTGATAAGCTATGCAAAGCTTTGGAATTTTGGCGACGGTTTCATAAATTGGATTGAAAGCGATAATGTATTCTGTAATACACTTGTTGACCGCATAAATACCGGTTATCCGAAGGGGGAAGCGCTTGACCTCGGATATGAGGACGGTATGGTTAATACTTCAGAAACATTCCATCTTTGGGTTATCGAAACCGAATTTGACCTCGAAAAAGAGCTTCCGTTCAGCTCGGCAGGGCTTAATGTTATCGTTACACCAAATGCGCTTGAGCGTTACCGCACAAGAAAGGTGCGTATACTCAACGGTGCTCATACATCCATGATACCTTATGCTATGCTTCGCGGACTCGAAACGGTGAAGGACTGCCTTGACGATGAGGTTATGAATAAGCATCTTTGCGACTGCCTTGACGAAATAAAGATATCACTTGATATCCCCGAAGCGGAAAAGGATTCGTATGCAAATGCGGTGCTTGCACGCTTTGCCAATCCGCATATACATCACCTCTGCGCTTCAATTTCTCTTAATTCGATAAGCAAATTCCGTGTGCGTGTACTTCCGTCAATTCTCGAATACCGCGAGAAAACCGGAAAAAATCCCGAGCATTTACTTTTTGCTTTCGGTATGCTGCTTCGCTTCTACAGAATCGGTACGCCTACGGATGATGCAAACATAATTACTTACATAAAAGAGCATACGACTGCAGAAATTCTCGCAAATAAGGAGCTTTGGGGAAGTGACCTATCCGATTTTGCAAGCGAGGTGGAGAAATATGAGAATACATCCGTCTGATAATGTTGAAGTCCGTGCCGACGGACAAAAATATGCGCTGTGTGCCCTTAAAAACGGCGAAAATATTATCAAATACGGATTTCCGATAGGTCACGCAACAAGAGATATTGAAATCGGCGAAAAGATTTCGCCGGAGAATCTCAAATCAAATCTTTCAGGTATGGGAAACTGGACATATGAGCCTTCCAAAACTGTTCCGATGAGAGTTAGTGAGGGAACATTTCTCGCTTATCCCAGACGTGACGGCAGTGTCGGCGTGCGAAACGAGCTTTGGGTTATTCCAACGGTCGGATGCATTAACGATACTGCAAAGAAGCTTGCCGAAATGTGCGGTGCAAAGGCTCTGACACATCCTTATGGCTGTTCGCAGCTCGGTGGCGACTTACTTACCACTCAAAAAATACTCTGTGGACTTATCCGTCATCCTAATGCCGGCGGTGTGCTTGTTCTCGGGCTTGGATGTGAGAACAACGGCATTGAGCTTATGAAAAAAATCCTCGGGGAATATGACAGTGAGCGTGTGCGCTTCCTTAATATTCAAGACTGTGGTGATGAAATGCTTGAGGGAAGCGCGATTCTTAACGAACTCAAAGCTATAATGGCAAACGATAAGCGTGAAGCAGTGCCGCTTTCGAAGCTTCGCATTGCCGTAAAGTGCGGCGGAAGCGACGGCTACAGCGGTATTACCGCAAATCCGCTTGTGGGGCGTGCAATGGAGCGTCATGTCGGTTTCGGCGGTACGGTGCTTATGACCGAAATTCCGGAAATGTTCGGTGCGGAGCAGCTGCTGCTCTCGCACAGCAAAAACAGTAAGGTATTCGGCGAGGCGGCAGAGATGATACGTGCTTTCCGCAAGTATTTTATCGACCACGGAGAGGGAATTGCAGATAATCCGTCCCCCGGAAATATCGAGGGAGGCATTACCACACTTGAGGAAAAATCGCTTGGATGTGTTCAGAAATCCGGCAAGGCAATGCTTTGCGGTGCGCTTGATTTTGGTCAGAAGCCGGATGCTGACGGAGGACTTTATATTGTGAACGGTCCCGGTAATGACATGGTTGCGGTGACTAATCTTGCCGCCTCGGGAGCACATATAATCCTCTTTACGACCGGACGCGGAACCCCACTTTCATCCGTTGTTCCGACGGCGAAGATATCGACTAATACTCCCCTTGCAGAGAAGAAGCCGCACTGGATAGATTTTGACGGCGGTGTACTGCTTGACGGCGCTGATATGGATGAGCTGGCAGACAGGCTTTACAGCCTTTGCCGCGAGATTGCCGAGGGAAAGGAAACGCTCGCAGAGCAAAAGGGATATTACGATATCGCCATATTCAAGGATGGCGTTACGCTTTAACTCTGAAAAAATTTAAGAATCTACTTGACCTCGGGTGTAAAATGATGTATAATATATCTATATATAATTAAAAACATCGAAAAGAGGTACTGAAATGAGTAAATTAAAAGCTCTGCATTTACCTAAGCCAACAAAAAGTGTAGTTACAATAATCGCCATAATTGCGGCGATACTTCTGCCGACGATTATTGCGGCATTCTCCTACATAGGTGCACAGGTTGAGTCTGTGAACTCAAGCAATGTCACAAAGCTTGTAATTACCGATATAGCAGGAAATGTATTCACGCTTGACGGCAATAAGGATGCATCTGATATTTCAGGATTTGCTTCGATAAATAAGCGTGCGGCATCAAAGCCGTCACTTCCCGAACAGCTCGAGAATGAGGAATATTTCGAGTTTAAGTATTATAACTACGACCGTGTGCAGACATATAAATATTATTTCTCACCGAATCCCGGCGAAGCTTATTTCGTTGATGCACGTGAAAAAGCATATCAGATTACAGAAAATGATGCAGCCTCGTTCCTTGCAACAAAATATGCCCGTTGTCTTTATGAAACCACCAGCTTCCCGACAATGAAGATTTCCAACGAAGCAATTCTTCCTACCGAGGGAACTTGGGAATATCAGACTTATGGTGGCTCATACGTTGCGCTTGATGACATCGAAACAATGACTGCCACCGACAGAGTTTATGAGATGAAGGGTGCATTTGCACTTTCTTTTGACAATGAACCCGATTTCTTCAATGTAACAGTCAGTGCTGACGGAGTTATGCTCTATAACGGCAGTTATTCCGATATTATCAACACCTCTCTTGAGGGCAGAACGATTGATGTTGCCGTTGAAGCAAAATGGTACGGTGAGGACGAGCCCTGCTACGGTTCCGCAAAGTATGAATTCAAGGCAAAGGTGCTTGTTCCTGCGGCATTCTATCTCGGAAGAACCGAAATCGAACCCGGTGAATTTGTTGTAATTTCCGCAAAGAATGTTGAAGATCCTTCCGCTATAACATTTGCAAGCGAACCTGATATCGGTTATACTCCCGTTTTCTTTAAGGACGGAATGTATGTCCGCGCACTTGTTCCGATAAATATGGATTTTGAGGGACAGGAAGTTAAGTTTACCTGCTCGTACGGTGAAGTAACTCAGCCGATGGTGCTCGATATAAAGAAAAAGACATTTGGCGGTTCTTCGATTGAAGTAAGTCCCACAGTTGTCAGCCAGACGAGAACCGAAACGACAATTAAGCTCTTTAACGAAGCGATGGCTCCCATCATTGCCGAAACCGAATCGACACCTCTTTGGGAGGGAACATTCCACGAGGGAACAGCCGGCGGAAATGTCCGCATAGGCTTCGGACGTCATGTTACTATCACAGGTACATCCGAAAAGTTCCGTCATGAGGGATGCGACTATATCGTAAAGATGGGCGAGGACATTATGGCGATGAACAACGGCAAGGTCGTTTATGCAGGATATCTTGATTACTCAGGATATATTGTTGTAATCGATCACGGTCTTGGACTCAAGAGCTGGTATGCTCACCTGGGCGGTACACCTAATGTTAATGTAGGTGATATGGTTGCAAAGGGTGACGTTATCGGTAAGGGCGGATCGACCGGCTTTACGAGTAACGACCCGATATGCCACATCGCTGTGTCGGTATACAATGTGCCGGTTTCGCAGTATGATCTTTGGGATAACGGAATCCCGATGGAACAGTAATAATTAATAAAAATCCGCATGTCACACTGTTTTCAGTGACCTGCGGATTTCTTTTTTATATACCCTCGCCGTTAAACTCCGGGATGAAGCTTTCTTTAGCTGCTCCCCCATGCTGAATGAAGCCGTTTTCGATTCCGAGTGACAGAGCATGATCTACGAGTTTTTGATACTCATATGTTGTAACTTTCCGTGAGAGCTCCGGATAACGCTCTTTGTTGAGTGTTTCAAGAGGCGTATATTGACTCATAAGGCTGTAGCTGACGCTGTTGCCGTATTTATTAAATAAGTAATCGAGAACCCGTATTGATTCTTTAAGCTGCCCGGGAAGCAAGAGATGCCGTACGATAACGCCGCGAGTCATAATGCCGTCAGAGTTGAACTTGGCTTTGCCGACGGTTTTTACCATATATTCGAGCGAGCTTGCTGCATAGCTCGGATAATCGGCGGCGTTGGAATATTTTTCTGAAATCTCAGGTGAAATATATTTGAAATCGGGAAGATATATGTCAATTATTTCACTCATGCCCTCAAGAATTTCAGTTTTTTCGTATCCGCTTGTATTATAAACAATCGGAAGTGTTAAGCCGCTCGAGCGCGCAATATATACGGCTTTTTTTATGTCTTTCGAGAACATTGTCGGGGTGACGAGATTTATGTTATGTACCCCACGTGACTGAAGCTCGAGGAATATTTCGGCAAGACGTTCGGCTGTTACGGTGACGCCCTTCCCGGTGCTGTTGCACCGAGATATAGCGGCGTTTTGGCAGTATACACATCCGAGCGTACAGCCACAGAAAAATACTGTTCCCGAGCCGTTTTTTCCGGATATGCACGGTTCCTCCCAATAATGCGGAGCGGCACGTGCAATTCGGATTTTTTCCGTTTGTCCGCATTTGCCCGGTGCTACGGTGCGGTCAACATTACACCGGCGTGGACAGAGATTGCATTTTTCCATATCACTCACCGATAGGCGAATCGGTTTCGCCGCGGAGAAACGCTTCCACAGCGGCAATTTCCGCTTCATTTTCTATGATTCCCGGCTTATATAAATCGGTGTAAACGTAGCAGGGAATAACCTTGTCGGAAACGGAAATCAGTTCGTCATCAACAACCTTGAGTGTGAGTCGATAAACGATAGTGCGATTTTCTTCGCTTCTCGAACCTCCGAAAACGAAGTTTCCGAGTGAGTGGACTATCGTTTTGCCGTTGTATATCTCAATCGGCTGAAGGACGTGCGGATGATGACCGATTACGATATCAATGCCGTTATCGAGCATTCTGCGGCAGCCTGCGGCTTTCCAAGCGTCGGGCTCGTGTATGCGCTCCGTTCCGCCGTGGAAATATACGATTTTGTAGTCGGCGTCTATGCCTGCCATTTTGTTTGATATTACAGTATCATATCCGGTATAATAGAATGTAGTACAGTAGAGGGCAATTGTAAAGCCGTTCTTTTCGAGCATGACAATGTTATCGTTGTCGCCCCATTTGATTCCGGCTTCATCGAGTGCCGCACGGGTGTCGGCATAGCCTACTGATGTGTAGTCCTCGGAATGATTGTTTGAGAGCGAAACGACCTCGACGCTTCCGGCGTTCAGAATTGCTGTATTTGCGGTCGATGAACGATACCAGTATGCAGGAGTATACCCCTTGTTACGCATAGGTGCTTCGGTATTGTCGGTGAAAACATTTTCGAGATTGGCAACTGTCCAGTCGTCGTTTTCAAATAATTCTATAAAATTTTCGAGGAAATATGAAGGCTCAACATTTTTTGCCAAAGCATTGAATGAACCGTCCCATTCGCCGCCGCGGTCGGTTGCAAGCATACAGTCCCCAACGAATGACAGGGTGATTTCAAATGGCTTTGGAAGCGGTTCCTCCGGTGCTGTGTCGGGAATATCGGCTTTTGACGGCTCTGCCGTTTCTGGGATATTGATGAGCCGATTCTCCACGGTTACAGCTTGAGGTGACTGCGGCTTATATAACGGTGAAACGATGAATGCCACTGCGAGCAGACATAGCGCTGCTGATATAATTAGTAAGGATTTTTTCATTTGCTTCCTCTTGGAATGTTATTTTAATATATTATACCATGCCCGGTGCATAATTACAAGTATGATTTAAAAGATTAACAAATCCGAATTTTCCGGCATAAACTGTAACAAACTCAAAAAGGAGATTTATTTATGCCTGAAATTCGAGAATATAACCGTGAGCGTGCGCTTGCATACGCAAGACGCTGGGCATTAAGCCGTAATCCGCTTTTCTTTGATTTTACCGGTACTGGCGGCAACTGTACAAATTTCGTTTCGCAGTGTATACTTGCCGGATGCTGTCAGATGAATTTCACTCCCGATTTCGGTTGGTATTATGTATCGGCAGACGAGCGAGCCGCCGCATGGACGGGTGTTGAATTTTTCTATAATTTCCTCACCGGAAACACAGAGGGAATCGGCGAGGGGCTTGGGCCTTTCGGCAGAGAGGTCGGCAGAGGACGGATACTTCAAATCGGTGACGTGATTCAGCTCGGAAACTCTGACGGGGATTATTACCACACGCTTCTTGTAACCGGTTACGCACGCCGTACATATCTTGTTTCGGCGCAAAGCAACGATGCATACAACCGTCCGCTCTCAAGCTATAATTACCGCCGTATACGCTATCTCCACATTGACGGTTACCGTACAGACAGACGCTTTGTCGGTGCCTGCTTTGATGACCTTATAACCGGAACCTCGCTCGGACTGACATAAAAAGAGCTGTCTTTTAACTCAAAGACAGCCTGTGAATATTTTACTTTTTTCTGCTTTCGGCTTTCATATTCATCGCATATTCCGTCGGAGTAACACCGAAATAGCGTTTGAATGCCTGCCGGAATGTGTGTGCGGATGAATAACCGATTTTCTCTGTAACCTCGTTGATGCTTGTCATACCTCCGGCGAGCATATCGGCGGCGGCAGAAAGCTTTTTGCGAGTGATATATTCCTTGATGCTGATGCCGATTTTATCCTTGAAAAGATGAGAGAGATAATATTCACTGTAGGAAAGCTCATCTGCAACACTCTTGATATCTGATATTGACATATATTTATTGTCGATATATCTCATCAGATGATATACGGTGAAGCTTGACGAGGCTTTGTTTACACGTCTTGGAGAAGTGTTGCCGTTGAGTATACGGAAAAAGGTTAAAAGTATTCCGGTTATATAGATATTCAGCATAGTCGTCTGAACAGAGTCCGGTGTGTACATTTCATCAATCAAAAGCTCACATAAGCGTTTGACCTTTCCATTATCAACGGCGACGAGTGTATCGGTTTCTTTTAGCTTTAGCAGATACGGCGTGATCGGGGAATAATTGGGTTTGGGATTTAAACCGATACATATATACCGAAAGCTTTCGTTTGTGTCGGTGACGATGCGGTGACGCATTCCTTTTTTAATATAATGTATTTCGCCGCCGCAGACTTCAGTGGGGGTGTCATCGGCATAAAAAGTGGCTTTTCCTGAAATTGCATATGTAATTTCATCACTGCTCTGGAGATGGTCTGCAATTTCACTGCCGCGGATAAGTGCGACCTCGGCAACCTGAAAAAGCGTTCCGCATGGAAGCGAAAGTGTCTTTTTTGGATACAGCTCGTCATATAGTACGGTTTTGCATATGTTTTGTTTTTCGTAGTCGGTTTGATTCATTCGTTTTCCTCCAATTTTCTTCACAAAAAGCCTCGGCATGCCGAGGCTTTTTAGTTGCTTAATTAAAGCAATTCTTCAAGTTTTTCGGCTGCCTTGTCAAGGTAGTCGTTTTCCATAAGCTCGAGCATACCCTTATCGCAGAGCGCAGCAAGTCTTGGATCGATAGGCATACGTGCGAGTACGTCATAGCCGAACTTGTCCGCAACCTCGGCAATATGGCTTTCGCCGTAAATATTATGGTCTTTTCCGCAGTCGGGACACTTGAAGTATGCCATGTTTTCGACAATTCCGAGCACGGGAATATTCATCATCTGAGCCATGTTTGCAGCCTTTGCGACTATCATGGAAACACGCTCCTGGGGGCTTGTTACAATGATGATTCCGTCGAGCGGAATCGACTGGAATACAGTCAGCGGAACATCGCCTGTTCCCGGAGGCATATCGACGAACATAAAGTCTACGTCATCCCAGATAACATCTGTCCAGAACTGCTTTACAGTTCCTGCAATAACGGGGCCTCTCCAAACGACGGGAGTTGTTTCCTCGGGAAGAAGCAGGTTAACGCTCATCATCTTGATACCGGTCTTTGATTCAAGCGGGAAAATTCCGCCTGCACCGTCGCCGGTGACTTCACCCTTAACGCCGAATGCCTTCGGAATCGACGGGCCGGTGATGTCGGCATCGAGTATAGCGGTGCTGTGACCGCGGCGGCTCATCAGTACGGAGAGCATAGAGGTGACGATGGATTTTCCGACGCCGCCCTTACCGCTGACGATACCGATGACTTTTTTTACATGGGACATCTCGTGAGGATTTTCGATAAGGCTGGTTTTTTCACGGGATGAACAGTTTGCAGAGCAGGACGAGCAGTCATGAGTACATTCGGACTGAGGCTTTTCCTGCGCATCATCATAAATCATTGAAAAATTCTCCTTTCTGAAATATGCTACTTATATTATAACTCATATTTTTAAATATTTCAAGTGTTTTTGTGTTTTAATGGAATTTTTACGCTTTGTTGAATATTTGTGATAGAATCCAACGCATTTTTGGCGTATAATTCTCTGTGACTATAATTTCAGGGGGATACCATGAAAAATTTTCTTTACCGATTAAGAATAAGCGCGGCGAGATTTTTATACGGCCGCTACGGAGTTGACAAGCTCGGTTATGCCATACTTATATTTTCGATGATTCTATCGCTTGCATCATCCTTGTCTGCGGCGTTTTACCCTGCAGCATCGACGGTAATGTATGTGGTGTCATACGGACTTCTCATCTGGATGCTGTTTCGTATGCTCTCGAAGAACAGAACCGCACGTGCCCTTGAGAATTCAAAATTTCTCGGATTTTGGAAGAAGATAAAAAAGTGGTTTAAGCTTCAGTATAACCGCATCCGCGACATTCGTACACACCGCTATTTTTCATGCCCGAGCTGCAAAAACAATTTGCGTGTCCCGAAGGGCAGAGGCGAAATAACCATAACCTGCCCGGTCTGCAAGACTAAATTCGACCGCAGGACTTAATCAGCCTAAATACCTGTTCAGCCGTGTCCGCAAGGTCGCGGCTGGCATTTTTTGTATCCATTGCTTCTTCAAGCGTACAGATGGCTCTGCGGATAGGGAAGAACGCATCAATACCGACTTTGTTGCAGGCAACGGCATCTTGTGTTACAGCACCGGAGAATGCAACACAGAGCTTGCCGTACTTTTTTGCGAGCTTTGCAACCCCGACCGGAGCTTTACCCATTGCACTTTGACGGTCGAGTCTGCCCTCGCCGGTTACAACGATATCAGCATCTTTTATATAGTCTTCAAGACGAGTTACATCGAGTACAAGCTCGATTCCCGAAATAAGCTCACCGCCAAGAAATTCGCGCAGGGCAAAGCCGAGTCCGCCTGCCGCACCGCTTCCGGGATAATTCATGTCGGATGATGGATATTTTTTCTTTGTGATAGCGGCGAAATTTTCGAGCCACTTATCCATTTCACATATTGTTTCCGGCGTTCCGCCTTTTTGCGGAGCGTAGACGGCACTGCAACCAAGCTCACCGCAAAGCGGATTTGTCACATCGCAGGCGACACGCACACGGCAGTCGCGAAGATGCGGAATTACACAACTGTCGTCAATTGTAACGAGGTCGCGAAGTCCCTTTGCACCGAGTGCTATGGGATTTCCGCCCTTATCGAGCAGCTTAAAACCGAGAGCGGCAAGCATACCGGTTCCGCCGTCGTTTGTTGCGCTTCCGCCGATTCCAATGACGAAATCGCGGCATCCCTCGCCTATTGCGTCTGCAATCATTTCTCCGACACCGTATGTCGTTGTTTCAAGTGGGTCACGCAGTTCTTTTTCAAGCCCGGGAAGTCCTGCGGCGGCTGCCATTTCAATAACAGCTGTGTTACCGGCGATGCAGTATGTACAGTCTGTTTTTCTCATACGGGCATCATGAGCGCTGACTGTATGAAGTCTGCCGTTCATGCCGAGCGCGAGAGCTTCGGTTGTACCTTCACCGCCGTCTGCTAAAGGACGGATTACCGTATCTGCATCTGGATATGCACGGCGGATACCGTCGGCACAAGCCTTTCCGGCATCGAGAGAGGTCAGACTTCCTTTGAATGAATCTATAGCAATAACAATTTTCATGGTTGTACCTCTTTGACTTGGAATATATACACATATTCTACCACAATTTACCGCAAATTTCAAGAGTATACGGCGGCAATTTATGTACATAAAATTAAAATTTGCGATTTTCCTTGAATATACTGCGAAAGTGTGTTACAATATATAATGGATAATTATGAATATGGAGGAAAAATCATGTCGGAAAACTCCAAAAAAGAACAGTTTCTCGAGTGTGGAAAGATAATCAACACGCACGGTGTACGCGGTGCACTTAAAATTGAATCTTGGTGTGATTCGCCCGAGGTACTGTGTGAGATAAAAAAATTATACTACAAAAAGAAAGACGAATATATCCCGCTTGAGGTTACAAAAGCCTCAGTACACAAGGGATGTGCGCTTGTATACTTTTGGGGAATAGATTCAATAGAGTCGGCACAGCTGCTTAAAAACCGTGTGGTTTATGCCGACCGCGACGATATTGAAATTGACGACGACCGCGTTTTTGTTGCGGATATAATCGGACTCCCCGTTTATGATGAGCGTAACGGAAAACAGCTTGGCGTGCTCGCTGACTACCTTGAAAGTGTTGCTTCCGACCTGTTCGTTGTAAAGACTGACGGCGGCACAGAGGTGCTTGTTCCGGCGGTGGACGAGTTTATCGGGCATATCGATGATGATGGCGTTTATCTTCGTCCGATAGAGGGAATGTTCGACGGTGCGGCGGAGGTCATCCGTGATGAGATTTGACATAATGACGCTTTTTCCCGATGTTGTCGATTCGGTGCTTGGTTCAAGCATAATCGGACGTGCGCAGGAGGGCGGTATTGTTGAGGTTCACTCTCACAATATCCGCGATTTTTCCGAAAATAAGCATCGGAGAGTTGATGACACGCCTTACGGCGGCGGTATGGGAATGCTCATGAGTGCCGTACCGATTTACGGATGCTGGAAGTCGGTAATTGAAGCGCAAAAGGACAACGGCGAAAAGAAAAGACGGGTTATATATATGTCGCCGCGAGGTAAGGTTCTGACGCAGAAAAAAGCATATGAGCTGACAAAATACGATAACATAATAATCCTCTGCGGTCACTATGAGGGGGTTGACGAGCGTATTATCGAGGAGATAGTCGATGAGGAAATTTCAATCGGTGACTATGTACTTACGGGTGGTGAACTGCCTGCCTGCGTGCTTGTTGACTGCGTTTCGCGTATGCTTGAGGGTGTACTTACAAACGAAGATTGTTGGAAAGGTGAGAGCATCGCTTCGGGACTGCTTGAATATCCGCAGTACACCCGTCCATACGATTTTCGCGGCAGATTAGTCCCCGAGGTGCTTCTTTCCGGACATCATGCAAACATTGAAAAATGGCGGCAGGAGCAGTCGCTGAAAAAGACACGTGAAGCCCGTCCCGACTTGCTTTCGGCGGATATCGCTATTTCTTCAAAGGGAGATTACAGTGAAGATGAAAGCTAACGGGAACAAAAACGGTGCGCGTGCCGTCAGAACGGTTGCCGTTATGATGGGTGCAACCGTTATCGCAAAACTGCTTGGTATGCTTCGCGGTGTGCTTCAGGCGAATGCTTACGGAACAACATACCAGGCAAATGCGTTTACTGCGGCATCAAAATTACCGCTTGCATTTTTTGATATGCTTCTTGCGGCGGCGGTGCTTGGCTGTTTCATACCGGTTTACAACAGCTTCAAAGAAAAAGCCGAGGACGGCACGGCAAGTGAAGAAGCAGACAATTTTGCCTGCATATTTTTAAATTTAATAATACTGCTCTGCGGTGTACTTGCGATAATTGGTATAGTTTTCGCTGAACCGCTGATACGCCTTATAACAAACGGACTCGACGAAGCTACGGTTTCACTTGCCGTAACGCTGACACGGATAATGTTTCCGCTGGTTATATTTACCGGTGCGGCATATACGCTTGTCGGCGTACTCCAGTCGAAGGGCTCGTTCATTGCTCCGGCTTTGATCAGCGCGGTTTCAAATGCCGGTGTTGTATTTTATCTTGCGTTTCTTAATTCACCTCTCGGCGAGAACGGCATTTACGGTCTTGCGGTGGCTTATCTGCTTTCATGGCTGATACAGCTTTTGACGCTCGTTGTGCCGCTTAAGAAAAAGGGATTTTCCTATAAGTTACTGTTTGATTTCAGAAATCCTGCACTGATGCGTGCAATAAAAATGGCACCGCCCATTATGATAGGCTCATGGCTTGCCCCGGTGGGAACACTGCTCGGTCAGTATTTTGCCGCAAATGTTACGGCGACGGGGGTGCTTTCTGGCGCGACGACTGTATTCGATTATGCTAACAATATTTATATTATCATCGCAGGAACACTGACCTACAGTATATGCAACTACACGTTCCCGAAAATATCAAAGCTGTCGGCAAGCGGTGAAACCGAGGAATTTTCCGCAACCGTAAGAGGCGGACTCACGTCTGCACTATATATAACCGTACCGTTTATGGCGGCGGCAATGGTGCTTGCCGGAGAGGGAATATCAATCGTATATCTGCGCGGCGAATTTAACGCGGAAGATGCTTTTTATACTGCGCGAGCACTTCGGTTCATTTTGCCGGCTATGCCGCTTTTCTGCGTTACAGAGCTGTTTTCACGAGTGTTCTATGCGAAAAACCTGCCGCGTGTACCGATGTATGCTGCGCTTGGCGGAATTTTTGCAAATCTTGCGGTCGGAGCAGTTCTCACGGGACTTAAGCTCTTTGACATCGGTGCCGTCGGTGCGGCAAATGCCGCCGGACAGGCTGTGTCGGCGATTATACTTTTAGTTTTCGCTGCAAGGCGGATTCCCGGACTCTTAAACGTCAAGCTTGCGCTGTCGGTTTTGAAAATCGTGTTCGGCGGAGGGATTGTTTATCTTTCGTGTAAAGCTGTTTCGGAGATTATCGGCACTTTGCCGTACACATCGACGTTTATGACGAATGTGATAAATGCGCTGATAATTTTTCTCCCGGCAGTTATATTGTATCTTGTTTTTACAAAGCTGACAAAAGTGAAATTTTAAAGATGATAGGAGGTCATATGCTTGAATAATATCCGAAATTCTCGGAGCGATTCAAATAAAAAACGCAATCTTTTTGCTTCCTCGCTTATAATATCGTCGCTCGGAAAAGTTTCCTCGTGGCTGCTGCGAAAGCTTCGCGACGGATTCTTCGGCAGTATTTTCTGCTCATACAACCGTGAAAACGATGCTTTGCACGACAGTGCTCTTTTGGCTCAGGCAGGACGGCTTGGAATTGCGGAGCGCTTCTTCATGCCGGCCAAACGTGCAGTTGCACACGGCTTTGAAACGAGTGCAATTCTCGGATGGATAAAAGAACGCCTTAACCACATGATGTCATCGACCATGAAGGCTTACGGAATTTTCACGTTCTCATTCACAGTCTACAGCGCACTGATATATATTTTCCGAGTGTTCTATTTCGGGGCGGAAGAAATTGATGCTGTTATGATACTTTCGCTCTTTCTGATGCTTGTGTCGTCGGTTATAATGATATCGTCAAGGCATACACTCGCAAGTGCGCTTCTGACCAGCCCGGCGGCAAGATTTTTCCTCTTTAAGGTTGTTGGAATACGGCGTGAGGCAATTGAGGGAATTAAAGAGCGTGAGGGACGTTTTAATATCGCTTTCATTGCCGGAATCATATTCGGTGTTGCTTCATTCTTCGTTCATCCGCTTGTTCTGGTGTGTCTGATATTTGGAGCGGTTGCGGCGTATCTCGTTCTGATAAAACCCGAATTCGGCATTCTTGCTATAATGTTCGCTCTGCCGTTTGCGCCTACGATGGTGCTCGTCGGTGCGGTGCTTTATACGGGCGTATGCTATTTTCTCAAGTTACTCTGCGGAAAAAGGTCACTGAAATTTGACTTATTTGACTTTGCTGTTGCGGCATTCTTTGTTCTCATGGCATTCGGCGGGCTCGTTGCCGTTTCGTCAGGAAGCATTAAGCCGGCACTTGTATTTTGTGTCTTCATGCTTGGCTATTTCCTTGTTGTCAATCTGATACGCTCAAAGGAATGGGTCATGCGATGTGTTATCGGAGTCATTTCTTCGTGTACTATAGTTTCGCTTTACGGACTTTTTCAGAACTTTTTCGGCTTTATGGAAACAAAGTGGCACGACACAGAGCTGTTCGGAGATATTGCCGGACGTGTCGTTTCAACTTTTGAAAATCCGAATGTTCTCGCAGAATATCTTATCATGATAATACCTCTTGCGGCTGCAATGTTTATTATAACAAAAAATCCGCGTGCGAAGCTCCTTCTTGCATTCTGTACAGTTGCTTCGTGCGGATGTCTTATCTATACGTGGTCGCGCGGCGCATGGCTCGGATTTATTATCGGTATGCTGATTTTTCTTATCATGTATCACCGTAATACGCTTACTGCGCTTCTTTTCGGAATGTTCGGTGTACCGTTTTTGCCGTTTGTCCTGCCGGACAGTATAATCCAGCGTTTTACAAGTATCGGTGATATGCGTGACACATCGACAGCTTACCGTGTTCATATCTGGGAAGCGGTTACAAATATGATAGGCGGCTACTGGAAGACGGGAGTCGGTATCGGCGAAGCATCGTTCCGGCCCATATACAGCTTATATGCTCTTTCCGGAATTGAATCGGCGCCCCATTCGCACAATCTTTATTTGCAGATTACGGTTGAACTTGGAATTGTCGGTCTTGCTGTATTCCTGATTATGTTGTTTATATGGGCACAGAGCTGTCTGACACTTCACAAAAATGAGTCACGGCCTGAAAAGCTGCTGTCGGCAGCTGGATTTTGCGGAATACTCGCTGTACTTGCCCAGGGTGCAACCGACTATATCTGGTATAATTACCGTGTGTTCCTTATGTTCTGGCTTGTGCTGGGACTCGGAGCGGCGATACGTAAAACACTTGATTCCACGGCGCAGACTGATGTATTTTAACAGGAGGATATTTAACAATGGGAAATAAAATCATAAAAAAACGCAGATTCAATGCCGTTGATGCGATGATAATTATCGTCATCGCCGCTGTTATAGCTGCGGCAGTAATGTTTTTTTCAAAGGGTGAAGTAGTTGAAACACCCGAGACTGTTACTATCGAATACGTTGTTGAAATAAAAAAACTGCACAACGATTTTCTCGATAATTTCAAGGTGGGCGACCAGATGGTCGATTCTGTTGCAAAGTATAATATCGGAAAGGTTATCGCCGTTGAATACGAAAATGCGGTTTATGTCGGCACAGACCTTTCAACCGGAACACTCACCGCATACGATTATCCAGATCACTCGAATGTAATACTGACAATGCTCGCGGAGGCTACTGTCGGGGTGAACGGACGCTATTACATCGACGGCGGATATGATATTTCGGTGGGAACGCCGGTTTATATTCGTCTTCCCGATTTTATCGGAATGGGATACTGTACATCATACAGAGAAACGGAGGTAACTGCAGAATGAGTGAGAATAACACCAAAACACAGAAAAAGGTAAAGTTTAAGCCTAATGTAATTGATTTTCTCATAGTTATCGTGATTCTCGGAGCAATTGCCGGAATCGTTATGCGAACAGGAGTTGTTGATAAGATTGTAGTCAATAACAGCCTTGAAAAGGCACAGATATCGTTTATTATCAGGGATATAAACGATGAGTCGGAAAGCTGCTTTAATAAGGGGGATGTTTTCTACGGCAAATCTCATGCCTGCGTTGTAGGTACGCTCGAATCGATTATACCGCGTCTTGCTGAAAAATATGTTGCCGATGCAAGCGGCAGACTCCAGAAAACAACTTCAAGCGAAAATCGAATTGACATACTCGGTACACTTATCGGAAACGGCGTTTTTACAGATCAGGGATTCTTCATAGACGGCTCAATTTATATCGCTCCCGGGTCAGACATAACATTTGAAAATAAAAATATTGAAGGCGTTTTAACGGTGACGGATATTCAGCCGGTGAACGATTCAAATTAAAATCACAGGAGCTGTTCGCAGATAATGCGGACAGCTCTTTGTCTGCTTTCATTTTGCTGCTATATGGTAAAAAATGTAAATTAAAGCATGGATTTTTGTTAAAACGCTCGAAAATGGCAGAGAAATTCTATCCGATGGTGATAATTTATATGCAAAAAAACTATTGATTTTATTGCGAAAATTTGATATACTATAAACAGTATTATTCAAAATCGGAGTCATGTCCGAAAAAATTAGGAAATAAATTCTGCCGGGCGCAGATTAAATGAAATCACATAACCTTTTAATTCTCAATTCTAACGATAGGAGCGTATCTATGATTTCCCGTAATGTTACTATTCAGAACAACGTCGGTCTGCACGCAAGACCTGCAACTTTCTTTATTCAGAAAGCAAATTCATTCCAGAGCTCCCTCTGGGTTGAAAAGGAAGACAGACGTGTAAACGCAAAGAGCCTTCTCGGCGTTCTTTCCCTCGGTATCACCAAGGGAATGACAATCACCATTATTGCAGACGGAAGCGATGAGAACGAGGCACTCGACGGTCTTTGTGAGCTTATCAATACCGGCTTTGGTGAATAATGGCGACTCGGTGAGTTTTTTGCTCACAAATCGCTGATAGGCGGGCGATGTCCGCAGGAGATTAATAGTTTTGACGAGTCGCGGTATGCTTTTGCAACGAGGGCTCGTCTTTGCTTTTTGGAGATTTTTTGATTTTTTGGAATGCGGTGGGCGTATGGAAAAAGAAGCTTCACAAAAGAATATAGCGGACCGCAGAGTGGAGCTGCTTGAAAAGGCAAATTCTCTGCCGCAGCGCCCGGGTGTATATATCATGCGCGATAAGGGCGAAAAGGTCATATACGTCGGAAAGTCGCGCTCACTTAAAAACCGTGTGTCGCAGTATTTTCACGAATCGGCGCATCATAACGAAAAAACGCGCAGAATGGTGATGAATGTCCATTCGTTTGACTATATTCTGACCGACACGGAGATTGAAGCGCTTTCGCTCGAAAACAGTCTTATAAAGCAGTATACGCCAAAGTATAATATCCGTCTTAAGGATGCCAAATCTTATCCGTATATCAAAATGACGGTGAACGACGAATATCCGAAGCTTTCCGTAACAAGGCGCAGACTCGCAGACGGAGCGAAATATTACGGACCGTATTCGAGCATTTCTGCGGTGTACAGCATTCTCGGAACAATTCAGAAATCTTTCGGAATCGCCTCATGCAATAAGGAGTTTCCGCGTGATATCGGAAAGGGAAGACCTTGCCTTAACCGTCATATCGGGCTTTGCGTTGCACCGTGTACCGGAGAGGTGTCATCGGAGGAATACCGCTCGATTTTTAAGGAGATTAACAGCTTTCTTCGCGGTTCATTCCGTGAATGTGAGCAGTCGCTCCGAGAAAAAATGGAATATGCCGCAGAGAATCTTATGTTTGAAGCGGCGGCGAGATACCGTGACCGGATTGAGGCACTCTCAAAGCTCTGGCAGAGGCAGAAGGTTGTCGGTTCACCTGACATGGAGCAGGATGTCATCGCGCTGTATACAGACGATATCTGCTCGTGCATATCTATTTTTTATATTCGCGGCGGAAGCATAACGGATAACGAGCATTTTCTCTTTCCGGCGGAGCAGATTGTTGACGAGGAAAATATGTCGGCATTTTTGTCCGAGCTTTATAATATCAGAGAATATGTTCCGCATGAGATAATACTCGATTTCACACTGCCCGACGAGGAGCTTGACGCTCTTACAGAAACAATACGCACACGTGTCGGATATAAGCCGGAAATACGTACGCCCGAGAGAGGCGACCGACGCAGACTTTGCGAGATGGTCTACGATAACGCAAAACAGCAAGCACTTCTTTATAAGGCACAGTCGGAAAAAGACAACAAGGTGCTTGTAAAGTTAGCTTCAATGCTTGCGCTTGAGGTTGTTCCCGAACGAATTGAGGCGTATGACATTTCCAATTTCGGAAAAGACAATATTACCGCAGGTATGATAGTTGCAGAAAACGGAAAACTGAAAAAATCGGACTATCGAACCTTCAAAATAAAAACCACAGACGGCATAGATGACTACGGTGCAATGCGAGAGGCACTTTCACGCCGTCTTTCGCATCTTACGGATGAATCGTTCGGGGCGGCGCCTGATCTGATACTGCTTGACGGCGGACGCGGACACGTTTCTGTTGTTCGTGAGCTGATGCGCGAACTTGGATGCGAAATTCCGGTTTTCGGTATGGTCAAGGACGAATTTCATAAAACACGTGCTCTGACGGATGATGAAAGGGAAATAAGTATTGCCCGTGAGCAGGCGGTGTTTGTGTTTGTCTATAAGCTTCAGGAGGAAGTTCACCGCTATACCGTCGGCAGAATGGAGAACGCGAAATCCAAAACGCTGAAGCATTCAACACTCGAAGAAATAGACGGCATCGGAACGATAAAGGCAAAGAGTC
>JAZQXA010000063.1:0-3252 GCA_045632605.1 Candidatus Flemingiibacterium sp. | reverse complement strand
TTTGCCGATCCCCTCGCTTCGATGCTCGGGCGTAACATACAGTTCCTCGATCTCAAAGAACACCGTACCTTCCGCCATGATGGAGTTGGTGCGTTCAGCCGCTGTCTTGTGGCCGAACAGATACCCCAGCACTTCGCCGTTTCGCTCTGCCAGAAAGATTCGGTTTCCCTCAATGTCGCTGCGGTCATTGGTGCGGTAGCCATGGGTGCTGTTTTCCGCTTCCCATGCCGCCGACATGGCGATCAAGGTGGACAGCAGCTCATCCGTTAATTCCGCTTCGTACAGCTTTGTGCTGATGTCCAGCTCATACAGGCAAACCGTATGCGCTTCCTCCTCGCCGCGCTTAACGCAAAGCTTCTCTTCCTTGAGCGCACAGCCCAGCTTTCTCGCCACACCGATGGAGCCTGCATTATCTTTCGCAATGCTGATCGTAACCTTCTCTATGCCGTGCGCTTTGGCATACGCCACCATCCCACGAGCCATTTCCGTAGCATAGCCATTGCGCCAGAGTTTTTTCAGCACACAGTAGGCAATATCCATTGTCGTTCCATCCTCACTGAGGATGAAGCTGCAGGTGCCGATACGCTCATGGCTCTCCTTGTTCTCGGCGATCATGTAATAGCACTCTTCGTCATCCGCCAGACCTTCGATCATGCGGAGATACTCGTCGCTGACCTCCTCCATCGCCTCGTCCAGCAGGTATTCGCCCATCTCCTTGTCATTCCAGATGCTGATGGCGAACCGCGCATCCGTCCGTTCAAAAGGGCGAAGGTTTAATCTTTCTGTCTCTATCGTTTCAACTCTCATGTTTTTCTCCGTTCATCTGATCCACATAGGCGGCTGTTTTGGCTGTCATCTGCACCCACGCGGGACGGAAACCGCAACGGATCGCATTTCTCACCGATTTGATGTTGCTCCACGCAGCACAGTAAAAGGGAACTTTGCCCGCAGCCATAACTTCCAGAGCCAACCGACTCGTCAAAGCAGATGCGATGCCTCGCCGCCTGTAGGCTGGCAGAACATCAATACCGATCTGCCACATTGCTTCGCAATCCGCCGAGCACCCGGCAAGCCCAATCAGTTTTCCTCCGTCATATGCTCCAATGCCCAGCACATCCAACTCCTTACGTTTTTCACAAAGAGCGTTGCTCCATTCAGGCAGGTAGAGCTCTGCGAAGTCACCACTTCGTAAAATGCGCATTTCATACTCGCAGGATAACGGCTTGACCATTTCAACATCCGGAAGAAAATACTCCGCCATAAAGCAGATTTTTGCTCCAAACGGATCGAGCATCCTCTGAAGGACATGAAGATTCGGTGTTTCGAAACAGTGCTCTGCAGGATATCTGTCAATGTACGACTGCACCAACGGTGCCAATTCCTCACTGACCTGTGCAACAACATTTCCGCCGTAGGATGCCAAGTCGCACAGCAACGGAAGCTCAAGATATTTTCGTGCACGAGCGTTCTTTTGCGAGATATTCACAACATTTTTGTCAGACAAGAAATCTTTCGGATCACAATTCATGTCGTAGGCCGACTGCTGCAAGGCTGTCTGCAATATATATTGATTTGTCATATGTTAATATTGTCCTCCATCTGTTTCAAAGGGAACCTCAAAGGAAAATCCGATTTCCTTCATCATTTCATGAGGGATATTCATCCCTTGTGTTCCCTTCGGATCATCACCGGCATCTCATATTCATCAACGCCATTCTCCAAAAACCGAGAGACTTCCAGAACCGAATGGCATTCTCCTTGGTGCTGTTCAGTTCGTAATACAAAGCACCATGCAACTTTGTGTACTGTTCCAGTCCGCCGCCGGGAAGAAAATACTGGTCGGTATTCACTTCATAGGTCAGCAAAATCTTATCTTCGGAAAGCACAATGCCCCGGCAGGCTTCTCGAACCTTCGAGAAGCTCTCGAATCGGTTCGCTCCGTAAATATTGATCGTTTCCATGGTCACCCTCCAAAACGCAAAAACGGCGCAGGCATAGCCTGCGCCGTAACATATACACGATCCCCGATTGTCGTCACCGGGTAAAGGTATCAGGAGCGAGGCTAACAAGAAAAATCATCTTCAGCATGGTAGTCGCTCCTTTCCTTAAAACTGGAATTATTATAATGCCGTTATCATCAATTGTCAAGACACATACACCCCCACAGTGCATCCCATTGGATGCGCTGTGGGGGTGTATTCTTCTTCCAAAACTAGTCGTTTTGTGTTAGCAGGAATATCACAGGACGATATGATCTTGACTTTTTTCGTGAGTAGAATGTTGAATTACCGAAACAAAAACAGAAAGGTAAAGAACTTTGGCTTACATGAAACGTTGTCCGGAAATTACAGAGACTAATCCTGCATGCTATGCGGATATCTACGTACAACTGGAAGTTATGCTTCCGGAACACGCAACAAAGGAAAACACCACGCCATAGTTGTGCAAATCATGAGTGACAGATATGGCGTGGTGTTATTTGCATTGACGTCGTCCATAACGTGATCCAATTTCCGGATGATTTTGGCACGTTTTTGGGTCTCTCACCTACACGCTCCTTAGACCCTGTAGGTTTTTGAGGTATAATTAGATCGATGGAGACACCCTCCTAACCGTTGCAAATACAGGGTTTTGGAGCACTTTGAATATGTAGGGAAATGAGGTATAATTGCGAAGCCAAAAATCACGTCCAATTATACCTCAAAAATAGCCAAGTTTTGATGCTATATCGGAACGCTTTTTCTTGTTTTTCGCAAGGAACCCTCGCGTATTTTTCTTCAAAAACAAAGATAAATTTACATCAAAAAACGATAATATATCCCTCCGGTTTTTGCTCGTTTTTTGATGCAGGCTTAGCGCAAAACAAGTCAAAAGCGTTGTCCTTCTCCATCAAAAAATCACACGCATCGCTGTACAAAATATGGCCGAAAAAAGTATACTTTTCTTTAAAAACAACGACATTATCGATGCGTAAAACGGAGAAATTTTACGGTAAGAATTATCAATTGCCGTGTCATCGTGATCAAAATTCAGATTGTTTTTCAGATAGATCGGTGTGTCATAGCAACTGGTATATACACATACAGTGAGTTCTTTTTTTTACTTTGATGCGCTTAATCACGGGTTCTCGACCCAAATTCAGCTCAAATATTGATGTAAAAAACGCCAGAACCGGCAAATAATTTTTGCAAAAACTCTTCGCTCTTCGATAAAAATTGCACCCCATTTGTCAGATGGTAAGTTACACCAGTC
>JAZQXA010000062.1:0-19568 GCA_045632605.1 Candidatus Flemingiibacterium sp. | reverse complement strand
GTTGCGGAAGTAATTGACGAGCTCGGCATCATTGATAAAACAGTGGGCATCGCTCCCGTAGGATGCTCCGTATTCGCATACAATTACTTCGAGTGCGACATGATCGAGGCGGCTCACGGCCGTGCTCCCGCCGTTGCTACCGGCGTTAAGCGTACTCATCCCGACAATATCGTATTTACATATCAGGGCGACGGCGACCTCGCCGCAATCGGTACTGCTGAAACTGTTCACGTTGGTGCAAGAGGCGAAAACATCACAATTATCTTCATTAATAACTGTATCTACGGTATGACCGGCGGACAGATGGCTCCGACCACAATGCCCGGTCAGGTTACAACCACCTCGCCCTACGGACGTGACCGCAGAATCCAGGGCTCGCCAATCAGAGTTTGCGAAATGCTCTCGACTCTCGACGGCGTTGCTTACGCAGAGCGCGTTGCGGTGAACACCGTTCCCAACATCAAAAAGGCAAAGGCGGCAATCAAGAAGGCATTCCAGAATCAGGTTGACAAGAAGGGACTCTCCATCGTTGAAGTTCTTTCCACCTGCCCGACAAACTGGGGTATGACTCCCGAGCAGGCTCTCGAGTGGGTTAAGACAGACATGATTCCGTTCTATCCGCTTGGCGTTTACAAGGATGCTGACGTTAAGGAACTTAACCCCACTTCCACCAAGGAGGTAACTGAATAATGACTACTAACATTCTTCTTGCAGGCTTTGGCGGACAGGGTATCCTTTTCGCAGGAAAGGCAATCGCAAAAATGGCGATGGACTCCGAGCTTCAGGTTTCGTGGCTTCCCTCTTACGGTCCGGAAATGCGCGGCGGTGCGGCTAACTGCTCCGTTATCGTTTCCGATGAGGAAATCGGTTCTCCCGTTGTTGTAACTCCCGACATTCTCATCGCTCTCAATCTTCCCTCTTTTGACAAGTTCGAGCCGAAGGTAATCGCAGGCGGCAAGCTCATTTACGACTGCTCGCTTATCGACAAGAGCTCGGACAGAAGTGACATTGAGGTTTACGGCATTCCGGCAACCGCAATGGCATCCGACGCAGGACTCACCGGTATGGCAAACGTAATCGTGCTCGGTTATCTCTTAAAGCTGACCGGACTCTTTGAATACGATGCATTCCTCGAGCATATGCTCGCAGGCATTCCGCCCACAAAGGCTGCTCTTATCGAAAAGAACAAGAAAGCCCTCGAAATGGGTTACAACTACGCAAAATAAAAAGTTAAGCGGTCTGCAAAAGCAGACCGCTTGTTTTATCTGTACTGTATCGGCGGCACGCCGAAATACCGCTTGAACACACGCGAAAAATAACTGTAGCTATCGTAGCCGAGGGCATCGGCTATATCAGTCAGCGGCACTTCACCGCCCGAAATCATGTTTCGTGCAAGCAGCATACGCCGCTCGTTAACGTAGTCCATGACCGACCTGCCAAGTTCCCGCTTGAAGCAGTGAGAAATATAATCGCTCGACAAATGCACCGCCTTGCTTATGTCTGTGATAGTGATGCGCTTCGTGAGATTTTCGTCGATGTATTTGAGCACCGAAACGACATTTTTGTCGTTGCTTCCGAGCGATATTGCGTCAATAAGCTCAAAGAGAATGCAGTTGAGTATATTCGTCATTTTTTCATGAGAATGATAAAATGCGGATATGTGCTGTTCCGAAAAAACCTCGGTCAGTGCACGTATTTCCTTGGTAATAACATTCTCATAAACAAGCTGTGTAGGAAGCATACTGTCGTCATAAGCACGGAAATTGAAGCTGACGTAATGTGCTTCTGTGTCGGCAATCGGACGTGAACGCTCCGTACCCGGCGTCAGCAGAATCGCATCATTTTCGCTGACTCTGACGTGTTTGCCGTTTACGGTGTAATCGAGATGCCCCTTGAGAACGAATGTGAAATCGAAATAATCTATTTTACCTCTGGTAATTTTAGAAACTTTTTTAACCGTAACATTGCAGAAATGAATCAGCTCACTGACTATATATTTATCCATTGTTCTCTCCTTAACACAGCGGAAAAATGAAAAAAATCAAAAATCAGCACAGTATTGTGTATATACTATTTAAAGGCATATGTGCTATAATTAGTATAACACCAAATGACAGAATTGTCAAATTATTTTTTAAAGGAGATTACATTCATGAAAACACTTTTTGTCGGTGACATTTGCCCCACAGCGATAACCGGAGGTGGTTACGCCGCAGGCGATACAAAAACCTTGTTTACAGATACCGTTTCTCTGTTTAACGAGAGCGAATTCACTTTCGCAAATCTTGAATGTGCAATTACCGATTCCGACGGCGCAATCAAGAAGTTCGGCCCGAACCTTAAAGCTCCCGTCAAGACTGCCACGGTTCTTGCTGACCTTAAAGTAACAGTTGCCGGACTCAGCAACAACCATGTTTTCGACTTTGGAAGAAAGGGTGCCCTCGACACCATTGATGCCCTCACCGCCGCCGGTGTCGGTTATACCGGATTTGGCAACAACTATGAAGACTCTCGCCGCAACTATGTTTTCGAAAAAGACGGCGAAAAGATTTGCGTGATCGCTGTTTGTGAACGTGAATATTCATATGCTCTTGATGACAGAATGGGTTCGCGTCCGTTTGATGAGTTTGAAACCATCGAGGATATCCGTGAGGCAAAGAAAAGTGCTGACCGCGTAATCGTTGCTTATCACGGCGGCAAGGAGCTTTGTGAATATCCCTCTCCCCGTTTGATGCGTGCCTGCCGTGCGATGGCAAGAGCAGGTGCTGACCTTATTCTCACCCAGCACAGCCACTGCATCGGTGCATATGAAAACTATAACGGCTCGCATATTCTCTACGGTCAGGGCAACTTCAACTTTGTCGGACTTTATGATGAAGAAATGTGGAAGACCGGACTTGCGGTTAAGTACGACACAAAAACAAACGAGGTTGAGTTCGTTCCGATTCGCGTAACTGACAACGGAATCCGCCTCGCATCTGGTGACGATAAAGCAGAGATTCTCGCCGGATTTGCAAAGCGCAGTGAAACTCTTGCTGACGGCACATGGCGTGACGGCTGGCACAAATTCTGCATTGATAACATCCAGAATTACACTGACCGCGTAAAATTTGCATATCGTGACGGTGCAACCGAACGTGACAACGGTATGTTCGCACATTATCTTGACTGTGAGGCACACACCGATGTATGGCGTGAGCTTTTCCCCACATATAATCAAACCAACGAAAAAGACTGATTTTCGACGAGGTGAAAGATATGCCCAATTATAAGAAAGAAAACAACCGTTTTGCATATAACGATTTTAAAAATCCGCCAACGATAAATGCCCCCATGTATTCTTGGGTATGGAATGCTCCGATTTCTCATGAGGAAACCGACCGTCAGCTCGAGGAAATGAAGCGGCTCGGAATAAAGTTTTTCTACATAATCCCCGAACCTAAGAGCTTCCGTCCGATAACAATACCGACGCTCATGGAGCCTGACTATCTTACTCCGCCGTATTTTGAAGAATACAAGTACGCCATTGAAAAAGCAAAGTCGCTCGGTATGAGTGCTTGGCTCTACGATGAGGGCGGATGGCCTTCGGGCGGTGCGTGCGGCAAGGTCATGCTGAAAGACCCCGACCTCGGACGCCGGATGCTCGTAAAAAACACAGTTACCGTCAAGCCTGGCGAAGTTTACACTCCTTCTGAAGGAACACTTGCCTCATTTATAAACGGCGATACACGCGTAAATTCAGGCGAGAGCTTTGATTCCGACACCGAAATTACCGAATATTATATCAAAAATATGCGTTACACCGAAATGTGGCGTGCTCATGCCGAATTCCCCGATGTAACACGCAAAGAGGCAATCGATTCATTTATAGAAATCACGCATGAGGGCTATAAGCCTTATCTTAAAGAACATTTCGGTGATATGGTTTCAGCTGTGTTCAACGATGAACCGATGGCTATGTCAACCGCATTCCGCGAGGATTTGGCTGAAGAATATGAAAAGCGTACCGGACGCTCGATTCTTCCCTATCTTCCTTATCTTTGCAACGATGCGGAGGTACCGGACGAGCTTGTAACAGCAGTCAGCGATTGGTACGATATGCTAAACGAGCATTTCTGCAATAATTTCTTGCTCAACGAGCGTGAATGGTGCAACAAAAACGGACTGCTCTTTGTCGGTCATCTCAATATCGACGATACACCCAACGGCTCAATCCGCGGCGGAAACTTTGGCATGATGCGTGCACTTCGCTGCTTTGACATCCCCGGTATTGACGTAATCTGGCGTCAGATACATCCGTGTGAAAAGCGAATGCAGGGGGCATATGAGCTCGGTACAAACCACTTTTTCCCGCGCTTCGCTGCATCTGCGGCGGCACAAAACGGCAGTCGATACGCAGTAACCGAGTCGTTCGGAGTTTACGGAGCAGGACTCACCTTTGATGAAATGCGCTGGATATCAACCTTCCAGGCAATTCGCGGTATAAATCTCTTCAACCTGATGAATATTCCGTACGGACGTGAGGGCTGGCTTATGAACGGTGAAATGCCGTACTTTATCGAATGTCAGGCTTGTTATTCCGACCTTGCTGTTTTCAACCGTTTCCTTGAAAGATTATCATATGTTTCATCTCTTGGTGAACGTGTATGCAATACGGCGCTCTATTATCCGATTCAAAGCTTTAACTGCCGCGGTAATCGAGCTAAAAATGCCGAGGATACGTTTAACGAAATTGGATTTGCACTTGAGGCGGCACACATCGGATTTGATGTTATCGACGATGATATTATCAGGGGCGCTGATATTAACGGAGCAATTTCTTTTGGAAATGCACGCTACACAACAATCGTCACCGACCCATCATTCGATATGCCGGAGGATATTCGCACACTTCTCGACAACTTCAAAAAATCCGGCGGACGTGTTATAACAAAGGATGAAATCCCATCACTCACTGCACCCGTTAAGTTCGCGTGCGGCGGCAAAAAAATTATGGTAATGGAACGCCGTCTTGAAAACGGCAAGTTGATTCTCATAAGCAACGAGAATCTCACTCCTGCCAATTTCACGCTTGATACCAACGGTAAATCCTACAAGCGGTTAAATCTCACTGATGGTACAGTAATCAACTGTACCGGCAATCCCTCTATTAATCTCGAATCGGGCGAACTTATCGCACTTATTGACAGCGATGATGCTATCGAGGTCTCCGATATGCATCAATACACCAATGAAACTATACTTGCAGATTTCACATTACGCCGCGAAAAGCGTATGCGTATCGGAAAGATGACATACGAAAGTGAAATCTACTCCGATAAGCCCACACCGACCGCACTCGGAGATTGGCAAGTAACTGTCGGTTCCGACTATTCAGGAAGCTGTATTTACAGTACCGAGTTCGAATGCCCCGATGCAAAAGAACTGCTTCTTGACCTCGGTGAGGTTCGTTATACCGCAGAGGTTTTCGTCAACGGCATCTCGCAGGGCACACGCGTTATGTATCCCTACACCTTTAAGATAACAGCACCGCTCAAAGCGAATAATCTGCTTGAAATCAGGGTATCAAACACACCGGCAAACGAATATCTCTCGACAAAATCGTTTGATAAATGGCAGGATTGGCAAATGAGTCCGTATCCTGAAATATCCAATGAATTTTCGAAAGAATCACTTTCCTCTGGACTTTTCGGCCCGGTTCAATTAAAATACAACAGGAGATAAACATGACCATACTTCTTCTTGCGGTTATTTATATAACCTTTATATGTATCGGTGTCCCGGAATCACTTTTCGGGGCAGCGATGGATGCCATCGGAAAAGAGTTTGCTCTTGCAGAAGCAACACAGAATCTCGTTTCCACCCTTGTTACAACGATAGTTTACGGCTGTACCGCTCTCGCAAGTGTTTGCGCCGCACGTGTTATCAATAAATTCGGTACATACGCCGTAACCGCTATAAGCGTACTGCTCATGGCATTCACGCTGCTCGGCTTCTCGTTTGCGCCGAACATTCTTGTAATGTACCTTTTGGCTATACCGCTCGGTGTCGGCTCAGGTGCAATTAACGCAAGCCTTAACAATTACATTGCGCTCAACTTCTCGGCAAAATGTATGAATTTTCTGCACTGCTTCTACGGTGCCGGAACGATAATCAGCCTTGAATTTATGTCCCGTATGCTTGAGAGCGCAACATGGCGTGAGGGATATCGTGCATCGTTTATGCTTCAGGCGGCAATTGCGGCAATTCTTATTCTCTCACTTCCGCTGTGGCGCAAAAAATCAGCCTCGGCAAGTGCGTCAGAGGAGGATGTTGCTCCCCGAACCCTTTCAATAATTGAAATGGCTAAAAATTCCGCAATACGTACAGTTTGGCTCATATGCGTGGCAACCAATGCGATTGAAGCTCTCTGCGGTGTTCTCGGAGCAAAATATCTTATCCTCGCTCACGGTATGAGTGATTCCGACAGCGCAAATGCGCTTATGTATTACTTCATCGGAATGACACTTGGACGTTTCCTCTCCGGAGTTTTCGCCGACAAGCTCGGTCCGTGGAGAATAATACGCATCTGCATCGGAATACTCGCAGTCGCAATAGTAATGCTGCTTCTTCCGATTGGTATACCGGCAATATCTATTGTGGGACTCGCACTCATCGGCTTTGCGAACGGCCCGATTTACCCCTGCATAATGAACTTGACACCGAAGAATTTCGGCCGCGATGTTTCAGGTTCAGTCATCGGTACACAGATGGCAACAGCTTATATCGGCGTTATGCTCGCGCCTCCGCTCTTTGGAGTTATCGCTGACGTAACAAGCCTCACTTTCCTTCCCGTAATGCTCGCCGTATGGCTCGCACTGCTGATTGTTGGAACAGTGATACTCATAAAGAAGCTCAAAGCTGAAAATCGCTACAGCTAAAAATCAAGGGATTGCCCGAGGGCAATCCCTTTTCTTTGGTTTAGTGGCAGTTTCCGCCGCTGCATTCAGACTTCTTTACAAACGATTCGCAGTCAACACACTGGCAGACTGTGGGGTTTGCTTCGTGAGTTGCAATCTTTACGGTGTTGAGTGTGCAGTAGTTTTCGTTCTGGCAATGGTATTCACACTGCTTTACAGAACATTCGATGGAATGGTTAGGAGTCTTGTTTTCCATTTGAGGTACCTTCTTTTCATAATATTAAGCTGACCAAAAATCAGCTTCGATATTATTCTGTACCGCACACGTTAAATTTAATCAGGTATTATTTGGCAGCTTTGATAAAAGATATTTTTCGCGAAGGAGTATCGCCGCACCGTTCAAAGCACTTCGGCATGATGCCGCCGGCTCAATAATAATACGCGGTGCCGTTTCTCCGATAATGGCTGCTTTCAGTTCATCTTCCACTGCCTTGTACTCTGCTTCAGTTTCGCACGAAATATGTATAAGCTCCGGGTCGAGGATATGACATAGCTCATTTAGTTTTAATGCAAGCATTTCGCGTGACGGAATAAAATCGCTTATTTTTCCGGCATCTCCGTGTGCGCCGGTGTAGAGTCTGTCGCCGTACATTATCGCACCGTCTGTACAGCCCTCAGCAAGCAGTCGAATAAACACAGCCATACCGCTAAAATCAAAACGTCTTGCATTCGCAACTGCATATGCCCTGTCGGATGAAATTATGATTTCGGGAGAAGCTCCGATTACATCGGAAATTTCGGCGATACACCGCTCGGCTTCGCCGTTTCCGGCTACACATCCGATTCCCATAAGCTCACCGCCGAGCACCTCACCGAATCTCATAAGTCCGTGTGCCATCATATCAGCCACATCATCGCCGGTATATTCCTCAAGTGCTGCGAGAGATATATCATAAAGTCCGGCGGTTGGCTTTTGTGTCAGGTCAAATATCAGCATACCGTTTGATTTTACAAGCTTACAAACACCCGATTTGCGTCCGGCCGTACCGCTTGTATGCTTATACTGCGTAACAACACCGCAGTCGGAGAGCAAATCAACTGCTTTTCCGACCGTAACAAGGCTGAAGCCGGTGACATCGGAAATTTTTGCGCGGTTTAATTCTCCGGCGTCCGCCACAGCTTCAAAAACCGCCATTAAACTGTTATTCTGACTGTTCACTGCCCCACCTCGCATTCTTACATTATACTATGATTATACATGAAAAAACGGATTTTGTCAATATTTATATCATCCACGCTGTCCGGCAATGTAAATAATTTGAAAAAATTGCCGCCTGCTCTTGAAAAATGCAGAAATATGTTATATAATTTATAAAGTGTATTACCAAAGTTTTACGGAGGCTAAAATATGCTCGAAAAAATTATTCAAATTATAACCGCCCAGCTCGGCTGTGATGCTGATTTGATAGATGAAAATTCTGCCTTGTTTGAGGACCTCGGCGCTGATTCACTCGATCTTGTTGAAATACTCATGGCTGTCGAGGAAAGCTTCGGAATTTCAATCCCGGATGAGCAAATGCCGGAGCTTCGCACAGTCGCTGAAATTATTTCATACATCGAAGCAAACACTGCTTCTTGAGGTAATCATGACAAGTAAAAACACATCCTTTTTAGCTAAACTCGCACTCCTCATAGCCACACTTATTTGGGGTAGCTCGTTCATCATCGTCGAGGATATGACCGATGCAATGCCAACAAATGCACTGCTCACATTCCGATTTATCTCTGCGGCGATTTTGCTTTCAATAATCTTTTTCCCAAAACTAAAAAAACTTAATCTTTCATACTTATGGCGAGGTGCAACACTGGGAGTCTTACTTTTCCTCGCATATATGACACAGACCTTCGGCATAAGTTTTCCCGAAAACACCCCCGGTAAAAACGCTTTTCTCACTGCGGTATACTGCGTAATCGTGCCGTTTATGGCGTGGGGATTTTCAAAGAAACGTCCCGACAGATATAATATCATTTCGGCTTTTATGTGTATTATCGGAATCGGACTCGTTTCGCTGACCGAAAACTTCACAATAGGCTTCGGAGATGTTTTAACCCTTATCGGCGGCGTATTTTATGCGCTTCACATCATCGCAGTTTCGCGTTTTTCAAACGGACGTGATCCTCTTCTTTTAACTGTAATACAGTTTGCCGCAAGCGGAATCTGCGCGCTGATACTCTCGCTGACAACCGAGCTTCCAAAGCTCATAGCCGTAACTCCCACAAAAGAAATGATACTCGGTGTTGCATATCTCGCAGTGTTCTGTACGGCTATAGCGCTTACACTACAGAATTTCGGTCAAAAATTCACCGAACCGTCAACTGCATCAATAATTCTATCACTCGAATCTGTATTTGGCGTTGCTTTCTCTGTAGCACTGGGACGTGAAATTCTTACGACAAAAATGTACGTTGGTTTTGCGCTTATCTTCATCGCCGTTATAATTTCAGAAACCAAGCTTTCGTTTATTTTTAAGAAAACAAAGCAGTAAAAAAATACTGTCCTACCGCTTAACTTAGTAGGACAGATTTTTTTGTTTTTACTGTTTATCCTCATCTTCGCCGATGGAGATTTTCTTTTTTACGGTAACCTCTTTATCGTAGCAGGTGAAAATCTCATCAACATCAACCTTCTTTGGCTTCGGAGTGATAAGGCTTACAAGAGGTACTGCAATAAGTCCGAGTGCCATTGCAACAGCACCGGCGTTAATCGGTGACTTTATGAAGCCGATGAACATATTGGACACAGTGAGTCCGACACCGATGATAAAGCTCGTCCATACCGATGCAACAGTAATACGCTTCGAATATAAGCCATACATAAAGGGCGCAAGGAATGCACCGGCGAGAGCACCCCACGAAATTCCCATAAGCTGTGCGATGAATGTGCTTGCAGAGTTGTACTGCGATATTGCGATTGCCGCAGAAATCACAATGAATATTGCAAGGAAAATACGTATGCAGAGAAGCTGTTTCTTTTCGCTCATCTTCTTTACGATATTATCTTTGATAAGGTCAAGCGTAATTGTCGAGCTTGAAGTAAGTACAAGGCTTGACAGAGTTGACATCGAAGCTGAAAGCACAAGTACAATTACAATACCGACAAGGATATCAGATAGATTTGAAAGCATAGCGGGAATTACAGAATCGTATACAAGTGAACCGTTTGCCGCATATTCGAGCATCGCAGAGCCATCTGTAAGTCTGCCGAATCCGCCGAGGAAATAGCATCCGCCTGACACGATAATCGCAAAGACAGTGGATATGATAGTACCTTTGTTTATCGCCTTTTCAGACTTGATGGCATAGAATTTCTGAACCATTTGAGGAAGTCCCCATGTACCGAGTGAGGTAAGCACAACAACTCCGAGCAGATTTAACGGATCAGGTCCAAACATTGAAGTAAACGCACCATTCATTCCCTCTGGGACAGTTGAATCAGTGATACCGGACAGTTTTATAACAGCCTCGGTAAATCCGCCGTGACCGGAGAGTACGGATGCAATAACCGCGATAATGCCTACAATCATAACAATGCCCTGGATGAAATCATTAACCGCAGTCGCCATATAACCGCCGACTATAACATAAACGCCGGTGAGGACAGCCATTACGATAACGCAAATTTCATACGGAATATCAAACGCCATGCCGAAAAGTCTTGACAAGCCGTTGTAGACCGAAGCGGTGTAAGGAATTAAGAATATAAACGTAATAAGCGCAGCGGCAAGCTTAAGATTACGTGAACCGTAACGCTTTTCAAAATACTCCGGCATCGTTGACGCACCGAGATGATGGGTCATTACACGGGTACGTCTTCCAAGTACCACCCAAGCAAGCAGACTTCCGATAATTGCATTTCCAATACCAATCCAGGTCGCCGACATACCGTACTTCCAGCCGAACTGTCCTGCATAACCGACGAATACCACCGCCGAGAAATATGACGTACCGTAAGCGAAAGCAGTCAGCCACGGGCCAACCGAGCGTCCGCCAAGAACGAAACCGTTGACATCAGTTGCCTTTTTGCGGCAATATACACCGACACCCACGGTAATTGCGAAAAAGATGAAGATCATTAGAATTTTTGCAAGCATAAAAAATACCCCTTTCTTTGTCGGAAAGGAGTTCAAAACAAAAACGCCCTTCCGCAGTTTTTACTGCAGAGGACGAGAATTCCCGTGTTACCACCTCTGTTCGCCGGGATTTCGCAAACCCAGCCTCAACAAGTACGGGCAAAAAAGCCGATACTCTGCGCATATAACGGTGCGTACCGTCGCCGCCTACTAAAATTTTCGGGACGCAGCTCTCGGGAAGTAATTATTCGAAGTTCGCATTGTCGCGCCTCTCACCAGCCGGCAGCTCTCTGTGACTGCTTAACCCCGTCACGGTAGATACCGTTTCCCGGTCATCGCCTTTTCACACGTGTTTTTAACACGTTAACATTATAACACGTCTTAATTTATTTGTCAAGAGTTTTTTTATATTTTTTATCGAATCGAGGTGAAAACCCGCAAAAGAGCAAATATAAGACCTCAAAACAGCCATTTTATGACCGCTTAGCTATTGACAATACATTCTGCATTTGATATAATTATAGGCGTACATAAAACATTCACGGAGGAATCGTCATGTCAGAAAATTCTTTAAACCGCACTGCACAGATTCACGGTACAGGCGTATTTGTCGGCAGTACACATACATACAATGGCTTCACAGTGGGAACGAGCATTTATGTGCCGCAATCCTATTCACCTGATAAAGAATATGCTTTTCTTTTGTATTTCCACAGCGCCGGCGACCGTGGCGACGGACCGCTTTGGAACGGCAGTATAGGCTCAAACAACTCCATGCCAAAAGACGTAATTGAGCGTTACGGTGAAGATTTCATAATTTTTGCACCTCGCTGTCCTTCCGGTTCGCAGTGGGTGGCAAGTCCGTGGGATCCAGGGGTTTACAATTATAAATCAACCCCGGTTTCCAAGCCGATGAGTGCAGTTATCGACTTTATATACAATGAAATCCTCAAAAACTACAGCATTGACCGAAGCCGTATCTATGTTGCAGGTGACTCTATGGGGGGCGGAGGTACATGGGATATAATTCTTCGCGAAAAGGATCTTTTTGCGGCGGCGTTGCCGACTTGCGGCTACAATGACCCAGCAGAGGCAGCAAATATCCGAGGCGATCTCGCAATCTGGAGTCACCACGCCAAGCAGGATCCGGTCGTAAGCGTTCTCGGTGACCAAAAGATGTATGCGGCTCTGACCGAGCTTGGCCGAACCAACGTCAAATACACCGAATTCGATACAGAAAATCCAAACGATGCGGCTCTGTTTTACAGCACCGGCCCAAGCTGGGCACATTACGCATGGGAAGCTGTACACGCAAATGCGGATGAAGTTATATCTTGGCTCGTTTCGCAAAAGAAACAAATATAAAACGGTAATTCATAAGAGTTACGCAAGGCAGAAACAGCAAAACACGTGCGTGTTTTTTATCTCTTGACAAACTGCTTAAAATATGATATACTTACCATATATTATATATCGCAGAGGCACCGCACAAATTTCGCCTCACAGTGCGAGGACATTAATGCTGTCACTGCAAACCACTTGAACATACCTGCCCGACAGCCAAAACTGTCGGGATTTTTGTTATCGAGGTATTCATAATGAAAGATAAAATAAAAAAAATAAGCGGCGCTGAAATTATTGTTCGCACGCTGATTGAAGAAAATGTTGATACTATTTTCGGCTATCCCGGCGGACAGGTTCTTCATATCTATGATGAACTCAGAAAAAAGCGCCGCCATATACGTCATATACTGACCGCTCATGAACAAGGGGCGGCTCACGCTGCCGACGGTTACGCGAGAACCACCGGAAAAACCGGCGTTGTCATCGCAACATCCGGTCCTGGCGCATCAAATCTCGTCACGGGTATAGCAACGGCATATCTTGATTCTGTTCCGATGGTTGCGATAACCGGAAATGTTCCGACTGACCAGATTGGTCGCGACAGCTTTCAGGAGCTTGATATTGCCGATATCACTATGCCAATAACCAAACACAATTATATAGTCAAAGATGTACGCGACCTGCACCGTATTCTGAAAGAAGCATTCAAAATAGCAAATGAAGGCAGATGCGGTCCGGTGCTCGTCGATATACCGAAGGATATCCAAATTGCAAAAGCCGAATTTTCTGATATCTTGCTTCCACAAAAGAAACACACTTCGATTTCAGAGGATGAGCTTTTGGCGGCGGAAGAGATTATTTCAAATGCTGAGCGTCCTTTTATTTACTGCGGCGGCGGAGTTGTAAGTGCAGATGCAGGTGAGCTTTTAAAGGAACTGTCAGAGCGAATTGATGCTCCATGCGGCGCAAGTTTGATGGGACTTTCGGCGATAGAGCATGATTTTGAGTCAATGCTGGGACTAACCGGAATGTACGGTCTTGCAAAAGCGACAGAGGCAATGAAAAATGCCGACGTAATAATCGCAGTCGGCGCACGCTTCACTGATCGTGCAACCGGTGCAAGAGGTGAAATCGTTGAAAAAGCGAAGATAGTCCAACTTGATATAGACCCTGCCGAGGTTGACAAAAATGTACGCGATGCGGCATATGTCATCGGCGATATTCGCCTTTCGCTGACTGCACTTTTAGCGCGTATCCAACCGCAAAAGCACCAAAAATGGCGAGAGGAAATCGACCAACTCACATGCTCCGACAAGCCAGCCTATACCGACCGGCTTACACCTTACTACGTTATCGACAAGGTTTCGGAATATTCTCGCGGGCTTACCGTAACAACCGATGTCGGACAGCATCAATTATGGACGGCACAGCGGTATAAGGTATCCGGCAAACGAAGCTTTTTAACCAGCGGCGGCCTTGGTACAATGGGATTTGGCATGGGTGCCGCAATTGGTGCTTCAATCGCTAAAGGCGGCGAACGTGTCGTACTTTTCACGGGTGACGGCAGCTTCGGAATGAATCTTAATGAGCTTGCCACTGCGGTAAGCTATAATATACCGCTTGTCATAATCATAATGAACAACAAATCACTCGGCATGGTCAGAGAATGGCAGAATTCCCTTTTCGGACGTGAAAGTCAAACTGCTCTTTCACGTAAAACCGATTTCCCGATGCTTGCAAAGGCGTTCGGCGCAGACGGCGTAAAGGTAAAAACGCCGGATGAGCTTGATAAAGCCCTCGCATATGCTTTCGGCAAAAAAGATTCACTTCCCTTCGTAATCGACTGCGACATTATGGCGGATGAAACCGTCACTAATCGCTGATATAGGAGAAAAACAATGAACAACAAATTTGTACTCGGCGTACTTGTATCAAACCAATACGGTGTTCTCATGCGCGTAACAAGCCTTTTTGCACGTCGCGGCTTCAACATCGACAGCCTTACTGTGGGTGAAACCGAAGACCGCGCATATTCCCGCATCACAATCACCGCAACCGGAGACGATGCAACAAAAGAGCAAATTATCAAACAGCTTCGCAAGCTGCACGACGTAATAAAAATTGACCTCATGGCTCCGGAATCAACGGTAATACGCGAGCTTATGCTGATAAAGCTCCGTGCAACCGGTCAGACACGCGGAGAGATAATTGATGCGGTAAATGTATTTCGCTGTAAGGTCGTCGATTTCACGCCGGATGAGCTTTGCATCGAAATGACAGGACAAAGCTCAAAAATTGATGCGTTCATCGACTTTGTTGCGCCGTACGGAATTATCGAAATGTGCCGTACCGGTGTTGTCGCACTTGAACGCGGAAGCGGTTCACTCATAAACCGCGACGATGAATAAGAATTATCAGAACTTCAAAGGAAGGGAAAAAACTTGACACAATCATACGGCAAGGATTTGCCGAAAACAACTCCGTATACCGGCGGTTTTGCGGATGATGTTCTGCGCATTGCACTTGATATCGGCGAGGGACTGCTCCGAAACGGCGCCGATGTTCACCGTGTAGAAATTGCAATCGAAAAAATCTGCCGTACATACGGTGCAGAACACGTTGACGTTTGGACGATTCATTCACTGATTCTCGTTGCGATATATATGGAAGACGGCAGCCATTCCACCCAATCGCGAAGAAGCTTTGACATTTCAAATAATTTAACAAAGCTCGAACTTTACAACTCTCTCTCTCGTAAAATATGCGAGGAAAAGCCGAGTCTTGAGGATGTTGACAGACAAATTTACCTTATAAAGCACGAGTTCAAATATCCCAGTTTGCTCGTGATTCTCGGATATATCCTAGCGGCAGGTAGCTTTGCCATATTTTTCGGCGGAACACTGCGTGACGGCATATGTGCAGGACTCATCGGTATTGTAATGTATCTGCTCGACTCGGTAAAAATTGACTATTTCAACAAAATGGCAAAAACATCACTGGTATCATTTGTGTCGGGACTTCTCGCCTGCCTTTCTGTAAAAATCGGACTCGGCGACAATCTCGACCTGATTATCATCGGAACAATAATGATACTTATTCCGGGACTCTCTCTCGGAAATGCTATGCGTGACCTGCTCGGCGGCGATACTGTTGCCGGCTCGGTTAAAATCATTCAGGCGATTATCATAGCTGTCATGATTGCTATTGGATATGCGCTTGCGCTTATGCTTGCCGGAGGTGTTGCATAATGAATATAACACCCGAAATACTCACCGGCATAATTATACGTCTGATAACGTCCATCACCGGTACAATAGGCTTTTCGCTGATATTCAACATCAGACGCAAGCGTCTTTTCTGGGCGGCTCTCGGCGGACTTTTGACGTCAGCGGTATATGAGCTCACTGCCGTACTCGGCGGAGATCCCATGATATCCGCATTTACGTCTGCACTATTCATGGCACTTTATTCGGAGAGCTTCGCACGTCTGCTTCGTACATCGTCGGTTATATTCCTTTTCCCGTGTGCGATTCCGATAGTCCCCGGACGCGGACTTTACTACACGATGTATTACATACTGTTCTACGACAGAGAAAAACTAATTCAGTATTCAAAGCCGACTCTCGGTGTTGCTCTCGGTATAGCGGTTGGAGTAAGCTTCGCTTCCATCATCGTAAGTGTACTGATGCACATTTCTAAGCGCGTCAAGGAAAAGCAGCAATAATGCGGATTCATAGAGGTGATAAAATTGAAGTTGCACAAAAAGAAAATGATAGCACCGATTGTTGTTTCAGTCATCATGATTCTTTATTATATTATCTACTTCGCCTTTCTGATATCACTGCTTGGCGGCGTATGGAAATACGTTTTGGGGAGCATCCCGATTGTATTTGCGGCTCTGATGGTAAAAACCTGTATAGAACGAATAAATGAAATTAAACGAGGTGAAGAAGATGATCTTGGTAAATACTGATTTTATCAGCGGCAAAAAGATAGAAACACTGTCTATAGTCAAAGGAAGCACAATTCAGTCAAAGCATATCGGAAAAGACATTGCCCAAAGCTTTAAAACATTAGTTGGCGGTGAACTTAAAGCATATAATGATATGATGAACGAAGCCCGCGCACTCGCAACAAAGCGCATGGTTGAAGAAGCAGAGGCACTTAATGCGGATGCTGTCATTAACATCCGCTATGCATCCGCTGCAGTAATGCAGGGAGCAGCAGAAGTTATTGTATACGGAACTGCCGTTAAATTTATCGAGGAATAAACTTTAATTTCACCGGTAAAATTACCGTGGATTTAAAACAAACGCAAAATCGCGTATACCAGAACAAAGTTGACAAGGGCTTTAATATTACAGATGTTAGCAAAGAATTTTGTTTACTTTACGGAGAGGTTTCCGAAGCGTACGAAGCACGGCGCAAAAACAAAATTAATATAGGCTAAGAGCTCGCTGACGTCGCAAATTATCTCCTCGGATTATCGGAAATACTCGAGGGAATTTAGCCTCCGAAATCGAAAATAAAATGGAGATAAACGAAAAACGCGAATACACGGTTATTGACGGAGTTTTAAAACGTGTTTCCAAGCGGTAAGCTATAACAGAAAAATCATGACCACCGGCTAAGCCGGTGGTTTGCTCCGCCCTATAAGGGCGTGGTACTGGCATAGGGCTAAACGCCCTCTGAAATATCTGCCAACCGCAAGCGGACTCAAGCTACCGCTAAAGCGGTTGGCTTATTTTTTGCTTGCGTGTACTTGCTCACCCGTAAACGGGTCTATGAGTTCTTTTATGCTCATTTGCTCGTATGCCAAATCTTCTTGTAATTGATTTTTTATATACGCAGCAATTGCCTTTTTATTTTTACCGACTGTATCAACATAATATCCTCTGCACCAAAATTCTCTGTTTCCGTATCTATACTTTATATTTGCGTATTTATCGAATATCATCAAACTACTCTTTCCTTTTAGGTATCCCATGAAACTTGATACACTTATCTTTGGCGGTATCGATACAAGCATATGTATATGGTCAGGACACGCTTCTGCTTCTATGATTTCTACTCCTTTCCACTCACACAGCTTTCTTATTATTTGTCCTATATCTCCTTTTATCTTTCCGTATATTATATTTGGGCGCAAATACTATGTGGTACTTGCAATTCCATGTTGTATGTGCTATACTATTTGTGTCAATCTTCATTATATTGACCTCCTTCTATGTTTTTTACTTGCGGTTGGCCAGACCTGCTTGTATTATACCATAGAAGGGGTTTTTGTTCAACGGCAAAAGCCTCTTTGGAACCACCAGCTTAGCTGGTGGTTTTCGTTATACAATAAAGCGATGCTCTCGGCAAAACGAGAGCATCGCTTTTCTTTGTCTTATACGGCTCAAAAATTGTATCATATGGTGATACATTCCACAAGCTCATAACACTTTTCTTCATATTCGATAAGCTTGCAATGATTACGCTTCTAAACTATCTAAAGACAACAAAAACTCTTTAACGCCCATCATCACATAGCCTTTTTCATCTCGCCTCGGCTTCATCGTCTTTTCGACAATTATGATCTTCTTGAAGGAATCTCCCGCTTTATCGAAAGAACGAGTTTCTTGTGCCTTCTTTTCTTCATCGGGTATTGCATAAGCCGATTGGATATAGTATTTTTTGCTGCCGATGTAGGCGATAAAATCTATTTCCAACTGCTTTTTTATTTCTTTTCCCGTTTCCTTATCCTTTTCTCTCACCTCTACTACGCCAACATCAACATTGTAGCCTCTGTAGCGAAGCTCGTTGTAAATAATGTTTTCCATAATGTGAGTTGCTTCTATTTGGCGGAAACCAAGTCTTGCATTGCGAAGTCCTACATCTTCAAAATAGATTTTATAGGGAGTACCGATATATTTTCTGCCTTTTATGTCATACCGTTTTACTCGGTTTATCATAAACGCATCTTCCATATGAGAAATATACCTGCCCACAGTAACCTCGCTGATACTTGATTTTTTTACGGTTTTAAAGGTATCCGCAAGCTTTCTGGGATTTGTAAGTGTCGAAATGCCCGAGGCTATAACATCCAAAAGCTCACCAATGTTAGCATCCTCTGAAAGATTATATCGGTTGATTATATCCTTAAGGTACAAATTCTGCATCTGGGACATCAGATAGTTGGATTTTCTCTCCTCTGTATTCATAAGCGCAACCGCAGGGAGCCCGCCATAAACCACATAATCGTCAAAGGCTTCATCCTTTGAGCCATCATATGCAGAGTAAAATTCAGAGAAAGAAAGCGGAAGAACGTGAACCTCGTCGCCACGCCCCTCAAACTCTGTAATTATATCGCTTGACAAGAATTTGGAATTGCTGCCGGTAACGTAAACGTCCATATTATTTTTGCGAAGATATCCGTTAAGCACACTTTCAAAGCTGCCAAGCTTTTGTACCTCATCGAGCAAAAGATAGTACATTCCATCATCGTTTATCTTTTCTTTTACATATTTCATGAACTTTTCTGGAGAAACTTTTCGCTTCTCATTATCAATTTCAAAAAGCTCCTCGCCAATCATTATAAGATCATCTGCCGAATCAAAAGCGAATTTTATAATATGCGCCTCATCAACCCCTGATTCTATCAAGTGGTTATAAAATATATTGTTGAGGAGATAGGACTTTCCGCATCTACGAATACCTGTAATTACTTTGACAAAGCCGTTGTTTTTTCTTTCGATAAGCCTCTGTAAATACACATCTCTTTTAATTTCCATGATTCCACCTCAGCAAATATTTTTTACTATAACGTATATTTTATAAATCTATTATACACCATTGTCTTTCGAAAATCAAGTGGTCAGTAAATATTTTTTCCGTTTTCTAAAAAAATATAAAGTGAATTTTAGTGAAATCACAGTAAATGGCATTTCCTTCTCTATCTTTTTATCACAGCAACTCATATTACATAGTGTCGGTGATATTGCTGTAGATATTCAACCCCGTTGCCGCCAAGCGTTTTCTTTGTCTACCGCGGCGCAAATATTGCATAATAAGTTTGACCACAGCTTTGACCACTTACGGGAATTTAGTAACAGATATAAAAAGATTTTACAACAAAGGTTAAATAGGAGATGTTGACATGTACAGAAAAAGCAATAAAGATTACAAATATATACTTGAAGCTGTTGTAGAAGCA
>JAZQXA010000061.1:0-49232 GCA_045632605.1 Candidatus Flemingiibacterium sp. | reverse complement strand
ATTTTAAGCTGATCGTGAAAAGTTCTTTTGCCCTCATCCGTGATAGTATATCGGCAATTCATCTCGCTTCCGCGAAAAACAAGTCCCTGCTTGATGTTGACACCGCCGATATCGCGGACATTTTTAACATCATCAATATGTATAAAACGTGTAAAATGCGGTATAGTTTCAAAAGTAAATGGCTCACAACCGTTAACACGCCAATAATATATAACACCGTTTTTGAGATTAGTTACTTCACATTTTGGCTCGTTCGTAAGAATTTTTTGGGAATCCGAAAAATTCTCATTTTCCGCCAGTTCAAAAGTGTACGGTTCATCGGTATCAGCATCCCATTCAAATGAAAATACATTCGGATGCGAGCGTTCAATATCAAGCTTAATACCTGCAAGCCACTCATTTGCAGCCTCGGTTCCCTCTGACTTGACGATCTCGCAGTAGCGATTCTGAAAATCTGTAAATGTGTCGAGTACCGCACCGTTTTTGGGTGTGAGAAGTGTTATCATTTTTGTTTACCTCGCTATAGTTAGTTATTTTTAGTAAGACTTGTCACGCATTCGCAATGGGTTGTGCGGTGTCTGTGACAGTATCAATGTAGCAACTTTTTTGTAACGGTGTACCAGGTCTTTATGTAATTATCTTTTAATAGTTCCTGATTAGCATCAATCAAATTTATAAAAGATTTTGATAAACCGTCCCAGTCTTTTATATCTCCTTGAGGATATAAATTCCAACGAATTTCATCCATTGTATAATTGCTTTTAATTGAGTTATTTTTCATAGAAGTTGTGACCCAATTATCTTTATCATCTTGTCCACCTTTGGCGATAGGATATACATGGTCAAGTGTTGGGATTAGTTCCCAATATGCTATATGCGTTTCCGTCATTTTCCAATGGGGGTGAAAGGGAAAATCATCAGGAAAATATGTTGATAACACTTTGAGTATTCCTGGATTCAGAAGTTTTTCACCTGTATATCTATCGATAAAGCCATCTTTTATAAATTGTTCCATTTTTTCAGATACAGTATATGTACGTTTTTCAACACTACAAACTTTATGAGGATATTCGTTAATAATCATTGATTTCGCCGAACTTTTGTTATTATCTATAAGCATTTCAATAATATTTGAAATAATGTCGCTTTTATCTCTTTTCATAACATTATTCCTTTCTGCTTTTGGCGGCAGTTACCAATGCAATAAGTTTTCTTCTTAATTGTTCCGCATTTGTTAATCGAACTTTTATATGTAACTTCATCAATTTTATTCTATTCTTGCGATACAATGCTTTGCGTGTTCGATATATTCTGCTTCGCATAATTCGATATAACCTCGCTATGCTCTGTTTCGATATGATATACCCCGGCTGTGGACACGGTAAATCTCGTTGCCATAAGGCAACATATCGAGTCGCCAGGTATATCGAGTTCCGACGGAATATATCGAAAAATATCGCGAGAGATTTATATCGATGGAGCGCTTGTGCGACATAGTAGCACACAGCACTCCACATGCCCTGTGCGTGGGAACATATCAACGGGCGTAACCTCATCACATTGGTAACTTCCGCCGAGAAGCGCAATATCTCTCGCAAGCGTGTCGGGATTGCATGAGATGTAAACAATCCTCTTCGGCGCAAGCTCGGACAATTTCGCAAGCAGCTCCGGCGAGCAACCTTTTCGCGGTGGGTCTAGTATCACCACATCAAGCCCGTCCGCAGCAATTCTTTCAAGGTGCTTGTTGAAATCATTCGGGTCAGCCGCATCAGCACAAACAAATTCCGCTTTTGTAAAACCGTTTATTTCGGCATTTCTCTTTGCGTTTTCAACCGCCTCGGGAACAATTTCGATTCCGTAAAGCTTTGCATCAGGCGACGTCACCGACATACCGACCGAACCTATTCCGCAGAACAAGTCAAGCACTCGATCACCGCATTTTATCTCTGCAAGCTCTGCCGCCTTATTATAAAGCATTTCTGCCGCTTTTCGGTTGACCTGCCAGAATGACTGCGGTGATATTTCAAAAGTACGTCCGCAAAGTTTGTCAGTGAGCCTTTCCTTGCCGTAAACAAGATGCCATTCGTTACCGAGCACAACATTCGTGTTTCTCGAATTTATATTTATCCAAACGCTTGCCGCATTTTGGAATTTATCGAAAACGGCCCTTGCAAGCGCGGAAATTTTCGAATCATTTTTTGTAGCCACAAAGCAAATCATAACCTCGCCCGTCGATTCAGAACGGCGAAGATAGAGATGCCGCATAATGCCGTGTCCGTTCAGCTCATCGTATGCTGATAGTTTATTTTCATCCATCCAAACACGGACAAAATCTGCAATCTCGCCGAATATTTCAGGTTGTAATCTGCACGAACCGTCCTCCGAAACACAGGGGATTATTTCATGCGACTTTTCAGCGTAAAAACCAATAGCCGTGCGTGCTGTAGTGTTCTTCACTTTTCCAAGCTTAACCGTACCAATCGGATACTGTGCCTTGTTGCGGTAGCCGTCGAGTATACCCGTGTGAAGCACGTCACCAACATCAAGCGATAATCCTGCTTTTTTCATTGCGGTAATCACTCGGTTTCGCTTTAATTCAAGCTCATGATCGTATGTAATATAGCGGTAAACACATCCGCCGCAGCGTTTTGCCGCCGTGCATCCCGGATCAACACGATATGGCGAGGACTTTATTATCTTCTCAATTTTACCGACATTGTAATCGGATGTCACCTTGATAAGACGAATGACAAGCTCATCACCCGTGCAAGCACCGGAAACAAAGGTGACAACGCCGTTTACTCTGCCAACTCCGCATCCGAGGTTGTTTATATCAGTAATTGTAATCTCTGTTATATCATTCTTTTTTGCAGTATTTTTGAGCTTCATAGTGCCTCCAAAACAGAGTTTTATATAAACAAAAACCCGCCGAGCCGTGTGGATACGAGATAAGAAAACCCTGCTCATGCAAGGCTGGTGTCCTCTCACCTGTTTTGTGCTCCCAACATCCGAGTCGTTCGTGCAGAGATGTAAACATCTCACAGATCAGGAACGGTCGGGAGGTCTGCATTCCCATCAGGTGAAGCCCGGACTCCATTTATTTCTTTGTGGGTTTATATACTCGTATCATCACGCACCAAGCAGGAAGTTTTGCCGTGCAGTAATGCTTTGTTTCTGTATATAGTATATCACACATCCTGACAAAATACAAGAGTTTTTATAAAAAAATCTTATATAAAAATAGGAATCCCACCGTAAGATGGAATTCCAAAATATTATTTGTCAGAACCGGGTTCAGCGTCGTAATCAATTTCGCCGAAAAGCTCGTCCTCAAAAAGGTCAGCAATACGGTCGAACTCGTCATCGTCGTCAATGGTAACAAGAATATCTTCGCCGTTTTCGTCCTGCTCACGCTTGAGGATTACATATTCTTCAGCCTCGTTTTCGGCTTCGGGGATAAGCGCAAGATATTCAACACCCTCGATTTCCGCACTTGCAAGCAGCTTAAACTGCATTTCAACGCCATCCTCATCAGTAAGTGTATATATATCTTCTGTTTCAAAAATATCGTCTGCCATGATAATATCCTTTCCAAAATTATTATGAATATATGATACCATCTTTTTGCATTTTTGTCAATAGACTAAACGGATTTTTTGAGTAAATACTTGATTTTTTAACCTATTGATGATATAATTACAGTATAAATTTTATATTTAGAGAGGAATTTATTATGATAAAACATATTGTCTGCTTCAAGCTTGCCGAACCGTCTGAGGAAGCTTGCCTTCGCTGTAAGGAAGTGCTCTTGTCGATGGTCGGAAAAGTCCCGACTATACGCGATATCGAGGTCGGAATCGACGTACTGCACTCCAATCGTTCATATGACGTTTATCTCGCTGTAACCGTCGATAACCGTGATGCACTCACAGAATATGCTAATGACGAATATCATTGCAGTGTTGTTAAAAAGCATATGCACGCAGTTACAGCTTCAAGCGTATCTGTTGATTTTGAATTTTGAGGTAGGTGAAAATGTTCTTTTTATACAATAATGAAAATATCCGCTATACCGGAAGATTCGGTATAATAAAACAAGAGGGACTTCCCTCCTCCATGACTGCCGCTGCCGCCGGTGCGCAGATTGAATTTACTTTTATCGGCGACTTTGTACAGCTCGAATTTGATGTTTCACACTCCGATGTTCCGCGTGCACACCTTTATATCGAGGTTGACGGCGGAGCAAGAATAGAAGCACCTGTCGAAAAATATATACGTATTACCGCGAAAAATGCCGGCGAACACAACCTGAAGCTCATCTTCAAGTCCGGCGTTGAATATCTCAACCGCTGGTCTTTACCGCTTAACAGCAAGGTGGCATTTGTCGGATTTGAAGCAGAAGGAATCGGAAATCTTACCCCGGATAACCGTAAAACCGTTGAATTTATCGGCGATTCCATAACTGAGGGCATTCTCGTGGCAGAGGAAATTGTATATGAGGATAATCGGTTTAACCGCCCGTGGGATGACGATTCTACATCAACATATGCATGGCTTTTCGCAGAAAAGATGGGATTACGTCCCTATCCGATGGGTTACGGCTCAGTCGGCGTTACACGCGGCGGAAACGGCAATGTTCCAAAAGCGGCAGAAGCATATCTGTATAACTTCGAAAACTCTCCGGTAACATATCCGTCGTGCGACTACATTTTCATCAATCACGGTGCAAACGACCGAATTCCCGGTACAAATACACCAAAGCCGGAATATCTCTCGGAATATGAGGGACTTCTCAAATTAGTCCGCTCGCGTAATCCCGAATCGAAAATTGTCGTCCTCTCTCCCTTCTGTGGTGCGATGGATGACATTCTCCCTGATTTTGTTAAGAAGTTAAATAGCGAAAACAGCGATAGCATATACTATATTTCCTCGCATGGCTGGGTACCGTTTGAACCGCTTCATCCGCTTCGTGACGGGCATAAAATTATTGCCGAAAAGCTCACCGAGGAATTTTTAAAGCTCGGAATATAAAAAGCAGGGGAGTCATCGACTCCCTTTTCTTTATTTAAACAGCTTGATTCGCAGAATAATTATCATCGTGATAATACTTGCCAAAGCGGAAATTCCGATGATTATCGGGAAACCGAGCGGACTGTTTGCAAAGGGCATAAATTCCCCTGCAAGATTCATTCCGTATGCGGAGAAAATCATCGTAGGTATCGCCATAACAAGCGTGATTATTGCAAGAACCTTCATCGCCACATTGAGGTTGTTTGAAATGACCGACGAGAATGTGTTCGACATACTTTCAAGAATATCCGTATTAATTTTCGCCATCTCAATTGCCTGTTTATTTTCGACTATTACATCCTCGAGAAGCTCAGCATCTTCTTCATATTTCTTGATAAAATCAGAGCGGACAAGCTTTTCAAGAACAGCCTCGTTTGAGCGGAGTCCAACAGAGAAATAAACCAGAGATTTTTCAAGCTTCATTATTTCGAGAAGCTCCTTGTTTTTTTGCATACGTCCAAACTCAAGCTCTGTACTGTCCGATTTCTTCTCGATAAGTCGCAGATAAAGCAGAAATCGCCTTGCCGTCGCGTAAAGTATCTGAAATACAAAGCGTGACTGCTTCCCCGGATGAAAATCGCGTTCAGTGCCATTTGTAAATCCACGAAGAATATGTGTATCTTTCGAGCAAACTGTTATAACATATTCTCCAGTCAGAATTATGCCAAGCGGTATAGTAGTATAAAGCTCATGCGTACTGTCGGTTTCGCGTGTGGGAATATTAACAAGTATCATACGGTAATTTTCATCGTATTCGACACGGGAACGCTCATCAAGGTCGAGTGCAGCTTTAACTGCATCAACCGGAATATCAAAATCAGCCGCAGTATCACGAATTTCCTCATAAGATGGGTCAATCAGTGAAATCCACCCTCCCGGTTGAGGCGCTGTACACTGTTCGATATTATGGTTTTGTTCGATATAATAGTTAATCATATCATGCACCTCCCGGTAGTTTTATTTTAACATATATATTATACTATAAATCACCTCTGAAAGTCAACCGCTGTGATAAATATTTACATTTTACATAAAGAAAAACGGTACATCTTCATCGGATGTACCGTTTTGTGATTTTTAGTCAAATGCAAGCGGAGTATGGGCAATTCCCTTTCTCGGGCACGCCATATATTCTTCGCAGGTTTCACGCCACTTTTTGTAGTGTTCAGTTTCCTTATGCGCCTTTGCATCCTCGGGCGTTTTGAAAACCTCATACAGTGTGAAATATGTCGGATCATCGTTCGACTGAAGAACGTCGAATCTTACGTTCCCCGGTTCCTTGCGAGAATTTTCATGATTGTAGAGAGTGATTTTCTTGAAATCCTCTACAAATTCGGGTTTAACATGAACAATAACAGTAGTAGCTATCATATCAGCGAATCTCCTTGAAAAATTCGAGTTCTTCACCGTCGGGACCGTAAACAAATGCAACATTAAGCGAAATCGCTTCGGGATATGTACCCGGTGTCGCAATCTTGGGCGCAACTTTCGGAAGCGCACCTGCCGCAAGTGCGGTATTGTAAGCTGCCTCAACATCTTCGACCGCATAAGCAAAGTGGATGTATTTTCCGGCATCAGCATCTGAAACGGAATCAGTCTTGATTCCACCTGCAAAAAGCTCAAGAATACCTGCACCGCCGCCGAATTTCAGCATTTGCACACGCTTGTCGCCTTCTCCCCACGAGAGATAGGGCTCCATACCGAGATCAGTGTAGAATTTGACAGAACGCTCAAAATCAGACGCTTTAAGCGCGATATGAGCAATTGCCATTCCTGGAATTTTTGTATTCATAATTCAGCGATTATTTTTTTGAGCCGTAGGTGTTGGAAAGGTCAGCGATCTTTTCCTCAACAGCCTTCTTTACACGGGGCTTTGCGTTAGCGATCTTCTTCTGAAGCTCTGCCCAGAATTCTTCGCCGTCGTTGATGCATTCAACATAATCGTTCTTCCAAGAGGAAAGCATCATTGCGTTAGCAATGGAAAGACCGTTGATTCCCTCATAACCGGACGCAATCATAGGAGCACCGGTAAGAATGTGGTCGGTAAAATTCTGTGTAATGCCCTTGTGCTTGGGTCCCTCGTCTTCGAAGTTGTAAACGATGGTTTCAACCTCGGGCTTTTCAAATCCGCTTTCTGTATCCTCGCGGATAAGCTCTGCGGAATCCTTGGAGTTCTTGTAAAGAGTGAGTGTCTTGCCCTCTGCAATCATCTTACCCTTTGTACCGCTTACTTCGAAACGGTTTGTACCGGGAGTGTCGCCGGTAGAGGTAATGAACACGCCTGTTGCGCCGTTTTCATACTCTGCATATGCGGTAACATCGTCTTCAACCTCGATATCGTGATGACGTCCCTCGTGGCAGAATGCATGGATACGCTTGGGCATACCGAAGATCCACTGCCAGAGGTCGAGCTGATGAGGACACTGGTTAGCAAGAACGCCGCCGCCTTCGCCTGCCCATGTTGCTCTCCAGTCGCCGGAATCGTAATAATACTGGGTTCTATACCAGTCAGTGATAATCCAGTTGCTGCGAGTAAGCTCGCCGAGCTCGCCGTTCTGAACGATCTCGCGCATCTTTATGTACATAGGATTGGTACGCTGGTTGAACATAAGACCGTATGTGAGTCCGCTCTTCTTTGCAACCTCGATAAGGTCATAAACTCTCTTTGTGTAAACGCCCGCAGGCTTTTCAGAGAGAACATGAATACCGGCATTAAATGCATCAATACCGATTTCAGGATGGAAATAATGAGGTGTGGAAATAATAACCGCATCAACAAGCCCCGACTTGAGAAGGTCCATGTGATTGTCGAAGCGTGCTACATCCGGATACTTTTCTTTTGCAAACTCAAGCTTTGAGGGCTTAATGTCGCAAACTGCGGTGAGTTCTGCGCCCTTAACCTCGCCTGCTGTGAGGTATCTTGCATGGCTCGAACCCATGTTACCGAAACCGATAATACCAAATCTGACTTTATCCATAATTTAAAACTCCTTTCATTCACGGTTCACCCGTGATAATGCATATTGCACTAATTATATTATACACTTATTTTTATAAAATTTCAATATCATTTTTCAACATAAATTAAAGCTCAAATATATGCTTTCGACCAGCTCTGTCGAGTTTTTTGCTTTATTTGCTGAATCAATAGACTTTTCTGCCAATGCCAAGCGCTTTCATTATAAGGGCATACATAACATCGTATCCCTTATCGCTCGGATGCAAGCCGTCAACAAGAAGCGAATCGACACTTATATCCTTTAAGCCGCAGTATTCGAGAAAGAGCGAATACATACTGATGAGCGGAAATCCGCATTCATCTGATGCCTTGAGATAAAGGTCGTTAATATCGTTCATATGAATCAAACGCCAGAAATCGTCTTTGTCCTTTTCGTTTTCTGCCGATGCAGGAATATTAGCCATGAAAATTACATCCTTGCCTGCCTTTTTGAATTTTTCATAAAGCTTGATTATATCACCGTAAATAAGGGTCATATGCTCACGCTTTGTACGCTTCGGAGCATCGGCAAAATACTGATGACGGTTATTTGTTCCGATGGTACAGATGATAATATCATCGTCTTTGTCAACAAGCTCATCAAAGTGATCGATTATAAATCCGATGTTGGTTCCCGTACAAGCATTGTTGATTACAGTACAGTCAAACTGCGACTCCATATGTTCTTTAAAAAGCTTCGCCCAACAATAGCCGTCCTTATTGCGTGAGAATCCTGCGGCAATTGGCTCGCCGTTCTGTTCAAATCCCGTTCCGCCGACTCCGTGAGTAATTGAATCGCCGAGAAGCTTTATTTTAACAGTTTTATCTGAAAGAACGACCTTACTCATGATTTTTGTTATATCTCTGTTCATAATTGCACCTCTTCAGAATAAAATATAATCTAAACCCATTATAGCAGATGCCAAATGAAAAGTCAACCGCAAATGTCAAATAATTTCCATATAAATGCTTGACAAACGATATCGGATATGATATACTATTATGGTATCAAGGGATATAGCCAAGTCGGTAAAGGCACAGGACTTTGACTCCTGCACGCGTTGGTTCGAGTCCAACTATCCCTGCCAAAAACCCGAAAGCCATGGCTTTCGGATTTTTCAGTTGTGCCGCAAGGCACAACTTCATTTGCGTGCTTGCACGCAAAATCATTATTGTGGTATAATGTAGCGAGGAACCGGAGCAAAATGGATAACTATTTGATGATTGAGCGGTTAAAAAACCGGGGCTTCGCTTTGATATAGGTCTTTTTGATGCAGAAATTAAAGAGATAGAGAATACTTTCAGATTTCGTTTGTAAACATGGTGCTGGCCTCGGAAGATAGCGGTCAAACGCGCAAATCGAACCAACTCACATATAATAATAGAATTATTCCATGTACAACAGCCGAAATAAATGTTATAATATTCCTACCGCAAATAATGGAGGATTCAAAATAATGATAGATAAATCACTGCCATACCATCCGTTGTATTTATTTAAAACCGATACAAAGCAATTTCCGAAATATGACCTGCCGGACGGTTACCGTTTCGCTTTTTACAAAAAAGGTGACGAAAAGCATTGGGCAGAGCTTGAATGCTCGCTCGGACAGTTCGACTGCATCGAAAAGGGGCTCGAAAGCTTTCAAAAAGAATTTATAATCGGACATGACCTCTCACCGGAGGAGCGTATGATTTTCGTGATTGATGGTGAGGGCGAATATGTTGCAACTGCATCTCTTTGGTATGGTATGTATTTGGGTGAAAAATGTCAGAGAGTTCACTGGGTTGCCGTCAGCGATAAGTGTACCGGAAAAGGCATTGCCAAAGCACTCATGAGCCGCATTCTCGAGCTTTACAACGAGCTTGGATTTGAGGGATTCATTTATCTTGTCACAGCTACATGGTATTATCCTGCGGTAAGCATTTACAAAAAATACGGATTTGAAATATACGCAGGTGATGAATCGCCAAGCGGTAATAAAGTCAGCGACGTTTTTAAAAAGGATAACGAAACTGCAATAGCACTTGTTAATGAAAAACTCGCAGCATACAGTAAGCCGAGAAATTAAATTTCGCTATTTACAAATTATTTCTTGATTTCGACATTTGGATGATGTATAATAGTTAGGCACAAAATGTCGAAAGGAGTCGGGGGCTTCCCCGTTTTTATAGAAATGACAGACAGAGAAATTGCCGAGCTGCGCCGCAGACTCGTCACCGACAAAAATAACATCACCACACTTCGCGGACGCTATATCAATGCTAAGCGTGAAACAATTCATGAATTTTCCACGCCGTTCTTTATGCTGCCGCAGGAGGAAAGTGAAAAGTATCTCGCGATATTCAAGCGTGCCCTCTCCGGCATAAACGGAAAAAATCTCATCGATATCGCCTTTTCCATACCGCAGGTTGAATCCGGCGAAGAACACGCACTCCTCTCAAAGCTCCGCAATACCAGAATCAAGGATGACGAAGCGGCGAAAGAGTTTTTCGATAAAGCAACCGAAGGCTTGACACTTGAAGGTAATAACCTTATACTTCTTATGACAGATACATATGATGTCCCCAAGAAGCACCGCGATGACGGCGAATCCGAGGAATCAACCTCGATGTTCACATACATAATGTGCGCAGTCTGCCCCGTTAAGGAAGCGAAATCCACTCTCGCCTACGATGCAACTAACAAGTCCTTCCACACGCGCTCCTGCGAATGGAATGTATCAGCCCCCGAGCTTGGATTTATCTTTCCTGCATTCGACGGACGTCAAACCAACATCTACAACGCACTCTATTACGTAAAAAATGCAGACGACAACAGCGAGAGCTTTGCCAATAATCTTTTTAAAACCTCGCTTCCCTTGCCTGCCGGAGAACAAAAGGTTATTTTCGAGGCAATGCTTGGAAACACCCTCGGCAAAGAATGCACATATGAAGTTGTTCAGGCAGTGCATGACGATATTGCACAGCGTATCGAAGAACACAAACTTTTAAAAGAGCAAGAACCGCTTACAATAACACGAACTGAAATTGCTTCTGTACTCGAGAGCTGCGGTGTTTCCGAACAGAAAATTGACGAGTTTAAAACCCGTTGTGACGAGGAATACGGTTCGTGTGCTCCGATTCATCCGAGAAATATTATTGAACCCAAAAAGCTTGAGATTAAAACTCCGGATGTTATGATAAAGGTCAATCCCGAACGAGGCGACCTCGTTGAAACACGCATCATTGACGGCGTAAAATATGTTCTGATACGCGCTGATGCTGATGTAACGGTTAACGGCGTATATGTCGATATAAAAGACGAATAAATCAAGAATCGCTTTCCAAAAACGGAGAGCGATTCTTTTTTCATAAACTGCCAAAAGAATACAAATTTGTGACTGCATAACGCCTAACGGCAAATGGCAATACTACCTATGGAAACTTAGGTACGAAAGGCAACGTATGTTATGAAGTCATCAACCTACAGCCGCAAGGTTGAAATCTGCGGCGTTAATACCTCAAATTTAAAGACACTTTCTTCAGAGGAAAAGCATGAGCTTCTTGTTAAGGCAAGAAGTGGTGACACCTTCGCCAGAGAAGAACTGATAAATGGCAATCTGCGTTTGGTTTTGTCGATTATACAGCGTTTTACGGGACGCGGTGAGAATCTTGACGATTTATTTCAGGTCGGATGCATTGGACTGATAAAAGCAGTGGATAATTTTGACCTCACGCTTGACGTTAAATTTTCGACTTATGCCGTTCCGATGATAATCGGAGAAATACGGCGGTATCTTCGCGATAACAACATGGTTAGAGTCAGCAGGTCTGTGCGTGACCTTGCATACCGCGCACTTCAGGCACGCGAGCAGCTAACGAGTACTCTCGACCGTGAACCATCGCTTGAAGACATAGCAAAATTGCTCGAGGTTAGTAAGGAGGAAGTTGGAGCGGCACTTGAAGCAATCGTCGAGCCGGTTAGTCTATATGAGCCGGTATTCACGGACGGAGGAGATTCGATTTATATTATGGACCAGATAAGTGACAATAATAATACAGATGAATCATGGCTTGAAGATATCGCTCTGCGTGAGGCGATGAAGCGGCTTTCTGAACGCGAAAAAAACATCATCGAGCTTCGTTACTTCAAGGGACGCACGCAGATGGAAATTGCAAGTGAAATCGGCATATCTCAAGCGCAGGTTTCACGCATCGAAAAAGCTGCGCTCGAGCGGATAAAAAAGGATATGTAAAGGATATGGCGTGCCCAAAGGCACGCCTTTGTTTCGAGAATAGAAGAAACAAACGTTCCCAAAACCAGGCACTCAGCGCGACACATATAAGCTCGTCTTCGATGTCGAGAATTCTTTATCTTTCATGTGCAGTATCAATAGCTCTTGACAATTTCGGATATGTTTGGTATAATTGAGTGAAAACCTAAACATCCAAACGAGGAAAAGAAATGAACAACGAAAAGTGCTGTGTTTTTAATATACAAAAATTCTGCGTAAACGACGGTCCGGGCATCCGTACCACCGTTTTTCTCAAAGGCTGTATGCTCAACTGCCTTTGGTGTCACAATCCTGAATCCAAGTCACCAAAAAAGCAGCTTATGCTCGATGAAAGTCGCTGTATCGGCTGTGGCGAATGCATAAAACGCTGTCCGCTAGGGCTTCACGGAATTTCCGACGGCAAGCATATAATTGACCGAAATCGCTGCATAGCGTGCGGCAAATGCACTGAAATGTGCGTCGGCGCACTTGAAATGTGCGGCAAGGAAATGACTATTGAAGAAATTCTTGCGGAGGTCAAAAAGGACGAAAGCTTTTACAAAAATTCCGGCGGTGGAATGACCGTTTCCGGCGGTGAACCGCTTGCACATCCGCACTTTACATACGAGCTTCTCAAAGCCGCCAAAGAAGCAGGACTTCACACCTGCATCGAAACCTGCGGTCATGTAAAATGGGCGGAAATTGAGGCTATACTTCCACATGTTGACATCTTTCTCTGGGACGTAAAAGAAACCGATTCAGACCTACATAAAAAATACACAGGCGTTACAAACGAGCGCATACTCGCAAATCTCCGCCGTGCAAGTGAAGCAGGTGCAAGCATTGTCCTGCGCTGTCCGATAATTCCCGGCTATAATGACCGTGAGGAGCACTTGACCGCTATAGGAAAATTGGCAGATGAGCTTGCCGGAGTTGACCACGTTGAGGTTGAGCCGTACCACTCGCTCGGAAGCCACAAATGTACCGAACTTGGCTATACATATGAGCTTGATTCTGTAACCGCTCCCGAGGATGAAACAGTTGAAAAGTGGATTTCAGTTATATCCGCCGCAACGCAAAAAACAGTAAAGAAAGCATAAAAATATCCCGACAGATAGGAAAATTCCCCTATCCTGTCGGGATTTGTTTATTTATAAATTTCAATATAGCCGTATGTCCCCTCTTCGGTAACACGCCCCCACGGTGTGCCGTCGGGGAAGAAAATTTCAAAGTCGTGCTCACCTGAGTCAAGCTTTTCGGCTGTCATTTTTGTAAATGTAAACGCTTCGTCGTCCCATAGCCATATCTCATCAAAACCGCTGATTCGCTTTGTGTTCTGATTCCACGCCTTATAGAAAAAATCCTCATTTACAGCAAGCGGTACGGGTGAAAATCCCCCCCAATCGGGATTTGTTGCGGTCAGCTTTCCGCGGAGTGCCCAATCAGAGCCGCCAATGCTTCCGATATGCTCGTGATATGAAAAATTCTGCCCGTCAATTGGATGTTCCTCAAGACAAAGTAATCCAACTCTGCCTGACATTTCGTCCGAGACTTCAAGCAGTTTTTCTGCAAGAATATTGTCATATTCACCGACAGCGTGATAGTCGCGAATCTCGGATGCACCTGCAATCATGAAAATTGCCGCTATTACGCCGCATACAGACGCATATATGCGTTCACGGCAGAATAAAAGATGCATAAAAAAATCTGCAATAAGAGCAATGCCGATAAACGACGGCACAGTTGCTCGCATAGAAACCCACGGATTTCCGATAACAAGAAACGGTGTTATAGGAGCAAGAAGCAATAGAATACCCCATATAAGCGCACCTCTGCGTTGTCTTTTCAGCTTCTCTTTAATTGAATTTGGAGTGATAAAGTAAACAGCTGCACCGATGCCGAGAGCGGCAATAATATATATTATTCCGCCGAAATCTGAAAGACACATGGAAATTCCACGCAAGAATCCCCTAACGAGCGTATAAAATCCGCCGCCTAAAAATGCAGTTTTAATCTGCCCCAGCACATCAGGTAAAAAAGTGTCAAAATACCAAGGAGAGTTCGGAAGTGCAATTGTCATTCGCGAGCCGAGCGCACTGTCACTTGAGTTAAGATTAGTAAATATAAAGTATATCACCACAAGAGGAATTGAGATAAGTCCGGCAGCAGCACGGCGATTTTTCAGTATACAACGCAAGAACTGAAGTATACTGAATGTAAAAGAAACAACAAGAATCTGCTCATAGAATCCGTACGAAATCAGAGCAGAAACGCAGAAGCCACCCAATCGTCGCCAGTCTCCGTATTCGATAAAATCTTCGAGGAGATTCGCCGCCACAGCGAAAAAAAACAAACCGACAACAATACGTGAGGAAGCAGAAAGCCAATATGTTCCCTCAACGCCAAGAGGCAGCAAAGCGTAAACAACTGCAAACCCAATTCCCGTACCCCATATTTTTTTGAATAGACGCATAAACAGCACACCTGCTACACCGTGCATTGCGGAAAAAACAATAACCGGCAAAATCAGGCATCCGTTCATCTTTCCGACAAAGAAAAGGTCAATCACCGCCGCAAGCGGACGTGAGGCAAAGAGCCCCTGCTCTTTTATTATACCGAAAAGATTCCCGGCACTCTGATAGTTTATATACTGTATGGAATCATCAAGAATCGGAAGATACTCAAATCCTGCAGAAACAGCACGTATTATAACTGCCGCCGCAAAAAGCAGCGATATCAGAAAGAATCCGCGCTTATCTTCATATCTGCCAAAACGCGAGATAAATGACCGCATTTTCTTTACACTCATTTTTACCCCTCAATAAAAGCGGAAACCCCATAAAAATATATGGGATTTCCTGCATAAATACTATATTAGTGCTTGAAATGACGCTGACCGGTGAACACCATTGCGATACCGTACTTGTTGCAGGCGTCGATGGATTCCTGGTCACGGATAGATCCGCCGGGCTGAATGATAGCAGTGATTCCTGCCTTGTGAGCCGCTTCAACACAGTCAGAGAACGGGAAGAATGCATCGGAAGCCATTACCGAACCTGCCGCACGGTTAGGCTCTGCACCCTCAAGAGTGTTCGCATAGCGAATAGCAAGATCGAGAGCGGTAATACGGTTGGTCTGACCAGGGCCGATACCGGTTGTGATACCGTTCTTTGCAAGAACGATAGCGTTGCTCTTTGTGTGCTTAACAACCTTCATAGCGAACTTGAGGTCAACAAGCTGTTCTGCTGTGGGAGCCTTTTCGGTAACAACCTTAAGTTCTGCATCATCGTAAATACCGATATCGCGTTCCTGAACGAGAAGACCGCCGGCAACACGCTTCATGTCGAGCATATCCTTTGTGTTGGGCTTGGTAATCTCGGTCAGACGGAGAATACGGATGTTAGCTTTCTTTTCAAGAATTTCGAGTGCATCGGCATCGAAGTCGGGAGCGATAACGATTTCAACGAAAATCTTGTTGATTTCAGTTGCGGTTTCCGCATCAACCTTGCGGTTGCAAGCGATGATGCCGCCAAAAATGGATACCGGGTCAGCATTGTAAGCATTCATGTATGCCTTGTAAATATCCTCGCCGATACCAACACCGCAGGGATTTGCGTGCTTTACTGCAACAACGCAGGGCTCGTCAAATTCCTTGAGGCACTCGAGTGCACCGTTTGTGTCGTTAATGTTGTTATAGGAGAGTTCCTTGCCGTGGAGCTGTTCAGCAGCTGCAAGAGTACCGCCGAACTCGTTTCCGATTTCCTTGTAGAATGCGGCAGTCTGACCGGGGTTCTCGCCGTAACGCATATCCTGAACCTTTTCGTAGGTAAGGGAGAGCTTTTCGGGGAATATCGGCATACCGGTTTCCTTACGGAGATATGTCTGAATAAGTGTATCGTAAGCCGCAGTGTGGTTGAATACCTTGTATGCGAGCTTGAGATTTGTGTCAACCGAAACCTTTCCGTTAGCCTTCAGCTCGTCGATAACGGTTGCATAGTCAGCCGGGTCAACGATAACAGAAACATCCTGATAATTCTTTGCAGCTGCACGAAGCATTGTCGGACCGCCGATATCGATATTTTCAATAGCATCCTCACGGGTTACTCCGGGCTTAAGAATGGTATCCTTGAACGCATAAAGATTGATTGCAACGATGTCGATAGGAGTAACGCCGAGCTTTTCGATCTGAGCCATATGCTCGGGGTTGCTTCTCATTGCGAGAATACCGGCGTGGATAAGGGGATGAAGAGTCTTAACACGTCCGTCAAGACATTCCGGGAAACCGGTAACATCGGAAACCTGAGTTACGGGAACTCCGGCTTCGTTGATTACTTTCCAAGTTCCTCCGGTTGAAAGGATTTCATAACCGAGTGCATCAAGCTCACGTGCGAACTCAACAACGCCGGTTTTGTCAGTAAGACTGATTATTGCGCGTTTTTTCATAGTATTGTACCTCGTATGTATTTATTTATATATTATTATATCAGATTTTACCCGGCAGGTCAAGAGTGAAACTGACAAATATACAGTATAATATTAAAAATATTTACCGCATTTTTCCTTATACTCGTAAATAGAACATTGAAGTAATAAAATTCACATTTTATTTCCCGGTTCGCTATTGCATTTTTCGTCAAAATATTGTAAAATAATATGTATACTATATTTTTTATATTTAGGAGCATAAAGCCAATGAACAAAACAAAAATAATTGCCCTTGCTGCGGCATTTTCTTTTACTCTTTCAGCACTTCCCCTTCTTGCGAACGGTGACGAAGCTACATATAACCCGGAGGAGGATCCGCTGGTTTCGCTCTCTTACATAAACGAGGTCGTTATTGCCGAATACGACAAAAAAATTGAGGAACTGGAAATAAAGCTCGCAGGAGCCACTGATATAATAGCAAAAATGCAGGAAAGCCTTACTGCGGCAAACGAAGAAATTGAATCGTTAAAAAACAACTCTGCCGAAGCTCCCCAAGGAGGCGCACTCGGTCAGTACGAGGTCGTTCATCTGACTCAGAATTCGAAGCTCCTTGCCATGTCACCCTGCGAAATTATTCTCAGAACCGGTTCGGCAATTGTCGTTTCAATTACAGCAAACGGACTTAACGACATTACCACCGGCGATGAGCTTCTTAATGCTGTAAATGTTCCGCTTTATCACTGCTTGCTTGTTCCCAGAGGCGATGACGGACGCGGAATACAGATTACCTCCGGTGATGCTTATGTCATGGTGAGAGGAGATTATAAGATTGTCGAATAAAAAGAAAAACAAACAGGAAAGGCTTCGCCGTATTGTGGCGCTGGCAATGGTGATATTTCTGCTGATTTCAGTCTTCAGTACAGTTATTTATTATCTGGCCCAGCCAGCATTTGCACTCGATGAGTTTGACAAGGATTACTTTGATGATGATTACCTTGATGAGGATTACCTTGATAAAGAATCTCCCGCCGATACCACTGATAAAACCGACTTTTTTCCGGATGTAACACCGCCGTCTGACGATATTGCAGACGAATTACCCGATGACGATATCCAGGAAGAAATCCTCCCCGATGACAGACTTGTACGTGTCGGACTCATGTACGGCTCAAATGTAACCGTCGGATTTGAAACAACCGCACCTTACGGATTTGTTATAAACAAAGTAAACCGCACCGGCGATCTTTCATCCGAACCGCTTTGGGAAATTGAACTTACAAAGGTTTCATGCACAGTCGACTCAAATCTTTCAAAAACCGGCATGACATTTTTAAAAACTGCGGATGCATCCAAGACTGTGGTCGGCGGCTGGCATATCGAAATCGAAACCGATCTTACACTTTCGGAAACCGAGCTGTATATAAACGGACTCTCAACATATTTTGAGCAGCTTGGAATATACGCGATTCCCTCTTACATAAACGGAGCTTACCGAGTACGTGCAGGACAGTTTGCAACCGAAGACGCGGCTGCTGAATGTGTCGCAGAATTTCTTGAGCTTATGCCGGATTTTCCGATTTCCGTCGCCGCCCCCACAAAAACTGCTGTTTCGCTTGTTGACCCGCTTACCAACAAAATTCTATTTGAATATGACGATAAAGATATCACCGCATTCGGACTTACCGCAAAACCTTCTCCCGATGGCGAAATCGCATATCTTGTTACACCTGCAAAGAAGCTTTATGCCGGCACATTCATGTTCCGTCGGTATATTTCAGACGGAGTTGACGGCGTTTCACTGACCGACGTAATAAGACTCGGTGATTATGTTAAGGGCGTTATTTCATATGAAATTTCACCGTCATGGCCGCTCGAGGCACAAAAGGCATTTTCCATATGTGTCCGCTCTTTTGTTCTCGCAAAGGTAAGACACGAAACCGCATATCAGGTTGATGTCTGCAATTCACAGCACTGTCAGGTTTACGGAGGAATGACAAGAGTAAATGACCGAGTAAACCAGGCTGTTGAAGAAACAGCCGGACTTGTTATGACATATGATGATAAAATCGTTGAGGGCTACTACAGCGCAGTCACCGGCGGCGTAACGGTCAGCAGCTATGACGAATGGGGATTCCAGCATATACCTTATCTTGTTGCAGTGCAGACACCGTGGGAAATATATACCAACCATTCGGAGGGCGCCTGGTCATCAGAAGTATCGCCATCAGCGCTTTGCTCATATCTTAACTCAAAAGGCTACACTTCCCTTCGCGGTGAGATAAAAGCAATAACCATAAATAAGCTTGCAGAAAATTCCACCTATGTACGCGAAATTACATTCACCGATTCATACGGTACAAACGTAACGGTAAAAACCTGCGAAAAGGTTCGTCTGGCACTTTCAAAATATGTAAACAGTGCAAACTTTGTCGTTGGCAAGGGGGAGGTTGAAGCTGATCAGACGACATTCTTTAATCATTCGCTTGACAATTTGAATATAAACACAGCTTCCGTATCATACCCTGCCGGTGAGCTTACAACAGCAACTGTGCTTACCGCTTCGGGAAATTCAGAAGTTGCGCTCGAAGATGCATATTATATCTCTTCAAACGGTAAATCAAAGCTTGTCGGTACATCATCGACAACCGAAACAGTTACCGTTAAAGCAAGCAACTCCGGTAACTTTATCTTCGTCGGAAAAGGTTGGGGACACGGTGTCGGACTCTCGCAAATCGGAGTTCGTGACCTCGCTGACCTGGGATATTCCGCCGAGGAAATTCTTCCGAAATACTTTACCGGTATCGAAATCAAATCACTTGATGAACTTAAGTAAGAACCGTAGACTCCGTATCAAAGCATACGGAGTCTTATTTTTTTCTATTCTCGTTACCGCCGAAAAACGGCGGTATTTTTTTATTCTTCAAACAAAAAGCGACATTTTTATCATATGCTATGGTGTAAAATGGTATTGTAAATTAATTCTGAGAAGGAGATTACAGCATGGAATGCAGTGTAAAAGGTGAGCTTAGCGGCTCAAAATTAACAATAACGCTTGAAGGCGAAATCGACCACCACAGCGCAAGAGATTTACGAAAAAAGATTGATGAGCTTTTATATTATTACCGTCCGAAGAAAGCGGCGCTTGATCTTTCGGCGGTTTCGTTTATGGATTCCTCAGGACTTGGACTTATTTTAGGACGCTTCACTCTTGCACGTGAACTCGGCGGCGAGCTCATTCTGACCGATCCGAATGAAAGCGTATCAAAGGTACTTGAGCTTGCCGGAACATCACGTCTTATAAAAATCGAAAAAACACCGGTGAAAGGAAATTCAAAATGAAAAAGACATTGAATGAAGTCAAATGCAAATTCTCTGCCATAAGCGAAAACGAAAGCTTTGCGCGCAGTCTTGCCGTAACATTCGCCTCGCAGTCATCCCCAACGATAACACAGCTTGCTGACATAAAATGCGCCGTCAGCGAAGCGGTTACAAACTGTATCGTACACGCTTACCGTGAAGCCGGTGGCACAATTGAAATGATTCTTCGCAGATACGATAACAGCGAAATCAGCATAATTATAAAGGATAAAGGCATCGGTATTCCCGACATTGCGGCAGCACGCGAACCGCTTTTTACCACTGATACAACCGGTGAGCGAAGCGGCATGGGCTTTTCGATTATGGAAAACATGATGGACTCACTGAAAATAAAATCCGTACCTGGAAAAGGTACAACGGTTTTAATGAAGATCAAAGTCGGCACAGATAAAACAGATACATAAAATCCCCTGAAAGGAAGCCGAAAAATGGCAAACGCCGACTATACAAAAAATACTGAATTACTGCTTCGGGTACGTAATGGTGACAGTGATGCCGAAGCCGAGCTTATTGAAGCAAATATGGGGCTTATTCGCAGTATTGCAATGAGATTCCGTGACCGGGCAAGCGAAAATCACGGATGTGACTTTGAGGACTTAATTCAGCTCGGTTCAATCGGAATGATAAAGGCTATGAAAAGCTATGACCCCTCATTCGGTACAGTTTTTTCGACATATGCCGTACCCCTGATAATCGGAGAAATCAAGCGTTTTCTGCGTGATGACGGTCCGGTTAAAGTCAGCCGTACAACCAAACGACTTGGCGCGGAGCTGATGTATGCCAGAGAAGAATTCATTCGAAAAGAGGGACGTGAGCCGTCAGTTGATGAGCTGTCAGAAATATGCAAAATTTCACGCGAAGAACTATGTCAGGCGCTTCTCTGCATGAAACCGCCTCATTCATTTTCCGACACAGTTACAGACGACGGAACACAGCTCGGAGAGCTTTTGTCGTCCGACACAGATGAGCTCGACGGACTATGTGACAAGCTGGCACTGCGCGAAGCGATACGCTCACTTCCGCCACCGCAGAGAGAAATTGTGGTACTGCGTTATTTTCGCGATATGTCACAGCAGCAAACAGCGGAAGTTCTCGGACTCACTCAGGTAAAAGTTTCACGTGAAGAAAAAAAGATTTTTGCTAAGCTTAGAAGCGTTCTTTAAAATTACAAAAACCGTACGTTCGCGTGCGGTTTTTTGCTGTATTTACATTATATTACATATAAAATTTAGTGTATAGCATTTTCTGTAAAGATTTCAGAAAATGTGTACAATTAAAATCCGTTTGCATATTGACCTGCAGTTTTACGGGTGATATAATAGCCACGTAAAATAAATTTTTGGAGGTAAAATCATGCGTCTTTATAACATCCCAAATTCACTGCTGTACTTTTCCCGTTATAACTGGTATCTTCGTGCGCTGAATACCAAAAAGGCGGAACGAAGAAAAATTCTCGCTGATATAAATTCCGGTCTTATCAGCCGCGATACACTCGAATCTGACTGGCAAAAAGCACTTGAAGGGGAAATCGTCGAACTGAAAAAACGTCTGCACGATATTGAATCAACTATCGAATCCATCCCTGAAACACCTAATCTATTACCTTGTAAATTATTCATGCGGCTGTATTTCGTTCTCGGTATGTCAATGACCGACACAGCAGAAAAAATGAATGTCAGCTTGTCAACTTTAAGGCGTATACGCGACCGTGCCGCAAGACATTTTGAAGATTTTCCGCCGCACGCTTATGAGTGATATATTTTGGTATTTTTTCATTAATGTGGTTGCTTTTTTATATTGACTTTTATATTTTATTATGTTACAATTGAGTTGTCAAAATATTCAACTTTGCACTAAATTTTGCAATTTCGGAGGCATAAGTAATGAAAGAGTTAAAAGAACTAAAATTTGAGGAATTGTCATTATCGCAAAAGCTCGGCATGGTAATGGCAGGTATCATCCGTCCGATAAGATGCGAAGATAAATACGAAACATTTGACCAGAATCTCGAATTTGTACTTGACCTTATCCGCAAGCGTTCTCTCGGCGCTGTTTGGGTTCCACCGCAGTGTGAACGCTCAGCAGAGGCAATCAAAAAAGTTAAAGAAGCAGCTGATTATCCGATACTCATCTTCACCGATGCGGAGGGTGGATTTGCTCCTAACCGTGTTGGTGACCATAACGCTATCGGTATGACCGGAAGCGAGGAGCTTGCATATATCTTTGGTAAAGTAACCGCAATCGGAGCAAGAAATGCTGGTTACAATGTAGTCTGCGACCCTGTTGTTGATATGTGCAACGGCTGGGGTACTTGTGGTGCAAATATACGCTCACTTGGAAACGACAAGGAAAAGGTTTCAAAGCTTGCGATTGCAATAGCACGCGGTCTTAAGGACGGCGGCGTACTCACCGTTGCAAAACACTATCCGAGCGCACAGAATCCGGATATACATATTGACAATCACATGGCTCCGTCCAATTATATGGATACAAAAGAGGAGCTGTTAAACTACAGCCTTGTTCCGTACCTGGCTCTTATGAAGGAAGGCCTGATGGACGGTATTATGGCAGGTCATACGACTATGGCAAACATCGATCCCGGTATGCCGACAACTGTTTCTAAAAAGGTTCATGACATTATCCGTGAGCAAGGCTTCGACGGATTTTTCATCACCGACGCTCTCGATATGATGGGACTAAAGGCTCAGTTTGGAGATACTAAGGTAAAAGGTATGTGCGTTGAAGCGGGCAACGAATTTATTCTTCCGTGGTTCTCTGCGAGAAAGGCATATAACGATCTTCAGGACTGCTATAATAACGGCATAATATCCGATGCACGCCTTGATGAAGCTGTAAGGAGAGTTCTTGCAGCTCAGCATAAGGTCAATAGCATTGAACCCAAGTTCACCGAAATCACTGAAGAAGATCTCAAAAACTTCGAGCGCATCAACCGCGAAGCCATATTTGCCCGTACTGACGACGGACTTGAACAAGCGCTTTCGCGTGACGGCAGACACTTCTTTGTAATGCTAGTTCAAAACGAAACCGATATTGCCGACAACGGTAAAGTTTCCGTTGACACCTTCACGGTCAGCTGGTATAAGCCCGAGCTTATACAGGAGCGAATACTCAAGCTCTTCCCCAATTCTACTGTACGTGCTCTTCGCCAATTCCCGACTCCGAACAATAATATGGACGTGCTTCAGGATTCAGTGGACTATGATGATGTGGTATTCATCACGTTTGCCGAGGCTCCTGCGTACGCCGGAAGTGACCATCTTACACACCGTGTTGTAGCTTTGATGACAGCACTTCAAATTCCGGGCAGACTTAAAACTCTTGTTCACTTTGGAAATCCCTATCCCCTTGAGGAGCTCCCCCATATTCCGAGAGTCATAATCGGAGGCGTTTCCACAGACAGCGTTAGTGCCGGAATAGATGTACTCGCCGGACTAAATGAAGCAAATGGAGTGCTTACATACGATATTAAACTCAAATAATACACAAAAAAGTGCGGTCCGTTTGGACTGCACTTTAGTTTTATTTGAGTTCTTTCCTTTTGTCATTTAGCTGAATGAAAATTCCAAGTATCATGATAATAAGTCCGACAATCGAATAAAGCGTAATCTTTTCGTCGGGAAGAAATATCGCGCTCAAAAGAGTCGACAAAAACGGAGTTATATATGCGAGATTTGAAACTTTTGCAGTATTTCCTCCTTCGAGAGCAATCTGCCAAAGCGTGCTCGCAGCACCGGTAACAAATATACCGGCCCAGGCAAATCCAAGCGTTTCGAGTGGAGTCGGAACAGACAACTCATCCATGGCTATATTGATAAAAACAGTCAGGACAAATGAAACAAAGCAGAATATCATCATCGAAAGTCGTTTATCATATTTAAATTTCTGATTGAGTGCGGTAAACGCACCGTACGAAACAGCTCCGAGCGCACAGAAAACCGCGCCGATAAGCGTTGTTTTTTCAAAATGCAGAAGCTCTCCGGCAAGCGAGATTATGACACCGATAAACGAAACAAAAACAGCTATAATTTTGCGCGCGGTCATTTTCTCTCCAAGCAGTATGCAAGCAAAAACCACACTCATAATCGGCCAAAGATAGTTGACGATAAACGCCTGCGAAGCATGCATCATTGAAGTTCCACTATAAAAGAAAACATAATAAAGGAACATTCCGGGAAGTCCGATAAGTGCTAAAATAAGATAATCCTTAGGCTTATAGCTTTTGAGATTTTTTATGTTTCCGGTGAATATATTTACCGCGAGTAATGCGATAAAGGCGAAAAACATCGTTGCCGAAAGAACCTGAAAACTTGAATATGAGCCAAGCAGTATTTTTGAAATAGTTGAAAGCGTTGACCACAGAAAAATACAGGTTCCGGCAAGTATGTATTGCTTTTTCATAATATAAGCTCTTTTCTTTTCCGTTTAACTCAGGTGTTTCTGTCTACAACCTTCATGGTTTTGAGGTTGCCTATCTTCTTCGATCTTGCATCGAGCTCACCGAGTACGTCGGAAAGCTCCAGTCCACGCTCGTTCATCATAACAACGAGATGGTAAAGAAGATCGCTTATCTCATTTTTGAGTTCTTCATTATCACCGTTTTTAGCAGCAATAATCGTTTCGGCACATTCTTCGCCGACTTTCTTTAAAATTTTGTCAAGTCCCTTTTCAAACAGATAGCAGGTGTAAGAACCTTCCTCGGGATTTACCTTGCGGTCAGCAACAACCGCATATAATTCGTTAAGTACATTGTCGTTCATTTTATTTTTCCTCCGAATTCATTAATTCTCTGTAAAAACAAGTTCTGTTTCCCGTGTGACAAGCCGCACCGGTCTGTATTACTTTGCAAAGCAGTGTATCCTCGTCGCAGTCATACGAAAGCGACATCACACGCTGAACGTGTCCCGATGTTGCGCCTTTATTCCAAAGCTCGTTTCGCGAACGGCTCCAGAACCAAGTCAGTCCGGTTTTTAGCGTAAGCTCGAGTGATTCTCGATTCATGTAGGCGAGCATAAGCACGTCGCCATTTTCATAGTCTTGAACAATAGCCGGAATAAGCTCGGACTTTTTAAAAAACACTTCCAAATCAACATTTTTATCTATCATGCTAACCTCACAGGAATATTTCTCGATTTAAGGTGTTCCTTAACCTCTCGCACAGAAAGCTCACGGAAGTGGAACAGACTTGCCGCAAGTGCCGCATCAGCACCTGATTTTTCAAATATATCAGAAAAATGCTCGACCTTTCCGCCGCCGCCGGATGCGATGACCGGTATATTTACGCGTTCTGTAACAGCCTTTGTAAGTTCGATATCGAATCCGTTTTTCGTGCCATCGGTGTCCATCGATGTGAGAAGAATCTCGCCTGCACCGAGTTTTTCGGCTTCGACTGCCCATTCAATTGCATCTATCCCCATGTCCTTGCGTCCGCCGTTTATGTATACGGTAAAATGACCGTCCTCGCAGCGCTTTGCGTCAATCGCAAGTACAACACACTGGCTTCCGAATTTGTCTGCGGCATCGGCAATAATCCGCTTGTTAAGCACCGCCGAAGAGTTTACAGCAACCTTGTCAGCACCGGCAAGAAGCATCTCACGGAAGTCCTCAACAGTACGAATACCGCCGCCGACAGTGAACGGCATAAATACCTCTCTCGCCGTACGCTCAACGACATCAACAATAGTTTTACGCTTATCGCTTGACGCAGTAATATCGAGAAAAACAAGCTCATCTGCGCCTTGTGAATTATAAAATTTCGCGCTCTCAACAGGGTCACCTGCATCGCGCAGTCCGACAAAGTTAACGCCCTTTACAACACGTCCGTCCTTTACATCAAGGCACGGAATAATTCTTTTTGAAATCATATTTTACCTCAACCTTTTGAAACTTCAATCGCTTCCTTAAGCGAAAGCGAGCCGGAATATATCGACTTTCCGCAGATAGCACCGTACAGATTCATTGCAGTAAGGTCACGAATGTTTCCAATATCGCGAATGCCGCCGCTTGCAATAATATTGATGTCAACAGCCTCGGAAAGTGCGGCAAGCTGTTCGAGATTAGGACCGGTCAGAGTGCCGTCCTTGCTTATGTCGGTGAAAATAATGTACTTCACACCGATTTTCTGCATTTCGAGTGCAAGGTCGATGTAATTGACGTTAGATTCTTCGAGCCAGCCTGCGGTCTTAACCATTCCGTCAAGCGCATCAATCCCGACCGCAATATGCTCGCCGTATTTTTTAACGGCATCCTTTACGAGTCCGGGATTTTTGAGAGCCGCCGAGCCGATTATTACTCGCTCAATACCCTTTTCCATGTAGTAGTCTACTGTATCTATATCGCGGATACCGCCGCCGACTTCAATCGGAACAGAAACAGCCTTTGCCGCTTTGGTGTAGATTTCGGAATTGATACGGCTTCCCTCTTTCGCTCCGTCGAGGTCAACCATGTGGATAAACTCTGCACCGTCACGCTCAAATGAAAGCACTGTTTCGATAGGGTCAGCGGAAACCTGTTCAGCTGTTCCGTATTCTCCCTTTGTCAGACGGACACACTTGCCGCCGAGTATATCTATTGCAGGTAAAATTATCATTTTATCATACCCCAGAAGTTTCTTAATATGCCAAGTCCCACTGTCTCACTCTTTTCTGGATGGAACTGACATCCAAAAACATTACCGCGAGCCACTATTGCAGTAACCTCGCTTCCGTAATCAGTGACGGCAACAAGGTCGGCTCTGTCCTTTACAAGTGCCTTATACGAGTGAACAAAATAAACATGGTCGCCATCCGACAGCGAAGCTGTAATCGGTGAAGAATTAACAATGGCAAGCTCGTTCCAACCCATATGCGGAACCTTTAATCCCTCATCGGTAATCTTAACGACCTCACCGCCGATAAGTCCAAGACCCTCGCATTCGCGAAACTCGAAGCTCTTATCGAAAAGCAGCTGCATTCCAAGACAAATTCCGATAAGCGGCTTTGTCTTTACATATTCCTTGATGAAGCTGTCAAGCCCGGTTTCGATCAGTCTATCCATAGCATCCGGAAATGCTCCGACACCGGGAAGAATCAGTCCGTCCGCCATTGACAGCTCTTCAATATTATCCGATACAAACGAATCTGCGCCGATAAAATCGAGCGCATTTTTGACGGAATGGAGATTGCCCATTCCGTAATCAATAATTCCTATTTTTTTCATCTGTTTCCCCGTTTTTAAAGAGTACCTTTCGCCGAAAGAAGTTCACCGTCACGAGGTGCAATTGCATCGGCAAGTGCATGAGCAAACGCCTTGAACATCGCTTCAACGCAGTGGTGGTCGTTATCGCCGTAAAGAAGTGCGATATGCAGAGTTGCTCCCATGTTAAACGCAACAGCACGGAAAAATTCGGTAGTCATTTGTGTGTCGTAATCGCCAATCATAGGGGCAGTCGGCAGATAGTCACATACAAGATAAGGACGCCCGGAAATATCAATAACGCATCTTGCAAGAGCTTCATCCATAGGAATGAATGAAGTGCCGTAACGCATAATTTTACCGCGTTCCTTTGCAATTTCACCGAGAAGTTTTCCGAGAACGATTCCGACATCCTCAATTGTGTGGTGGCAGTCAACATGCAGGTCGCCCTTCATATTAAGCTCAATTACAGCCCGGCTGTGAATTGCAAGGGAGTTGAGCATATGGTCAAAAAATCCGATACCGCTTGTACCTTTGAGTCCGTAACCGTCAGCGGCACCGAGGTCAACCGACATTGAAATCTGTGTTTCGAGAGTATTTCTTACAAGAGATGCCTTTGCGCTGTTCACGAAATCGCCTCCTTGAAATTTTTAATGAATGTGTTAATTTCCTCGCGAGTACCGCCGCAGATACGCAGGTATCCGTTTGACATACAGCGTATTGCAACGCCTTGTGAAAGAAGTTTCTGATATACTCCTCTCGCAGTGTCGGCACAGCACATCTGCATATATACGAAATTTGCCGCACTCGGACAAATTTTCACGATTTTATCGGATTTTATTGCTTCGAGTTCAGCACGCAGATATGCGAGATTTTCGTTTATTTCTTTGATTTTCCCCTTAATTTCATCGTAATGAGAAAGAATTATTTCACCGAAAACCTGCGAAACTGTGTTTACATTATAAGGACTTTTAATCTTCTTTATCGCACTTGCAAGAGTCGGATTTGTTATCGCAAAGCCGAGTCGCAGAGCCGCCGCTCCGTATGCCTTTGACATGGTTTTGAGAACGATAAGATTGTCATATTTTTGAATAAGATCAATAACGCTCTCGTCAGTCGCGGAAAACTCCATATATGCTTCGTCAACAACGACAATCGCACCGGATTTTTTTATGAAAGCTTCAAGCTCGTTTCGAGGACATATCCATCCGGTGGGATTACAGGGGTTTGAAAAAATAACAATTTTAGCATTGACTTCATTCGTCTTTGCGAAAAGCTCATTAAAGTCAATTTCAAAGTTTTCGCTCTTAATGTAATGCATTGCACACGCTCCCGACAGAGTGCTGTAAAACTCATACATCGAAAAGTCGGGCAGTGCAACCGCAACAGTGTCATCAGGCTCTGTAAGTCCGCTGCAAATAAGGCTGATAAGCTCGTCCGAGCCGTTTCCGGCAACCACATTATCGGGGCAAACGCCGTAGATTTTTGAAAATGCCTCAACAAGCTTTGTGGCATATGGGTCGGGATAACGGATAAAATCAAGCGTATATACCGCACTCGCAAGCTCGTCAAGTACCGTTTTTGACGGCAGAAACGGGCTTTCATTTGCGTCGAGTCTGACACTGCACGGAGTCATGTTCGGGCGATATTCTTCGAGGTCTTTAACCTTTTTTGGAATGAGGTTGTCTATCATAAATACCTCACTTTAATCTCTGAATAATAGAATTTGCATGAGCGGAAAGTCCCTCGGCATTTGCAAAGGTAACAACCTTCTCGCCAATAGCTTTAAGCGCATCCTCGTTATAGTAGAGGTAGCTCGATTTTTTGATAAAGCTGTCAACGCCGAGCGCCGAGGAAAATCTCGCGGTACCGTTTGTCGGAAGAACGTGATTCGGGCCTGCAAAATAGTCACCGAGAGGTTCGGGTGCGTTGTCACCGAGGAAAATCGAACCTGCATTTTTGACAAGTGACAGCAGCTCAAACGGATTCTCAACCGAAAGCTCAAGATGCTCCGGCGCAATCGTATTTGAAAGCTCAACTGCTTCCTTTAATGTATCTACTATGATAATCGAACCGTAAGCCGAAAGTGAACGGTCGATTATATCAGAACGTGAAAGCTCCTTTTTCTGAAGCTCAATTTGATTTACAACCTCGTCAGCAAGCTTCTTTGAGGTCGTTATAAGTATAGCCGCCGCCATCGGGTCATGCTCTGCCTGACTCATGAGGTCAGCCGCAACATAAGCAGGATTTGCGCGCTCATCCGCGATAACAAGAACTTCACTCGGGCCGGCAATCATGTCGATGTCAACCGCACCGAAAACGAGCTTCTTTGCCATTGCAACAAAGATATTACCTGGACCGACAATTTTGTCAACTCTCGGCACAGATTCTGTGCCGTAAGCTAGTGCGGCAACTGCCTGTGCACCGCCAACCTGAATAATATCAGTGATTCCTGCAACCTTTGCCGCATAGACGACAGCCGGATTGATTCCCTCTTTTTTAGGCGGTGTAACGATTACGATTTTTTCAACACCTGCAACCTTTGCCGGAATAGCATTCATCAGTACGCTCGACGGATAAGCCGCAGTACCGCCCGGAACATAAAGTCCAACCTTTTCGAGAGGTCGAACAAGCTGTCCCATTATTTTGCCGTCGCTGTTGGTCATCCATGAGTTCTGCTTCTGTTTTTCATGAAAAGCATAAATATTTTCGGCAGCCTCGTCAATTGCAGACTTTAATTCGTCCGGCACTTTTGCGATAAGCGCTTCCTTTTCCGCTTCGGAAAGATAGAACGAATCAAGACTTACCTTGTCGAATTTTTCAGTATATTCACGAAGAGCCGCATCCCCGTTTTTTCTTACGTTCGAGATAACCTCGGACACCGTATTCATTATTTCGGGTGAAATATTCTCGGCACGGTCTGCGAGTGCTTTTAAGAGCTCATAAGTTTGAGCCTTTTCATATATTTTCATTAGTTTATATCCTTTATTCTTCGATTTGAGCAGCAATTCGGCTTGTAAATTCGTCAATTTCACGCTTCTTTAGCTTTATCGCCGCTGTGTTTACAATGAGTCGCGTCGAAATGTACGCCACATCTTCGTAAACTTCAAGTCCGTTTTCTCTGAGGGTCGAGCCGGTTTCAACGATATCAACTATAGCATCCGCAAGATTAAGTATCGGTGCAAGCTCAACCGAGCCTTCAATCTTTACTATTTCAACGTCAATGCCCTTGGAATTAAAATAATTCTTCGTCACATTCGGATATTTCGAAGCGATAACCTTGTGTGTATATCCCTCATAAAAATCCTTGCCCCTGATTCCGGCAAGTGCGAATTTGCATTTACCGAAATTGAGGTCGAGCAGCTCATGAAACCATTTTCCGTGTTCCATAATAGTATCCTCGCCAACGATTCCCACATCGCAAACGCCATGTTCGATATAGGTTATAACGTCCGCCGCCTTTGCGAGAACGACTTCGATATCATCGTTTCCAAGCTTAAAAACAAGCTTTCTTCCCTTTTCTTCAAGCTCGGAGCAGTCATATCCGGCACGCTTTAAAATTTCAACCGCCTTTTTTTCAATGCGGCCCTTTGTGAGTGCGATGCGAATCATTATTTGTCACCGACCTTTCCTGCGGTGAGGTCAATAACCTCAGCGATGTTCATAGCATTTGCATACGCCTTTGTTTCATCAATGGTTTCAAAGGATGAAAGCTCGCAAACAAGTCCGCGTTCCGAATAGCTGTTTATCAGCTTTATCGCTTCGCAAAGTGAATCAACTGTGTAGAAAACCACCGCATCGGAGCGTTTTTCTTCGGGGAGCTTGCCCGATTTGATAAGCGCATCGGCAACGGCGCATACGTTAATCGCAAAGCCGGTCGCCGGAACATCATAATCAAACTTTTCGAGCAGCTTGTCGTAGCGGCCGCCTTTAAGAACCGGCTCACCTGCGTGGTCAATGTAACCGCGGATAACGGCTCCGGTGTAGTAATCAAATTTATGCACCATGCTCATATCAACCATGATATAATCGCCGTATCCTGCGCCGCAAAGAGCCGAATAAAGCTCTTTAACATAATTGAGCGCGGCTATCGCCTCTTTGTTGCTGCCTGCAAGAGCTTCTGCTTCGGCAAAAACTTCTTCGTTACCGTAAAGGAGCGGCAGCTTGCGGATAACATCATTATTAAGGTTCTTGTCGAACATATTGAGCGAAACGAAATTCTTCGCCTCAACAAAGGTACGGACATCCATAACCTCGTCCTCGGAAAGTGACATTTCGGAAATGAGTGCATTGAAATATCCGACGTGACCGATTTCAAGCTTAAAGTTGAGCCCGATAGTTTTAAGCGCATCAAGTGCTGTAGTTATGCAAAGGATATCGCTCTTGATTCCAGAGGCACCGACAAGTTCAATTCCGCTCTGAAGAATCTCATTACGCATACCGGAGTTTTCACTATTGACACGGTAAATGTGCTGATTATAGCAGAGCTTCTGCGGAAGCGGTGCATTTTTGAGCTTTGTCGCAACAACACGTGCAATCGGTGTCGTATTATCAGGGCGAATTGCGAGAAGTCTGCCGGTATTGTCGGTCAGCTTGTAAATATTCTCCTGATTAAGTGAGCGGTTTACAGCTGTAAAAAGGTCATAGTTCTCGACAGCAGGAGTGCATATTCGAGAAAAGCCCATCTTTGCATAAACGCTCTCAAAATTCATCGAAATAGAATCATAAAGCTCTGCTTCTCTGTATAGTAAGTCGCGTGTTCCTTCCGGAACAGTCATATTTTGCTTCTGCATGGTTATTTTTCCTTCGTTAATTATTACTTATAATTGCCATTTACTTTAGCATAGTAATATGATATCATACTAAAGGCGAATTGTCAATCGTCAAAATTTACGATTAAACTGTCACCGCCTGAAAGATTTTAGTTGATTAGAAGAATGAGAGCTGATTGGTTTCGGTAAGCGAGCCAAAAGCGCCGTTTTTACGAAGCAGGTCAATGACCGCTTTCGAGAGTCCGGCTTTCATCTGAAGCTCCTCGATTGAAAGAAGATTTTCCCCATCCCTCACTTCAACAATCTTGAGTGCCGCACTTTCGCCGAGACCGCCGAGGGCTGTAAAAGGCATACGGATTTTTCCGTCCTCCGGCTTGAATGCAAACGCTTCCGATTTGAAAAGGTCAACAGGAAGAAATTTAAAACCTCTGGCATACATTTCGGTTACCATCTGGAACGTATCGACGATTTCTTTTTCCTTCTGTGTCGCTTCAGTTCCCTTTTTACGGATTTCCTCCATGACCGCCTTAATTCCGGCTCGTCCGCTCATGGCAATCTCCGCATCGAAGCCTTTTGGAGCAACAGTGAGAAACGCCGCATAAAATTCAAGCGGATAGTATATCTTATACCAGCCGAGTCGTATCGCCGACATAACATATGCCGCCGCGTGCGCTTTCGGGAACATATACTTTATTTTTTTGCAGGACGCGATATACCAATCGGGAACTCCGTGCTCTCGCATTGTCGCCTCGTATTCGGGCTTAAGTCCCTTACCCTTTCGAACATCCTCCATTATCTTGAACGCAGTCGCATTTTCGATATTATACTGCTGAATCAGAACAAGCATAATACCGTCACGTGTTCCTATAACCTGCGAAATATCGCAGATTCCGTCCTTGATAAGGTCTTGTGCATTTCCGAGCCACACGTCTGTACCGTGGGTAAGACCCGAAATCTGCAAGAGGTCGGCAAAATTTTTAGGCTTCGCATCGACTAGAACCGACTGAATAAAGCGTGTACCCATTTCAGGAAGTCCCAGCGTGCCGAGCGGACAGCCGATATCATCCGGTGTAATTCCAAGAGGCTCTGTTCCCTCGAAAAGACGGTATACCGCCTTGTCATTCATTTTAACGTCCATTACCGAAGTATTAGTGTACTTTTCGAGCCACTTATACTTCGTCGGCATATCGTGTCCAAGCTCATCGAGCTTGAGTATCGTATCGTGGAGATACGCAAACGCAAAGTGTGTAGTTACGATATCGGAATTAGGGTCATCCGCCGGATGTTGAACAGGTGTAAAGTCATAAACATCATATTCACGGGGCACAACTATGATTCCGCCCGGATGCTGACCGGTAGTACGCTTAATGCCAACCGCTGTATTAACAAGTCGGTCGATTTCCGCCTTATTGAGCTTTTTCTTGTGTTCTTCGAGATATTTTACGACATAGCCATAAGCAGTCTTTGCGGCAAGAGTGCCGAGCGTACCAGCACGGAACACGTTTTCCGAGCCGAAAAGTTGCTCGGTATATTTATGTACTCGTCCTTGAACTTCTCCCGAAAAGTTGAGGTCAATATCAGGAGATTTGTCGCCGTAGAAGCCGAGGAAGGTTTCAAAAGGAATGTCATGACCGTCACCGGTAAGCTTTGTTCCGCAGTTCGGGCACACCTTATCGGGTAAGTCAAATCCCGAGCCGACAGAACCGTCTGTGATGAACTCTGAATATTTACAGTTTGTGCAGTAATAATGCGGCGGAAGCGGATTAACCTCCGATATACCCGACATTGATGCAACAAACGATGAACCGACCGAGCCTCGCGAACCGACAAGATACCCCTGCTCCTCACTGTATGCAACGAGCTTCTGGGCAATCATATAAAGCACCGCAAAACCGTGTTTTATAATCGAGGTAAGCTCTTTTTCAAGTCGCGCGGAAACAATTTCGGGAACGGGGTCACCGTAAAGCTGTTTTGCTCTGTCCCAGCAGCGTTGCTGAAGCTCTTCTTCTGCGCCCTCAAGATTTGGTGTAAAAGTTCCCTCTGGGATCGGACGGACATTTTCAATCATATCAGCAATAAGATTGGTATTGGTTATAACCACCTCACGCGCCGCTTCTTCTCCAAGATAATCAAATTCGGCAAGCATTTCTTCTGTGGTACGGAAATAAATTCCCGTATCGCGGTCAGCATCAGAAAATTTCTGTCCGGCAAGAAGAATCTTTCTGGTTATCTCGTCGTCCTTTTCGGCAAAATGTGCATCACAGGTCGCGCAGACCGGCTTGCCGAGCTTTTTGCCAAGCTCGTAAATTCGTCTGTTTATGTTTTTGAGGTCATCCTCGCTTTTAACATCGCCCTTTTCTATCATGAATCGGTTATTGCAAAGCGGCTGTATTTCAAGATAATCGTAAAAGCTCGCAATATCCTCGATTTCTCTCTCTGATTTATTCATCAGAATCGCCTGATAAAGCTCTCCGGCTTCGCAGGCAGAACCGATTATTAGTCCCTCTCTGTGCGATTCGATAAGCGTTTTGGGCGTACGGGGATTACGTCTGTAATAATTTAAATAGCTCTCCGAAATAATTCGGTAAAGATTCTTGAGTCCGACCTTATTTTTGACGAGAAGAATCTGGTGATATGGGCGAAGCTTCAGCGGATCGGAACGCTCACTCATAAGCTGCTGCATTTCACGGAGATTTGATGCACCCTCATCACGTAGTTTTTTGAACAGACAAGCTAAAATTTTCGCCAACACCTCGGCATCGTCGCAGGCACGGTGATGATTGAATTCGCCAAGATTAAAATACTTTGCGAGTATATCGAGCTTATGCTTGTTGAGGTCAGGATTAACATAACGAGACATCGCAACCGTATCCATATATGGATTAGGAAATTCAATCTTGTAGTCCTCCGCAACCTTTCGTATAAACGAAACGTCAAACGAAGCATTGTGAGCAACAAGTATGCGTGTTCCTGCGAATTCAAGAAATGCACGTACAGCTGCTTCATTATCAGGCGCATCGGCGACCATTTCATCAGTTATTCCGGTAAGCTCGGTTATATTTTCGGGGATATGCTCCCCGGGATTTGAAAATGTGTTAAAGCGGTCGATAACCTCTCCGCCCTTTACGAGAACAGCACCGATTTCTGTGATATGACAGCTCTGTGCCGAAAGTCCAGTCGTTTCAATATCGAATACGCAGTATTCCCCATCAAAATCGGTCTGCATATATTCATCAAGTGAATCACCGAAAAGCACACGCGCAGTGTCATCAACAAAATAGTTTTCTATTCCGTAAATGACCTTCATGCCGAGCTTTTCCGCTGCAAGCATTGCAAGAGGATATGCCTGTACATTGCCGTGGTCGGTTATCGCAACAGCCTTGTGTCCCCATTTGTGAGCAAGCTTAACGAGGTCGCCCGGCGCGATTATCGCGTCCATCGACGACATCTGTGTGTGACAGTGGAGCTCAACACGCTTTTCCTCGGCATTATCCATACGATACTGCTGTGAAATTTTAGCAACAGCTGTAGGCACAATTATAGCTTCGTTGTCGAAGGTATCAATCTTCGCATATCCCTTTATCGCAATTGTCATGCCGTCCTTAATATTAGTCAGGTACGGCTCAAGTGCCTCTTTGGGCTGTGCCATTTTAATGTAGATTGAAGAATCCTTATCTGTTATAGCGAAATTGAGAATAAGTCTGTCACCCTTGCGAGTTTCCTTCGTTTCAAAGCCGAATGTTTCACCGAGAACGACAATATTTTTCATTGGGCCGGTAATATTTCGTATCGGCACCGGATCGGTTATATCAAACGGTTCACCGATTATGTATTCCGGCGAGGAAGCATCGAAAATCTTTCCGCCGACATGGAATATATCGCCGTCTGTTTTATATGAGACATCTCCTGTGTGCAGAGTTGAAATATGCTCAAAATCCTTAAATTTATCATCTTCGGGCGGTGGTGCATCATTAACATTTCGTGACGCTTCACTCTCCGCCGCCTGATACTGTGCACGGGCAATTTTCTCCATTTCAGAAATCTGCTCGCTTATCATCGGCATCGAATCGACATATCCATTCTCCTGCGAGAGTTCAACCTCGAAACGAATTCCAAACTCACCGAAAATTATTCCTGATATTATTTCATTGGTTTTCGCACAGTAAAGAAGCTCAATTCCTCCGTTGTTGAACGAAACTTTTATTGTAATTTTGTTTTCGCTGACAGAAAAATCGTATTCATTAAAAAATCCGCGCGAAACTGCACCGATTCGGTTAAGCTCAAGCATAACCTCAGGCAGATATGACGGCGTCCAAAGCTCTTTGGAATATTTCGGCAAAATACGAACAACAGACAGCTCATACGCCTCACGGATATTTTCTTCCAGCGAATAAAGCTTGTCCTTTTCGATTATCTTCGGAAATTCGGCGGTAACTTCGACAACACGCAGTTCTCTGTCAAAGCGCGACGAAACCTCCCCCACAAGGTCGAGAAATTCCCGTTCTGCGGCGGTTTGTGTATATTTAGAAAATATTTTGTCGAATTTATTCATAAAGTATCACCGTTATATATGGTTAATATCACATCATATTTATTTCATCGCGGAGGACATCGAGAATCTCGTCCTCGGGATATTTTCCGACTATTTCGCCTTTTTTAAAAAGAAGCGCCTCACCAATTCCGCCGGCACAGCCGATGTCTGCCTCACGAGCCTCTCCGGGACCGTTTACTGCGCACCCCATTATTGCAACTTTAATGCGGCGCGACGGATGAAGCTGAGGTAAATATTCTTCTTCAAAACGTGTAACAAGGTCAATAAGCGCAATTTTGGTGCGTCCGCAGGTCGGGCATGAAACAAGATCAATAAGACTTCCCCCGCCAAGTCCAAGAGCACCGAGAAGCGCTTTTCCCTCTTTAACTTCGAGCAAGGGATCAGCCGTAAGCGAAACCCTGATAGTATCACCAATCCCGTCGCAGAGGAGCGAACCGATTCCGACGGCGGATTTTATCGTTCCAATATGCGCCGAACCTGCCTCGGTGACACCGATGTGAAGCGGATAATCACGCATTTCATGAAGCAGTCTGTTAGCAGCAATCATGGTTCTGACATCGGACGATTTTATTGATATTACTATATCGTCAAAGTTTAAGTCTTCGAGTATATGAACGTGCTCCATTGCGCTTTCGGCTAACGCCTCTGCGGTGGGAGCACCGTATTTTTCGAGAATTTCTTTTTTGAGTGAGCCGCCGTTAACACCGATTCGAATCGGAATTCCACCGTCACGGCAAGCCGCAACCACCTCTTTGACACGCTCACGTGAGCCGATGTTTCCGGGGTTTATGCGTATCTTATCAACACCGGCATCGCAAGAAGCAAGCGCAATTTTATAGTCGAAATGAATATCGGCGACTATTGGCAGAGTGATATCCGATTTTTTCAGCTTGCGAATACTTTCGACAGCATCAATATCAGGCACAGCAAGACGTACAATATCACATCCGGCCTCGGATAGTGCCTTTGTCTGTTTATAAACTGCATCATAGTCGTGTGAATCAACAGAGAGCATCGACTGTACGCTGATCGGCGCACCGCCTCCGATTTTAAGATTCCCAACAGACACCGCTTTTGTTGTCTTATTATTTATAGCCATAGCTTTCCTCACAATTTTTTATCCGAACAGCTTGAAAATATCCTTAAACGTAACAGCCACCATAAGGAGCATAAGGAGCACAATACCGGCAAAGTGGACATATCCCTCAATATCGGGATTAAGAGGTTTGCGTCTGATAAACTCAACAATTTGGAAAAGGAAACGTCCGCCGTCGAGTGCCGGAAGCGGAAGAAGATTGAATACTCCCAGATTCATCGCAAGCATAACTGCGATATTAAGGAAGCTTGAAACTCCCTGCTTGGCAGCATCACTTACAACCTCGGCAACACCAACGGGACCGGAAACCGCACCAAGTCCATACCGTCCGGTAATCAGGTCAATGAGCGATTCCCAAATCATTTTTACCGTTGAGATTGAACGAAAAAATGTCTGTTTTACGACGTTTGCAAAGTTTTTAGCCTCCGGCTCAACCGTAAAATCGGGGCGTCCGAAAGTCGTCCCCTCAAATTCGATGTTGGAAAAAGCCACTTCCTTAAGTGTAATAAGCTCACCGTTGCGTCTGACAACGAGGTCAATCGGTTTTATCGCACTGTGCAAAATTTCATACGACAGTTCGTCGGCAACATGAACGCGTGTACCGTCAACCCGGACAATCTCGTCACCAATCATAAGTCCGTACTCACGGCTTACTGCATCGGCGGCAAAACCGCTGACAGTTGTTCCCCCAAATCCCGGCTCACAGGTTACAACAATCGCCATAACAATGAAACCGGTAAGAATATTCATAAACGAGCCGGCAACGGTAATTATCATCCTCTGCCAAACGGGTTTACGGTGAAAAGCATTTTCATCCTGACTGTAGCCGTCCTCGCCTGCCATCGAAACAAAGCCGCCAATCGGAAAAAGGCGAAGCGAATATACGATATCCGTCTTCTTCGATTTTTTGGACAAAATTTTCGGCCCCATTCCAATTGCAAATTCGTTAACAGTAACCCCGAATTTGCGTGCGGCGATAAAATGTCCAAGCTCATGAAGAAGTGCAAGCACCGATATCATGAGAACAGTCAGAATAATATGCCAGATGTTCATTTATAACCTCACAAAATTAATTTATATTTAAGAAAGGTCAGTTAACTTAAATAAGCTCTGCCGCAATAATTTTTGCTTCATCTGCGGCATTTAAAATATCCTCAAGCGAAGGAGATGCGATATTTTTAATTCGTGTCAATGTTTCGCTTACAACGTCGTATATGGAATTAAATCCGATTTTTTTATTCATGAACGCTTCCACAGCAACCTCATCCGCTGCAACAAGTGCTGAAGGTATCACGCCGCCCTCTGCAATTGAATCGTATGCAAGTCGAAGCAATGGGAAATTTTCAAAATCAGGTTTATAAAAAGTAAGCTGTCCGAGTTTAGTTAAATCAAGACGTCCCATAATGCCGGGAACACGCTCCGGGTATGTCATAGCATACTGTGCGCAAAGGCGCATATCCGGAAGTGATAACTGCGCCAAAACAGCATTATCATTATATTCCACCATTGAATGTATTATACTTTCGCGGTGGATTACAACTTCAACCTGTTCGGGCTTTACACCAAAAAGATGAACCGCCTCAATAACTTCAAAGCCTTTATTCATAAGCGTTGCCGAGTCGATAGTGATTTTTGGCCCCATCTTCCATGTCGGGTGTGCAAGCGCACGTTCCGGCGTAATTTCGGACATTTCTGTTTTTGTCATACCAAAAAACGGACCGCCTGAAGCAGTTAACAGTATCCTGCCGATATCGTTTCCCGAACGTCCCTCAAGGCACTGGAATATAGCAGAATGCTCGCTGTCCACGGGAATTATTTTTGAGTTTGAGCAGCGAGCTTTATTCATTACAATATCGCCTGCCATAACGATGCTTTCCTTGTTGGCGAGAGCGAGAGTTTTTCCGGCATTCAAAGCCGCCATTGTGGGTTCAAGTCCGGCACTTCCGCCAACGGAATTAAATATAACGTCGGCATCATCATACGCCGCAGCCGAAAGCATTGCCGCATGTCCACCCTCAACACGGATATCCGTATCAGCAAGACGGTTTTTGAGCTCATTCGCCGCCGATTCGTCCTCCATAACACAGAGCTTCGGCTTCAACTGTCTTGCCTGCTCCTCCATTTTTTTATAGTCCCGGGATGCACCAAGCACCGAAACACTCACACCAAGGTCAAGTGCAACATCAACCGTCTGCTGTCCCACAGAACCGGTTGAACCGAGAATCACAATATTTTTATTAAACATCATATTCACCGATTATGCAAACAGTCTGAAAATATCCGGATGCGAGCATATCATGAGTAAAAACGGTGATATCGCGATAATCGAGTCGAATCTGTCCATTACTCCGCCATGCCCGGGAAAAAGCTTTCCATAGTCTTTAATACCGTACTGACGTTTGATAAGCGAAGCGATAAGGTCACCGAAAATTGAAACAACCGCTACAACACAGCCGGTAATTGCAAGCGACAAATATCTCGGTTCACCAAGATTGACAGCATTTATAATTGCGCCAAAACCCACAAATGAAAGACCGCCGAAAATCACGCCGCCTATTGCGCCTTCAACTGTCTTTTTGGGACTGACGTCCGGAATAAGCTTGTGCTTTCCAAAGGCTCTTCCGCAAAAATATCCTGCACAGTCCGGTATCCAAGCACCAATAAAAATAAGCATGAACAGATAGAAACCGAAATAATTCTCGTTATAGCTCATATCACGAAGCATAACCATGCTCGAAAATCCAACAGTTATATACATTGATGTCGCCGCTGCTAGTGCCATATCGCCAATCAATTTTGTCCCCTTTGAAACAACAGCAAGTGACATAAGATAAAACATATAAATAAATGCGGCAACGCCGAACACCGCAAGAAAATACGAATTTCTTGCAGAAAAAGTAACAACATATCGTGCAGAAAAAGGAACGATAGCCGCAAAAATCAATGACGGTATTGTTATTTCAAGCTTTTTTCTCTGACCGATACAGCCAAGCATTTCAAAAACACCGACTGCCGAAAAAAGAGCCAGCGTAATCGGCATCACAATTGTGTGGGAATACAGCAACACAAGCACAACAAGCGGTATTCCAATAATAGCAGTGATTATACGAAGTTTCATAAAAAGTCACCTCAAAAAAGATTATACAACTCCGCCGAACCGGCGTACACGGTGGTAATATGCATCAACCGCGGCATCAACATCATCTCCGGAAAAGTCCGGCCATAAAGTGTCCGAAAAATAAAATTCAGAATATACCGACTGCCACGTAAGGAAATTTGAAAGACGCATTTCGCCTGCGGAACGAACAATCAAATCCGGATCATTCTGTCCTTTTGTATATAATTCGGATTCGATCAATTCTTCAGTAAATTCAGTAACCCCCGATGCCGCAAGTCTGTTTACAGAGTTAACAATTTCAGCCCTGCCGCCGTAATTGACTGCTACATTAAGCTGATATTTATTCCCAGCCGATTCGCTCTCAAGACGTTCCATCAATTTGCGCGTATCCTCCGGGAACGGAGATTTATCTCCGAGGAAAGTAACACGGGTGTCTTTCTCTGTCATTTCCTTTATGCCCTGCTTCAGATATGAAGCAAAAAGCGTCATTATGGCGTTAACCTCGTGCTTCGGGCGGCTCCAGTTCTCGGTTGAAAACGCATATATCGTAACCGCGTCAATTCCTCCGCGAAAACAGTATTCTGTAATTTTGCGGAAGGTTTTTGCACCCTCTGTATGTCCCATTTCACGCGGAAGATTTCGTTTTTTTGCCCATCTGCCGTTTCCGTCCATTATGAATGCAATGTGCGATAGTTTCTTTTTGCCGCTTTCAAGGTCGTGAGTAAACATTTATATCTCCGATCAATAAAAAATTAAAAGAGATGCCGCGTTTGCACGGCATCCCCAGCATAGGACTTATATTTCCATAAGCTCCTTATTTTTGCGTGCAGTGATCTCGTCAATGCTTGCGATATACTTGTCGGTGAGGTCCTGAACAGACTTGTCTGAAGCTTTAAGCTCGTCTTCGGTCATCTCTCCGTCTTTCTTCATTTTCTTTGCAGCATCGTTAGCCTCACGGCGGATATTTCTGACTGCAACCTTTGCATCGTCGCCCATCTTTGCAACCTTTTTGGTGAGCTCCTTACGGCGCTCCTCGGTGAGCTGCGGGAATGTGATTCTAAGCACCTTACCGTCATTAGCAGGTGTAATTCCGAGGTCGGAAGCAAGAATTGCCTTTTCCATATTCTTGAGCGTTGTTGCATCCCAGGGAGTGATTACAATAGTTCTTGCATCGGTAACCTTAACTTCAGCCATCTGGTTAAGCTTTGTAGGCGCACCGTAGTAATCAACATCAATCTTATCGAGAAGCGAAGGATTTGCTCTGCCTGCTCTTATATCAGCGAGCTGACCTTCGTAGGATGCGATGGATTTTTTCATTTTTTCTTCAAAAGCTTTGCAATCAAGTTTCATAGTATTAATCCTTTCTGTAAGTTAATTTTTACAATTATTCATCTATTACAATAGTACCCTCAACATCGCCGATTATAGCCTTATAGATGTTTTCGGGTTCTTTGAGTTCAAAGACAAATGTCTTGATATGGTTTTCATTGCCGAAAGATGCGGCAGTCGAGTCCATAGCCTTAAGATCCTTTGCGAGAATTTCCTTATAGGAAACCTCCTTGTAGCGTGTTGCTTCGGGATCCTTTTTCGGGTCAGCGGTGTAAATACCGTCGATATTCTTACCCATAAGTATAACATCCGCACCGATTTCGGCAGCTCTTACTGCGGCTGCTGTATCGGTTGAAATAAACGGAATGCCAAGTCCGCCGCCGAGGATGACAACTCGTCCTTTTTCAAGATGAGAAACGGCACGGTTACGGATATAAGGCTCTGCATACTGCTTCATTTCAACAGCGGTCAAAACACGTGTGTCAATTCCGTTTTGCTCGAAGAAATCCTGCAAACCGAGCGCATTGATAGTGGTTGCAAGCATCCCCATATGGTCAGCACGGGTTCTGTCCATGTTAGTTCCCTGACGTCCGCGCCAGATATTGCCTGCGCCAACAATAATGCAAATCTGTGTTCCGATTTCGGTACACTTTTTTACCACCTTTGCAACTCTGTCGAGCATATCATAGTCGAGTATCGGATATTCGCCCTTTGCGGCAAGCTCACGGCGCTTTTCCTCGGATGGAGCAAGAGCTTCGCCGGAAAGCTTAAGTAATACACGTTTAAATTTAGGTGTGGCATTTTCGCTCATAATACAGTACCGTCCTTATTATTAAATAGAGTCATAAACACCCTTATATATATTGTAACCGATTTTGCCCGATTTGTAAAGGGTTATCGCAAAAATTTTACTTGTGTTCTAATATTTTTCGAGGTTTTTTCGTGTTATTTACACGCCCGTCACAAAATAACTCAAAATTCACAAAAAAATCCTGTCATAAATCGATTACGGTCTATGACAGGATCTTTCAAATTCGGTTAATTACTGACCGGAAGTGAGCTTTGCAACCTCTTCAGCAAGGTTGTCTTCTCTCTTCTGGAGGCCTTCGCCCTTTTCATACTTAACGAAGCTTACGATCTTGATGCCCTTATTTACAGAAGCGATATACTTTGCAACGGACATGGAATCGTCCTTAACATATGCCTGTTCTGCAAGGCAGTTGTTCTCATAGAACTTGCCAAGCTTACCCATAACGATGCTTTCCTTAACCTTGTCAGGCTTAGCAGCCATGTTGGGGTCGTTAGCCATCTGGTTGAGAAGAACTTCCTTTTCCTCGTCAAGAGCAGACTGAGGAACATCAGACTTGTTAGCATAGGTAGCGTTCATAGCCGCTGCCTGAAGAGCTACGTTGTGTGCGCACTCAACGAATGCAGCATCGTCAGATGCAACACCGTCAAGGTCAAACTTAACGATAACGCCGGTGGTGCCGCCGCCGTGAACATAGGTGGAAACAGCGCCTTCAACGATTACGAAACGGCGAATGGTGAGCTTTTCGCCGATAATGAAGATCTGCTCCTTGAGAGCTGCATCAACGGTCTGGCCGTTAAGATCGCAGTTCATGAGAGCGTCAACATCAGCAGGCTTGTTTGCGATGATGGTTTCGAGAAGCAGGTCAACGAATGCCTGGAACTTTTCGTTCTTAGCAACGAAGTCAGACTCGGAGTTAACCTCGATCATAGCTGCGAGGTCGCCCTTGTGCATGATCTTAACAACACCTTCAGCTGCAATTCTGTCAGCCTTCTTCTGAGCAACTGCAAGACCGCGTTCACGAAGAACCTTTATAGCCTCATCAATGTTGCCTTCTGCTTCAACGAGCGCCTTCTTGCACTCCATCATGCCGCATCCGGTCTTTGCGCGGAGAGCAGCAACGTCTTTTGCGGAAATGTTAGCCATTTTTTATTCTCCTTTGATTTGTAAGAATTATTCAGCGTCAGCTGCTTCTTCAGCAACCTCTGCCTCAGCTGCTGCATCTGTGAGCTGTTCGCCCTGCTTACCCTCAAGGATAGCGTCAGCAAGAACAGAAGAGATGAGCTTGATAGCGCGGATAGCATCATCGTTACCAGGGATGATGTAGTCAGCATCGTCAGGATCGCAGTTGGTGTCAACGATTGCAACGACCGGAATGCCAAGCTTCTTTGCTTCGAGAACAGCGATGTGTTCCTTTCTGGGGTCAACGATGAATACAGCATCAGGCAGACGGTCCATGGTCTTGATACCGCCGTAGTTACGCTCGAGGTCGTTCATTTCCTTGATAAGACCAGCGACTTCCTTCTTGGGAAGGAGATCGAAGGTGCCGTCTTCCTGCATCTTTTCGAGAGCGATAAGACGGTTGATGGACTTCTTGATGGTCTTGAAGTTGGTGAGCATACCGCCGGGCCATCTCTCGTTTACATAGTACATACCGGAGCGATCTGCTTCTTCCTTGATAGCGTCAGCAGCCTGCTTCTTTGTACCAACGAAAAGGACAGTACCCTTTTCAGCGGAAAGGTCACGAACGAAGTTATAAGCTTCGTCAAACTTCTTAACGGTCTTCTGAAGGTCGATGATGTAGATACCGTTTCTTTCGGTGAAGATGTATTCAGCCATCTTCGGGTTCCATCTTCTTGTGTGGTGACCGAAATGTACACCAGCCTCAAGAAGCTGCTTAATTGTGATAACAGACATTTTTATGTCCTCCTTTAGTTTTTTCCACCACCGTCGCATATTCGGGAAACTCCCCTGCGGAGAGAACTTCCGACCTCACGCGGTGTGTGTTATCGCGGCTGTATTTTTTGTATCAATGCCGCCGCAGGTCATTGACCGATATATTATATCATAGAATTTCATTTATTGCAATAGTGTTTACATTTTTTTTACATTTATTTATGCATTATTCATTCCGTACTGCTCAAAAGCGCCTTCACATGTGTGTTTTTATTTGCAAAGCCATTGACAATTTGTGGAAAATATGGTATCATATTTTCAAGAAATATATGAATTATATTTTCTAAATCCAATCTCAAGGAGAACACTTAATGAAAAAACGACTCAAAGGGCTAATTTCCATTCTTTTTGCACTTGTTATTTGCATGACCGCTATACTTCCCGCTGTTGCAGCAGACTTCGACCTTATTGTTTACTACGGAACCGAACATATTAAAGATATGACCGTTATGTATGACAGCGATCTTATTTTAGATGAGAATTACAAAATTATTTCGATCAGCGATTCTTCATATAAACTTGACGAAAAAGCAAATCTCGCCGTTTCATCTGATATTACAGGCTGGAACATTTGGGGCGCATACCAAATCAGCGGTGGTTTTGAATCATTGCAGCTTCTTGAAACAATCGCTTCGGATGGAATGATTCAGACAGATCCCACAGCAGTTGGCCAGCTCATTGCGGAGCCTATTTTTGAAACCAGACAGACGGTTGAAGATTCAAATGCTTATTTTCTCCCCCTTCTTCTCCTCATGAGAAAGATGAGATATTTTGACGGTGACGAACTTGTAATGTCCGTATGTGTTAATGGTGGCGAAATTCTCGAACCGCTTAACCTGGAGGACAAAGACGGTATGACACTTGAAGGTTGGTATACTGATAAAGCGCTTACTGAAAAGTTCGATTTCTCGCAGCCGATCAAATCCGGCAGAAAGCTATATGCAAAGTGGATTGAGACTCCCGCCGTCGAAGAAACGGTAGAGTCTGAGGAAACAGTAGAACCTGAAGAAACGGTAGAACCTGAAGAAACGGTAGAGCCTGAAGAAACAACGGAAGCTGCCGAATCTTGAAAAATATCTGAAAACGAATAAAATCAAATCGGATGCCGAAATTTTGCGGCATCCGATTTTTATCAGCAGTCACACTTTTTGTCATTACACTTCGACGGTATGCGCTCTATACGGCGCACGAGAATAACATCGTCACCGATTTTTTCAATATCGCACCAAAGAACGCGTACCGGATCACATTTTGAGAGCGAAAAAAGCTTTCCCTCTGACGGCATAATTAACGAAATTACACGGCAGTTTTCAATATCAATTTCGATGTCGGAAACAAACCCGAGCCGTCTGCCGTCGCAGATGTTTATAACTTCTTTGTTTTTGAGTTCACAAAAGCTGCAGATTCTCATAAGTAAAACCACCTCTGCCAAAATATATGCGGCAGAGGTGAAATATATTCGGTTATACGCCCATAAATCTCGCACAAACTTCGTCGAAGCGAGAGTGCTCTATCATACGAAAAAGTTTGGCTGTAACGTCAACGAAATTATCAATACTCCAGCCGTGTACGCCAATATATGCCTCGGTGACATATCTGTGAAGCGCACGCACTGCCAAAAGCGAGCATATCTCCTCGCTAATCGTTGAGCCTTCAAACGAGCGAGGAAATGCCTTGTAAAACACATGATTTACAAAGATCTTTTCGAGGTATATATCCATTTTTTCAACGCTGTCAAGGTTAAAACGCTTTATGCTTGATTCATCATTATAATATTCGTCAATCTCGTCCGAAATTTCGGAAAGCGCATTGCTTGACGGCAAAAGACGTGCGAACAGCTTTGTTGCATCTTCGTGTGACATTGAATTATAAGGCAGTTCAGCGTTAAATTCATCCGCAAGCAATAAAATTCGGCTGTCAATATCATAGCTTCGATCCGAAAGTATTGAAAACGCCTTACCGCGAATTGCGGTGTATTCACTCGCATCCAGCCTTGCCGCCGCAGGAATGTCGTATTCCTCGTCGAAAACTTCAATTACTTCCTTTATAAAATGAACGGGTTCATCATCGCGGTAAAGAAGTTCGAGCGTGTATTCACAGCTTGTTGATGTACAAGCTTCATGAATAGGCATAGTGCGTATGCATCTCGGATATCTGCGGCAAATTTCAGGAATTGAGCCCTCGCCGCATTCACGGTGAAGCGCACAGAATCCATCGTCGGTCTGTATCGGGCAACGTCCAAGCCAGTTGTATGAAATCATCGCATACCTTTCGGGGGTCGGCGCAGGATTTGTCGCCGGGCGAAAGGCGACATCAAGCCTGCGGCGAAGGTCGGGCGTACAGTCTGTGCTGATAACTCTGAAGTAGTCATCCTGAGTCAGCGTTATTCCCCAACCGTGACAGCAGGTTGAACGGCAGTCACCGCACTTGCAGGAAAAATCCTTATAGTATTCCGGAAACAAAAACTCATGTTTATACGGCATAAGAAAACCTCGTTATTCAGAAAATCATCTGTAATATTATTGTAGCATATTTTCGCACAAATCACAATTCGCAAAATGAAAAAAATCGTACTGGAGCATTAGCAAAATTTTTAGATATTTTTTCACACTCGGTGACGGCAAAATGTCATATGAAGCTCGCTTTTGCAATTTTCTGCAGCTCATCCTGCATATCAAATCCGTCAGATATGCAATATATTACAATAGAAGATGTATTTGTCAGATATTTAGTCGGCAAATTGCCGATTTAATGAAAAATCAAGAATTTTTCAGATAAACCTCTTGCATTTTTTTGCAATATATAGTATAATATTGGGTAATGAATAAACATTTTTGCAATTTGTTTTTTTTGAAACTGCATTTTTTAAAAGGAGAGCATTATGTTAACTTCGATGTCAAAATCCGAGCTTGAGGCACTCAAAGCAGCCCTCACAGCCGAATATGAAAATATAAAAGCGAGCGGTCTGTCGCTCGATATGTCACGCGGAAAGCCTTGCCGTGAGCAGATTGATATGTCAGAAGGCATCCTGAGCTGTGTCAGCACCCGTGCAGATGCCTTTACCGAAGCCGGTGTTGACACCTGCAACTACGGCGGACTTGACGGTATTCCAGAAGCGAAAAAGCTTTTCTCAGATCTGCTTGGCATTCCTGCAAAGAATATCATCGTTGCCGGAAACTCCAGCCTTAATTTAATGTACGATGCCCTCGCGCGCGCGCTCATCTACGGAGTTGTCGGCGGAAACGGTCCTTGGTGCCGTGAAGGAAAGCTGAAATTCCTCTGCCCCGTTCCCGGATATGACCGTCATTTCGCAGTAACCGAATCGCTCGACTTTGAGCTTATTCCCGTACCCATGACAAAATTCGGTCCGGATATGGACGAGGTTGAACGTCTTTGTGCGGACCCGGCAGTTAAAGGCATTTGGTGCGTTCCGAAATATTCCAATCCCGAAGGAACCTCATACAGCGACGACACAGTACGCCGTCTTGCCGCATTAAAGCCTGCCGCAAAGGATTTCCGCATTATGTGGGATAATGCGTATGTTATTCACGACCTCTACGACGAGAGCGACAAGCTGCTCGATATCTTCGAAGAAGCCAAAAAGAACGGTAACGAGGATATGGTCTACTACTTCGCATCCACATCGAAGGTAAGCTTCCCCGGTGCAGGCGTTGCGCTTATCGCCGCAAGCGATGCAAACATAGCACAGATAAAGTCGGTGATGACAATTCAGACAATCGGTCACGACAAGGTTAATATGCTCCGTCATGTCAAGTATTTCAAGGATGCAAACGGCGTCCTTGCACATATGAAGAAGCACGCTGATATAATCCGTCCGAAGTTCGAAATCGTTCTCAACTCATTTGAGCGTGAGCTTTCAGGAATTGCAGAGTGGACCAAGCCGAGAGGCGGTTACTTCATCAGCCTTGATGTTCCTGACGGAACTGCAAAGCGTGTATTCTCACTCTGCAAAGAAGCCGGTCTTGTTCTGACAAACGTCGGTGCGACATTCCCTTACGGAATTGACCCCCGCGACCGCAACCTGCGTATCGCTCCGACATTCCCGTCGAACGCTGATTTGCAGAAAGCCTGCGATGTACTTTGCCTCTGCGTAAAGCTCGCCGCAGTTGAACAGTTGCTTGCATAAACTTGCATAAAATTAAAGCTGCCGTTTTCGGCAGCTTTTTATGTTATTTCTGGCAGGTGACAATAAAACCGTCTACATTATTTCCGGAAATCTCATATTCAAGATACTTGGGCACCGGAATCTCTGTGGTTCCCGA
>JAZQXA010000060.1:0-1893 GCA_045632605.1 Candidatus Flemingiibacterium sp. | reverse complement strand
ACAACGCCGTCTTCCGCAGGAGATATACACTTCGTTCCGTTTAAGCAGCAGTCAACAAAATGGTCGATTTCTGCCTGGAAGAGTTCATTAGCCTCATCATAGTTTTCGATATCAATTATTTCGGAGTTAACCATGAATCCGTTAACATCGGTGTAATACTTCATGGTGTCAAGGTTAAGACCACCCTTTGTGCCATAGAGAATACGTCCGCCCTTGTTCTCAAGTCCGTCATGGAGATTGTATGCGCACTCAAGAAGTGTGGAAGCACCGTTCTCATAACGAATTATACCAACTGCGCTTGATTCGATATCGCAAACATCCTTCTTGGGGTCAGCACCCTCGGGACGCCAACCTACGTGAGTTTTAAGATTTGCTCTGTCCTCGTGAAGCTCATTTGCCGCTGTGCAGAATACCGAGAGCGGCTTCGGATTGCCCATAAGATAACGGGTAAGGTCAAGCGGATGCACACCGATATCAATAAGGGGACCGCCGCCCGAACGGGACATGTCGGAGAACCAGCCGCCGGGATTTCCGTGACGGCGGACATACGTAGCCTTTGAGTAGTAGATATCACCAAGATATCCGTTTTCAATGAAATCCTTTGCAATACGAGCTTGATTTGAGAATCTGGTTACAAAACCAAGCATAAGAAGCTTTCCGTTTTTGTCAGCGGCATCCTTCATTGCCTGAGCCTCTGCCGCGGTCATAGCCATAGGCTTTTCACAAAGCACATGAAGTCCTGCATTGAGAGCTGCGATTGAACATTCAGCATGAGCACAGTTCCATACACAGACGTCAACAGCATCAAGCTCAACGCTTGCGAGCATTTCGTCAATGTTGGTAAAACGTGCTTCTATGTTGTGAGCATCGGCAAATTTGTTGAGCTTTGCCTCATTGATGTCGCAAACAGCCGCGATTTCGACATTGGGATTATTTTCGTGACGGGTAATGTGAGTTTCACCGATATTACCGGTACCAACAAGAGCAACTCTTAACTTTTTCATCTTAATTTACCTCTTAAAATAATTATTTATTGATTATGCCGCGCAGGAAGTCAGCTGCCACAGCAATATCTGCTTCGGGAGTCGGACCAACTTCACGCTCGATTGTGAGATATCCGCGGTAACCGATTTCTTCGAGTGCTGCGAGATATGCCGGGAAGTCAACTCCGCCGGTTCCGAGCGGTACTTCCTCGTAGAATTTCATATTCTTGACTTCTTCAGGAATGGGATGAACAATGCGATATACATACTCGGGATTGCAAGCAGCGAGTTTTACGCCATCTTTTGCATGAGTGTGTACGATATAATCCTTGAGGTTGTGAACCGCCTTTACAGGGTCGTCGCCTGCAACCATAACAAGGTTAGCCGGGTCGAGGTTTACAGCAACACCGGTCGATCCGAGGCTGTCGAGGAATGTCTTAAGGACTTCGGAAGTTTCAGGACCGGTTTCGATAGCAAAATGTGCATCGAGCGAATCTGCATAGTCGGCAAGCTCTTTGCACGCCTCCTGCATAATCTTGTAGCGGTCATGATTCGGGTCAGTGGGAACAACGCCGATGTGTGTTGTAACAATATTGCAGTCAAGCTCCTTTGCGAGGTCGAGGATACGCTTGGACTTTTCGATACTCTCGGGATTAAGCTCTGGGTTGCCGAAGCCGCGTCCGAGATCTCCGCAAAGTGCCGAGAACGCAAGACCTGTATCCTTTACATATTTGAGAAGTTCGCGTGCTTTTTCTCCGGAGAGATTTTCGGGTGCATTTTCGCCATTTGTTGCGTACATCTGAATACCGTTAAGACCAAGCTCTGCCGCCATTTTTACAGCTTCATATGTAGGACGACGGAAAGATTCGAGAACTACGCCGATAGGAAATTTGTACATAATAAAACTCCT
>JAZQXA010000059.1:0-12179 GCA_045632605.1 Candidatus Flemingiibacterium sp. | reverse complement strand
CGCAGAATTTACCCTGATTTGCTGCACCGCAGGAACATGTCCAGCCACCTGCAGGTGCTGCGGATGCTACAGGTGCTGCCGCCTGCTGCTGCATCTGCTGTGCCTGCTGCATCTGCCCCATCTGGAACAGATTCTGCGCATTTACGCCGCCTTGATTCATCGCCATACCCATGCCCATAAATCCGGTCATTGCACCGGCGGAGTTTCCGGCTGCAGTTTTCATCGCCTCTGCCTGAGCGCCGACGAGAGTTGCACCTGCCATTGTGGGGTCGCGGTACATTGCGGTCTTCTGTGCATCCTTGAGCATCTGTGCGTCTTCTTCGGTGAGAGTGGGCGGATTCATTGCCACCTTAACGTCACCGATACCGCGTGCGCCCCATTCTGCGGAGAGTGCCTCATTAAGGTACTTCTCAAGTTCATCGGAATGTGCCGGAATCTGGTTCGGACGGATCTCAAGCATCGAGAGTCTTGCAATCGACGGACCGAGAGCGCTTATGAACTCGGTTTTCATTGTCGAAGCCAGTTCTTCCTTGCTGTAAGATGTTGTAACATTTCCGCCGATGTTGGTGTAGAACTTAAGCGGGTCGGTAAGACGGAATGTGTAAATACCGTTAACACGCAGATCAACGTCAACGTCAAAGCCTATGCGGCTGTCCACAACACGGAATGCGATGGGAGTCGGTGTGCCGAACTTATTGTCGACAATTTCCTTGGTGTTGAAGTAATAAACGCGCTGATCTTTGCCGGTGTCGCCGCCGTAAGTGAAACGCTTTCCGATGTTTTTAAATGTGTCAATGATGCTCTCACCGAGCTTGCCGGCAAAAATAGACGGTTCGGTTGAGCTGTCGTATGTAAATTCGCCGGGTTCGGCGCAGACTTCAACAATCTTGCCCTGCTCAACGATTATCATACACTGACCGTCAGCAACGGCAATTCCGGAACCGTTTGAGATGATGTTGTCGGAAGCTTTTGTGTTGGACGAACGGTTTGAGATAACCTTTTGTCCCTTAATCATAAGTATATCGTTCGGTATAGATTCGCAGTAGAAAAATTCCTTCCACTGATCGGCGAGAGCGCCGCCTGCCGCTCCGGTGATTGCTTTAATAAGTCCCATTTTAAAATACCTCCGTTATATATGACGGCAAAGCCGTCTTTCATTATTTATTATATCACGAAATACTAAAGACTGCAAGGAAATTTTTATTAATTTTTCTTTGCATGTGTACAAAATTTGACTTAAATTTCGTATAAAACAGCAAAAAAGTCCGTAGGGGTTGAAAAAATTTGCTGATGGTGGTATAATTGTTGAAGATGTGAAAAACAGGGAGTGATATTTTTTGTTTGCGCTATTTGAACAGACGTTAGTGCTGTTTATCTTTATAGCTGTCGGATTCTCGCTCACAAGGGCAAAAATTCTTCACGGCGAACACGCAAAAATTCTTTCTGAGCTGTTTATTTATATCTTTCTTCCCTGCAACTGCCTGTCAACCTTTGCAACTAATTTTACGGTTGAGTATATAACAAAAAAATATCCGCTTATAATCGCCTCAGCCGCGCTTATGCTCGTCAGCGGAATTATGATGTATTTCGTTGCCAAGCTGTTTTCAAAGGATGAATATGAGCGCACGATATATGAGTATTCGCTTGTACTCTCAAACTTTGCCGGAGTCGGATATTCGATTGCATTCAGTATTTTCGGCGACCCCGGTCTTACAGACGTTATGGTTTTCGCTATTCCGGTGAATATTTACACCTATACATACGGCTACTCAAAGCTGATAAAACAGGAGTTTTCGCTCAAACATATTTTTTCGCTTAACACACTGCGTATGCTCTTAAATCCGATAACGGGTTCGATGGTTTTAGGCATGATAATCGGACTCTGCGGATTTCCGCTGCCGGGCGTTATTTCCGCTGCCGTGGGAAGTGCCGCTAAATGCCTCACTCCGATAGCTTTGTTTATCGTCGGAGTTGCAATTGCCGGGTTCGACCTCAAAAAGTTGCTCGGAGATGTACGTGCATATATTGCCGCGGCAATGCGGCTTATTATACTTCCGCTTTTCTTTGGCGGTATAATGTGGCTTATCGGTATACGCGGAGCTGTGCTTTATTCTGCGGTTATCTTTCTTGCCTGCCCGTGCGGAATGAATACTGTTACTATACCGAGGATGCTTGACGAAAGCTGTGAAACGGGAGCCGGACTGGCGCTTTTGTCAAATGTTTTTTCTTGTATAACCATACCAATTATTTTCTGGCTGTTCGGGATTAAAGCATAAAATTCCCAAATGTTTCGGAAAAAGAAAAAAACTGTTGAAAATGCACTGCTGCGGTGTTATAATATTTAAAACGGATTAAATTACTGTTTCAACGGAGAATATTTAAAATGGCTGCATTATTTGAACAAACCCTGATACTGTTTATATTTATTCTCGCCGGTTTCGGACTTGCGAGAGCCGGAATTATCCACGGCGAACACGCAAAAATTCTTTCCGAATTGCTTGTTTATATAATTCTGCCGTGCAGCTGTGTGGAAACCTTGTCGGCAAACTTCACTATCAAGTATATTACCGAAAAATATACTCTGGTTCTTACCTCGGCGGTGATTATTATCGTTGTCGGAGTGGTGTTTCATTTTGTATCAAAGCCTTTTTCAAAAAATAAATATGAGCAGATAATATATGAATATTCGCTTGTAATGCCGAATTTCGGCGGTGTCGGTTTCCCGATGGCGCAAGGAATCTTGGGGGCTGCAGGACTTCTTGATGCGATGGTTTTTGCCATACCGATGTATATTTACACCTATACCTACGGTTATGCCGCGCTTACAAAGCGAACGCTTAATCAAAAGCATTTTTTCAGCTTGAAAACACTTTTGATGCTGGCCAATCCCGTAACGATTTCGATGTTTATCGGTATGATAATGGGACTCACCGGATTAACACTCCCAAATTTCTGTAATGTGGCGATTGGCAAGGCATCCGCTTGCCTTGCTCCGATAGCGATGCTGATTGTCGGAATTGTTATCGCCGACTTTGATTTGAAAAAGTTACTCAAAGACAAGCGTACATATGTCGTTGTTGCCCTGCGCCTTTTGATTCAGCCGCTCGTTATAGGCGGAATAATGGTGCTTCTCGGAATAAAGGGTGCACCGCTTACTGCGACTGTGATGTTCCTTGCGCTCCCTTGCGGAATGAACACGATTACTCTGCCGAAGCTTTTTGACGAAAACTGTGAGATTGGTGCGAGCATGGCGCTTGTTTCAAATGTTCTTGCCTGCCTGACAATACCGATTGTGCTGGCGCTGTTTGGAATCGGAAGTACGGTTTGATTTTTGATACTAAAAAAATACGGAGTCTGATGCGACTCCGTATTTTTTGTTTATTTATTAATGGCTTATGTCGGTTCTTTCAGTGAGCAGTAACAGAATCATACGGCTGATGAGATAACCTAAAATATAGCAGATGATTATGCTTATATACGGCATTATTATTGTACTCCACTCGGAAATATTCTGCGGAGCCCAGTTTTTGTCGTAGAGCGAGGTTTCGTAAAATATCATAACCGTTTTGTAGATTTCCGGGATAAACTCCGAGAGAAGTATAACTGCAGAGCTTACGGTGCAAAGCTTAAGAAGAGATTCCGGGGTACGGCGGCGGACAAGGATAACTGCGAAAAATGCCGCGGCGGTAAGTATAAGTGCGTCGAGCAGTAAAGACAGCACATTAAAGAGGATGAATTTGCCCGTAAGTATTCTTGCAGTGTAGAATGAAACATCCACAAGTACCGTTGCAAGCGTGACGGCGATAAGCGACACACTGACGGTAAGAGCCGTTTTGGTTCTCTCTTTGTGCAGCCTATAGCTGTAAGCAAGACAGAATGCCGCGGCGTAAGGCGTCAGCGAGGATATCAGGGAATATATCAGATGCAGTGTTTCTCCCATCCATGACGGGTATGTAATTACATCGCTCGATGTTACGGTGTAAAAGGGCCATATGACAACCGTGTTTATCATTGGGACAATGAGTGCCGAAATGAGTGTTATGAGAGTTAAACGTGTGAGAAAACGCTTCATTTTAAACCTCCGCTATCTTAATGCAGATTAAAGTATAACATATGAGTGAAAAAACAGTATGACAGTTGTGTTTTCATTTTGTTAATTATTTATAAATGAAAAATTAAAAAAGAAAAATCGAACAAGTGTTTGCAATTTTGAAAAAAGTGTGGTATAATTATTCTGTAAAGAATAAAAACTCTCTTTTGGAGGTTATTATGGCAAACAATCTTACCGAGCGTGAACGCGCTATATTCGATTATATCAAAAAAACCATCCGCAGTGAGGGATATGCGCCGAGTGTGCGCGATATCTGCAATGCGCTCAACATGAAGAGTACATCCACTGTGCACACATATCTTGCCCGACTTGAGGAAAAGGGGCTTATTCAAAAGGATGCCGGAAAGAGCCGTGCACTTCGTGTTGACAACGGAACTTCGTCGGGGACATCGACGCTGCGTGTTCCGATTCTCGGAAAGGTTGCCGCGGGTATGCCGATTTTAGCTGTTGAGAATTATGAGGGATATATAGACTTTCCGCGTCCGTCTTCAAATCTTTCGTCAAATGATGTATTTGCGCTGAAGGTTCAGGGCGAGAGTATGATTGAGGTCGGTATAATGGATGGGGATATCATTGTTGTCGAAAAATGCAACACTGCACGCGACGGAGATATTATCGTTGCGCTTGTTGAAGATGAGGCGACTGTAAAAACCTTTTACCGTGAGGATAAGCGCTTCCGTCTTCAGCCGGAAAACTCCGAGATGGAACCGATTTATGTTGACGAGCTTATTGTGCTCGGCAAGGTCGTTGCTTCGATGAGATTTTACAGATAACAAAAAGGGTGTGCGCCAAGCACACCCTTTTCTATTTGTATCTTCTTGTTACATCGGTCTGACCGAGCAGATAGTCGATGCTCGTGTTGTAAAAACGGGCAAGCTTTATCAGTATGGTGGTGGGAATATCGTTTTCGCCCGTTTCATACTTTGAGTATCCCGTTTGCGACATACCGAGCATTTTTGCCACTGTCGTCTGTGTTAAATCCTTGTCTTCGCGTAAATCTCTGATTCGTTTATACATTTTTACACCCTCTTATATTATTATCCTTATAAGATTATAGTATAACCTGAAACAGGGTATTGAGTTTTAACCTGAATCAGGTTGTCAAAAATGATATTATATATAACAAAATACACGATAAAGCATATACGATATTTGTCGTATCCATAGAAAAGGTGTCGAATCGAAAATAGCGTATTGACTTTAAATATAAAACATTGTATAATATTATCACAGTAAAAAATAAGCGCTCGATTTTAATTTTTTACTGTGCCTATTTTAATTTTGGAGCCAGAGTAAATGAAGCATATACCAACAGTATTTCTCTCTTTTCAAAATGTGCTCGGGCAATGGGCATGGGTGTTTATTTTAATTATCGCTGCGGCAGTTGTGCTTATCATCAAAAACCGCAATGTAATAAAGGATGTTTTGACGGCAGAAAAGCCGCGCTTTCATATAAATGACAGCCGTGAATTCGAGCACGCGTTTTCAGAAAACGATGCGGTCCAAAAGATGATGGCGGACGGCGAAAGCAATTTTGTTAACTGCGCACACTGTAAGCGTCTTTCAAACTGCAAAAAGTGCAGTGAATCCGATTATGACATTGCCGAAACCGTTTGCGGCGAATTTGAACTGTAAATTATCAGGCAATACCCTAAATATGGCGAACTTCTTCATTATGTCGTTGGCAGAGAAACTTCGGTCTTAACTACCGACAAAAGCTCCTCCAATCGGCAACCTCGCAAAAACAGACACGCTCTATTCTTTTATAAATCAAAGATAAGCGTGTCTGTTTTTTTTCTGTTTGAGAAAAACTTTTTACACATAACTGTTGACAGATGTGCAAAAAAATCGTATAATATTATATATGTAGATTAAAATCGGGAGTACTGTGAGCTTTTGCGGTGGCTCGGGAAAGGGGGCGGCGATGAAATTCGCGGTCATATCGGATATTCATTCAAATTTTATGGCACTTGAAAATGCACTTTGTGCCATTGAGGATATGCGGCACACCGGCGACAGCGTTGACGGCATAATTTTCCTCGGAGATTATTTGACCGATTTCCCATATCCGCAAAGAACACTTCGCCTTATCGACGAGTGTATCGCAGAGTTCCCGTGCCATTTCGTGCGCGGTAATCGCGAGGATTATCTTATACGTCACCGATATTCACCGGACGATGGCTGGAGCTATTCCTCGTCAAGCGGCTCACTGCTTTATACATACGAAAATCTGACAGAGGCTGACCTTGACCGAATTGAATCGTTTTCGCACTGTGTTGACATCACGCCGAAAAATCTTCCGGTCATAACCGCTTGTCACGGCTCGCCTGCGGCAAGTAAGGAATGGATTATGAATCGCCCGCAGCTTATTGATAAATATACGACCGAAATTGCCGGAGAGGTGCTTCTCTGCGGTCATACGCACAGAGGCGGCGTTGTTGAAGCAAACGGACGACGGGTCATATTCTGTCCGAGCGTCGGACTTCCGCAGGACAGGCGTTACGGTTCGCGAATGCTTATTCTCGAATCAAAGCGCGGAATCTGGCGATACAATTCAATACCGGTCGGTTACGACAAAAACAAAATGCTTGCCGAATTCCGTCGCAGCGGTCTTTATGAAAAAGCCGGAGTTTGGGCGCAGTGTATTATAAAATCTATGTTTGATGAGCATGACCATGCGGCACGGTGTGTTGCGCTGGCATGGCGGAAGGCAACGGCTGACGGTATTTCGGGCGGACAGGTTCTGCCGGAAAAATATTGGATGGAAGCCGCCGCAGAGCTTGGAATAATATAAACAAAATTTAAGGAGATATAAAATGAGCAGTATTAAAGATATCAATCTCGCGAAAAGCGGACACGACAAAATTAACTGGGTAAAGAGCTATATGCCCGTACTCAACATTATAAACGAGCAGTTCACCAGAGAAAAGCCGTTTGCCGGAAAGAAAATTTCAATGTCGATTCATCTTGAGGCAAAGACGGCATATCTTGCAATAACTCTTGCGGCAGGCGGCGCAGAGGTTTATGTAACTGGATGTAATCCGCTTTCAACGCAGGATGACGTTGCGGCGGCACTTGTTGACCTCGGCTTTGAAGTTAACGCTTGGCGCGGTGTTACCGATGCGGAATATGAGGAGCATCTCAAAAAGACACTTTCGCTTTGCCCCGACGTAATGATTGACGACGGCGGCGACCTGACACATCTGCTTCACGGTGAATGCCGTGAATACGGAAAAAATCTCATTGGCGGATGTGAGGAAACCACAACGGGTATTCACCGCCTTTTCGCACGTCAGGCGGCAGGTATGCTCGACTATACCATGATTGACGTAAACGATGCTGACTGCAAGCATCTTTTCGATAACCGTTACGGTACCGGACAGTCAACTCTTGACGGCATCATGAATTCGACCAATCTCATCATTGCCGGAAAGACTGTCGTTGTTGCAGGTTACGGCTGGTGCGGTAAGGGCGTTGCAATGCGTGCAAAGGGAATGGGCGCGAATGTTATCGTAACCGAAATCGACCCCGTTAAGGGAATCGAAGCGGTTATGGACGGTTTCCGTGTTATGACTATGGACGAAGCGTGCGCACTCGGTGACCTTTTCATCACTGTTACCGGATGCAAAGACGTTATCCGTGCCGAGCATTTCGACAAGATGAAGGATGGCGTGCTTCTTTCGAACAGCGGTCACTTCGACGTTGAAATCGACAAGGTTGCGCTTGCAAAGAAGGCTGTCAAGGTTTGGGAGCGCAAGCCGAATATTGCCGGCTATGAAATGCCCGACGGACGTGTGCTCAATCTTCTCGCAGAGGGACGTCTTGTAAATCTTGCTGCAGGAAACGGTCATCCGGCTGAAATTATGGATATGAGCTTCGCAATTCAGGCAAAGAGCCTTGAATATCTCGTTAAGAATGCGGGCAAGCTCGATAAAAAGGTATATCAGGTACCGCGTGAAATTGACGAAGAGGTTGCCGCACTTAAGCTCCGTGCGCTCGGTGCTTCGCTCGAAATTCTCAGCGACGAGCAGAAGGCTTATCTCGCAAAGGTCGAATAATTATAAAATGACCATACTTTCTTGCCCGTTCTGCTCTGCCGGACTTAAGCGAAAAGAAAACAGCCTTATTTGCGATGGCGAACGCAAGCATTGCTTCGATATCGCAAAAAGCGGCTATGTTACACTGACACGTGCCGGCGGAACTTCCGGAGATGACCGTGACATGGTTCATGCACGAACGGCGTTTCTCGACAAGGGGTATTATCAGCCGTTTGCAAATGCCGTTGCCGATGCTCTCGGTGGGGCTCAAACTGTTATTGATGCCGGATGCGGTGAGGGCTATTACTCAAATATTATTGGTTCTCGCGGATGTGGGGTTTACGGCTTCGACCTCTCAAAGCACGCCTGCGACAAGGCGGCGAAGCGTGCAAAAGCTTTGCAGAACAGTGCGTTTTTCGGAGTTTCAAGCGTTTATGAGCTGCCTGTTTCAGACGGGAGTGCCGATGCGGTCGTAAGTCTTTTCGCTCCGATTGCCGAACGTGAATTTTCGCGTGTACTCAAAGCCGGCGGTTTACTTATTGTCGGTGCTGCGGGCCGTAATCATTTGTATGAGCTTAAAAAGGCGGTTTACGACGAGGTTTACGAAAACGAGGGACGAAGAGATTTACCGCTCGGGTTCGAGGAAGTTGACCGGAAAAATGTCACTTACACCTTTGACTGTGCCGGCGAGGATTTAAAAAATTTATTCATGATGACGCCGTATGCTTTCAAGACATCAAAGAGTGATGCGGCAAAGCTCGATTTGCTTTCCCACCTTGAAATAACGGCTGATTTTGATATATTTGTCTACAAAAAGAATTAGGAAGTGTTAAAATGAAAGTTTCTCTCTGTATACCGATGTACAACGAGAGCAGTATAATAAACGCAACTCTGAAAACAGTTTCCGACTATATGGAAGCGACATTTGACGACTATGAGGTGCTCTTTTCCGACGATGGCTCGACCGATAATTGCCGTAAGGCTGTTGAGGAGTTCCCAAACGAACGCATACGCGCCGTTGGATACGAAAAAAATCAGGGAAAGGGAGCGGCGATTCGTCACGGTGTTATGAACGCGACCGGAGATGTTATAATCTTCACCGACTGTGACCTTGCTTATGGGCTTGACGTTATAAAATCGGCGGTCGAAATGTTCGAAAAGCACGCAGATGCGGATGTTGTTATCGGTTCGCGTAATCTTTGTGATGACGGTTACGCCGGATATACACCGCTTCGTAAAATTGCATCTAAAACATATATAAAATGTCTTGCGCTTGCCGCAGGATTCAGGCTTAGTGACTCGCAGTGCGGCTTCAAGTCATTCCGACGCGAAACTGCGCATAAAATATTCAGTACCTGCGAGGTGAACGGCTTTGCGTTCGATTTTGAAGTGCTTATCAAGGCAAACAATATGGGTGCGAAGATATATGAGATGCCGGTCAAGATAATAAATCACCGTGAGAGTAAGGTGAATGTTTTCCGCGACAGTATCAAGATGCTCCGTGACGTCAAGGCAATAAAAAAGCGCAATAAGCGCTCAAAGTCATAACGACTTTACAATTATTTCATAAAATACTATTTGAAATTTTTTCAATGTATGCTATAATAAAATCAAGATATAATATTTTTTAAAGGAAGGTGCCCAGTTATGAATAATTCAAAGAAAAATTCCGGACTCAGCCCGCTTGCCCTTATACTCATCATTACAGCTTCAATCGTTGCGGCTGTAGGTATCGTGTTCCTCGTTCTTAACATTCTCAAGAAAAGACGCGCAAAGAAGCTTGAACCCTGGTGCGACGATGCAGATTCGTGGGAGCTTGACGACGATCTTTTAAGCGATCTCCGTTTCGATGATGACGACGAGTGCTGCTGCGGCTGCCACGACGACATTGCAGAGGCTGTTGACAGCGCTATCGAAGAAATCGAAGCTGTTGCAGACGAAATGGATGAAGACAAATAAGCAAAATCGGAGCTGCTTTTTTAAAGCGGCTCTGTTTTTTTGTATATAAAAACTGACTGCCATAAGAGACAGTCAGTAATTTTTTATTCTTCTTCAAAATCGTCGTCGAAAAGCTCATCGCAGTCTTCTGTGCAGTAAAGCTCGGGATCTTCAATCAGTTTGCGCCATCTTATTTCTTCCTTGCGGTCGAGATAAAGAAGTGCCGCGCCTGCCGCCGCACCTGCAGCGGAAAGGGCAAGGATAAAACCGGCAATTCCTCTGTTCTTACGGCGAACGGCGAAAAATACTGCTAAAAATGCTACAGCCTGAACTAAAAACGCAATTCCGATATAAAATTTGTTTTTACTGAACATATCAAATCAACTCCGTTTTACTGTTTGTTGGCGTTCATCTTGAGGTAAGCGTTGATAAATCCGTCGATTTCACCGTCCATTACCGCAGAGATATTGCCGTCCTCAAAGCCGGTACGGTTATCTTTTGCGAGAGTGTAAGGCATGAATACGTACGAGCGAATCTGGCTGCCCCATTCAATGTTGGTCTTGACACCCTTGATATCCTCGATACGTGCGAGATTTTCACGTTCCTTGATTTCCATAAGCTTGGATTTAAGCATTTTGAGTGCAGTTTCTTTGTTTTGGAGCTGGCTGCGCTCGGTCTGACATCCGACAACAATACCCGTCGGAAGATGGGTTATACGAATGGCGGAGTCGGTTTTGTTGATATGCTGACCGCCGGCACCCGATGAACGGTGTGCGGTGACTTCGATATCTTCTTCGCGAATCTCGATTTTTCCGTCGTCTTCAAACTCGGGCATTACGTCAACCGATGCAAATGAAGTCTGTCTTCTGCCAGATGCATCGAATGGTGAAATTCTTACAAGACGATGTACGCCGGCTTCACTCTTTAAGTAGCCGTATGCGTTTGTTCCCTCAACCATAATAGTCGCACTCTTGATGCCGGCCTCTTCGCCGTCCAGCCAGTCAACGAGCTTTACTGTGAAGCCGTGACGCTCACCCCAACGGGTGTACATACGGTAGAGCATAAGTGCCCAGTCCTGAGCCTCTGTTCCGCCGGCACCCGGATGGAACGATACAATCGCATTATTTCTGTCGTATTCGCCCGAAAGAAGCACCTCAATACGCTGACGCTCTTCTTCGGCAATTACTGCTGCCATCTCTTCCTCAACCTCGGGGACAATCGACTCGTCATTTTCTTCAATTCCCATTTCTGCGAGGGTTATTGCATCCTCAAGGCGGTTGCGGAGATTAGTCCACGCTTCAATCTTATCCTTTTTCTGCTTTATTTTCTGCAGCACCTTGCTCGAATTTTCGGCATCGTTCCAAAAATCCGGTTCCATTGTTCTTGCTTCGTCAGCTTCAACTTCGGCTTTCAGTTCCTCAATTCTCAATGCCGAAGCAAGCTCATCTATATCTGCCCGCATATTCTGAAGCTTATATTTTGCATCTTCAAGTTGAATTATCACAGTAGTTTGCCTCCTGATGTTTACGTTACTTTTCTATATATTATTTCTATTATACCATATGTTGCTATGCTTTTGCAAGCAAATTTTGAATTTTACAGTTTATTTATATATTGTGGATTTAGCACATAGGAATTACGGGCGATTTCTTGGAGTGAATGGTAAGCGAAGCGTATAGGAGATACGCGGCTTTCTTGAAAGAAAGCCTGGCAAAGAACTTTAATATACGCATTCGCTCACAGAGGCATCGCGTATAGCTTCGAGGTTACGCTCTCGGTAGTCGGGGCCCGCCTCGCTCGCACTCCTCCGTGCTCCCTCGGTATCCCAACAACCGCGAAGGCTTACCGCTTCTTTAACCATATTTTTGGCGTTTGCGGCAGGCAGTAACTTTATGTTTGAGGCTTCGATTATCGAAACTCCTCGTTTCACCTGCCGGGGATATAGATTAACGTCAAATCCGGCATAAAAACTAACTTTAAAACGGACGTATATTGAGAGGGTGACAGCTGACCCTTTTACGCTATCGAGCCGTTGGGAACCCGAGCGGAGGCGGAGGAGCCGAAGCGAGGAGGGTTCCCAACTTACTCTGTGG
>JAZQXA010000058.1:0-9160 GCA_045632605.1 Candidatus Flemingiibacterium sp. | reverse complement strand
TCGTGCGATGCCATAGCATCGAATTTGATTCTTAAATCATTTTCGCTGTCAGCGGTATTGTGTGCTGTAAGAATACCGTAAGCGATTGTATTTTTCTTTGCGGCATCCTTTGAAACGCCGTCTTTTCCGAGAGCTTTAAGTTTAGCCTCGGCATCGGCACCGTCCGTAACGAGAGTGTTGCCGTTAACGAGATAAGCGCCGTCCTTAATAAGTTCTACCATTTTTTAGTCCTCCAAGTCTTGGGATAAAATATCATTACCTTATAATCATATCATGAATTTATGAATATTTCAATATATTAATGCGATTTTATAAAAGATTTTCGTCCCTGATTGACATTATCACGATTTTGTGGTAAAATAATATAATACAAACTTGCAGAAAAGGAGGCATTCCCGTGAGTGATAAACCTAAAAATTTGAACGATATAGATAACTTCTGGGATTTAAACAGCCTCTTACCAAACAAACGTCCGATTTCGCCAACTTACCGTGCGCCAAACACCGATACAGTGGAGCTTACCGTTGTCGGAGAAGCAGAAAAAACGTCAGACGGCACACCGATTCCCCCGCGTGAAGAACGGCATTTTCATGTAAACGGAAGCAAGCCGATGAGCGCCCACGATGCAGCACGGAAATTAAATGAGCTATCTATGCGCGAACGTGCCGAAAGCTACCGCTCAAAGCCGCTTGACCCCTATCTGATATACGAGCCGCAAAGCCGTCTTATCCGACGTGTCGAGGTTTCAAAATGGGAAGCGAAGTTCAATTTTTACGAAAACTTCCGCATGGATGCAAAACGCCTTTGGTCACGTGAGGGGGAAAGCTGTGAGCGCGCTTCGTTTTTCTCGTATGTACCGCAGTACAGTCAGCTTAAATATTCACAGCTTAAATGGTATCTCTGGTGGCGAAGCAATGTCCGCCGCGGCGTTTATCTGCGTACAGATTTCTGCTATATTCTGCTTTATATTTATGAAATAATTAACTGCCCGGACCTGATTTCGCCCGAAAAAGGACTCGATGCCCTCTGCGATATCTGGCTTAACTACCGCACCGAGCACAAGCGAATCGACAGCTATCTCTCCGATTGGCTCTGCGATTATTGCCTTATATACCGGCTGCCGTGTCCGAAAAGAAAGCTCGAAAAAATTCTCGGTGAAATCGTTGCCGTGGCAAACTTCCGTGAGTTTTATATGGGAAACAACGACACCCACAGTGCCGCCGCAGCCATTCTTTCCTATTCCTCCGTTTACGATTGGAGAAAAAGCCGCTATGTCACCGAGGAAAATATCCACATATTCGCCGAGCATATCCGCGGCGCATTCGACAAGGCATGGCGTGAGGTTTTATCCGCCGGAAGCGACGGAAACAACGCCGTTTGCAAAGAATTTCGCATTGAACGCACCGCTTATGAGGGTGCTCTCTGCGTTTACGATATGAAACGCACGCTCGTCATTGAATATGTGTCATACACCCGTTCACCAAGATTTCGCTTCACCGTTACAGATATCATAAAATACAGCGAAAACCGCATCAGAATGGCTCTCGGAATCAAGTCACGCTTAAAAGCCGACGAGCTTTCCGACGCTTTGAAAAAATGCATCGACGAATATTTTGACTTAAATCTTCCTGCACCTAAAAAATCACGTTCTGCGAAGGCACAGTACACAGAATCAAATGAATATGACAAGCTCTATGAGCCGACAACAAGCGAATTTTCGCTTGAAAATGCACTGGAAATCGAAAAAAACTCATGGAGCACGACCGAAATATTAACCGCCGCATTCACAGCGGATGAGCCGGAAGTGAAAATCCCCGAACCTGCAATTATCCCCGAGCCTGTAATTTCCGAAAGCGAGGATGAATTTGAAGCACTTGTAAGCTCGCTTGACAGCACCGCAAGGGACGGACTCAAGCGGCTTTTCGCCGAAAACGAAAACGGACTTGCCGAAGCGGCAATGGCAGCGGGCATTCTCGCAGATGCACTCGCAGATAAAATCAACGAAGCGGCGTTCGACATTATCGGCGACACCGTTATCGAACCGACAGAGCGCGGATACCGCATCATAAACGATTACAAAGGAGATATCGAAAAATGGCTGAAATGACCCAGCGCATCCCAAAAAGAATACTCCAGAGCCTGCTTTCATCAATTTCGGCAGGCGTTGTTCCGCGCATGGGCGCACCGTATATTGCAATCGGACGCGGTGAAGAAATCGAAGCACTGCTCTCCGACCTCGAGGCCGTCAGCGACGGCGGCGGTTCAATGCGTTTCATAATCGGTAAATACGGAAGCGGTAAGAGCTTTCTTATCCAGCTTGTCCGCGGATTTTCGCTTGAGAGAGGATTCATCACTGCGGATGCCGACCTCTCACCCGAACGCCGTATCTGCGGAGCAAAGGGTACGGGCATTGCAACCTACCGTGAGCTGATACGAAATCTCGCTTCAAAATCCTCTCCCGACGGAGGTGCTCTCCCTCAAATCATCGCAAAATGGCTCTCCGAGCTTCAGTCTGACGTTGCCGCAGAGGGACATGAAATCGGTTCTGAAACTTTCACACGTGAGCTTACTTCACGGATATATTCGCTCACACGTGAGCTTGAATCGGAAATCGGCGGCTTTGATTTCGCAACAGTTCTGACCCAGTATTACAAAGCGTACATGGACGGAAATGACGAGAAAAAATCCGCTTGTATGCGCTGGCTGCGAGGGGAATATTCAACCAAAACCGAGGCAAAGAACACGCTCGGAATTTCAGTCGGCGGTATTATCGACGATGACAACTGGTATGAATATATAAAGCTGCTTGCGGTATTTTTCAGAAAAATCGGATACCGCGGATTTGTCGTTTTCATCGACGAATGCGTTAATCTTTACAAAATCGCAAACCGTATCTCACGTGAAAATAACTATGAAAAGCTTCTCTCGATGTTCAACGACACCCTTCAGGGCAAGGCGGAGGGACTCGCGCTTATTTTCGGCGGTACACCGCAGTTTTTGGAGGATACACGTCGGGGATTATTCTCATATGAAGCGCTGAAAAGCCGCCTTTCCGACGGACAGTTTCAAAAAACCGGCTTCAAAAATCTTATCGGCCCGGTAATAAGACTCCGCCGCCTTTCCGACGACGAGCTTTATGCGCTGATATCACGAATTACCGCACTCCATGCACAGAATTATTCATGGCAGCCCCGTGTTACCACCGAGGACCTTGCGGTATTTCTCAAAATCTGTCTTGAACGTGCCGGTGCTGACACAATGATAACTCCGCGTGAAATCATACGCGACTATATGAATGTCCTGAATATTCTGCTTCAGAATCCTGAAACAACATTTGCGGATGTTGTCGGAAGCGGCGCCGTAACGCTCGCTCACGGGGAGGATGAGGAGGACACTTTAATCGTTGACGGGGACGGCGAGCCACGGGTGAAGCGCGATTTTTCTGTCGCAGATATCGAATTATAGATTGTAAAATGTCGAATATTATAGCAAATTTGCACAAATATTTTCGATAATCTTCGGCATGTCCTTTTTCATTGGTTTTTATTGACAAATCCTGCCGCTTTATGATATTATATAGTTAGAGAGCAGAAAACGCAAAGCTTTCAAACAGAAGTCAAGTGCAATACCATCTGCTTGATTTCGCTTTTCAATAAGGAGGAAATATTTTATGAAGAAAATTATCACAACCATTTTGATCGCGTGTCTGACAATGACGTTGCTGTTAATTGCACCGGTATCCGCAGATACAGCAAACAGCGAAGTTCTTATCGGCACACCAAATATTGACGGATTTATTGACGACATCTTTAAGGAATCGCTTACTCTCGTCTATGACGGCACAGCCGAAAATAATGTTGTTAACGGCGATTGGTGGGATGCTTCTGCAACCTTTTACGCCCTTTACGACGATTTGTATGTTTACCTTGCTGCCGAAGTAAAGGATGATGATGTCGTTTCTGCTGACATGAACTATGTTCTCGGAAATGCCAACCCCTATTTGAATGACTGTGTTGAATTTCGCCTCAACTTTGGAGGAAGCGAAAATCCCACATATGCACAATCAGAAACATTCTTCAAGGTTGGTGTTGACGCTTATGGACTGAGAAAATATACTTTTTTCTCTCCTGTCATTGATATCGCAGATGTAGTTGCCAAAACAACACTTACCGATGATGGTTACATGATTGAGATTGCTATTCCGCACAGCACAAACGACAAGAACGATATTGTAGCCGCGGGCGAGCTTGGAATCAAGCATTGGCTGTGGGATATGAATGCAGCTGCAGAAGGTGCGTCTGCACCCGTTGAAGGCACTGATGTTGTTCAGTACTCAAGATCATTTGCCGGCGAAGGTGAAGGCGACTGCGTATTCTATAAGCTGTCGAATCAGAGAGTAGCCGGTGAAGCAACTCCCACTCCCGAAACAGAAGCACCTGAAACCACAGAGGCTCCTGAAACAACAGAAGCACCCGAAACCACTGCTGCTCCGGAAACTACAGCAGCTCCCGAAACAACAGAAGCAGATGACGATGAGGAAACCACTGCAGAGGATAACAAGGCAGAGACTCCCGACACCACCGCTACCGATGACGGCGAGGGCGGCGTAAGCACCGGTGTTATCATTGCAATTGTTGCGGCAGTTGTAGTAATTGCAGGTATCGTAATCGCTATCGCAAAGAAAAAGTCTAAATAAATTATAGTAAATTTTCTGCTTTCAAGTATCAGCCGTACAAAACGGTTACTTCCTCACTGCGATTTCCCTGCTGTGATATACAGCTTATAAGTATTTTAAATAACGCATTTAAGGAAGAGTTACTTAACTGAAATCACCGCATACGGTTTAAAGAAGTTGCATCATTTCTCGTGGCAATAAGTGTCTTTGAGATTTGATGCAGCTTCTTTGTGTATGAAATTCACAAATGACCGGAGCGAGGGGATTTTTACCGTTTCAGAGGCATGACGTTACTTGATATAATCCAAGCTCAAAACGTTCAAGGGGGGAATCAAAATGACAGATAACGAAATATTTTACCGTTTTTCTCCGTTCATCCAGGATTTTATATATAATAACGGCTGGCAGAATCTGCGCGAGGTGCAGACTGCGGCGGCAAGAGTAATATTTGAAACGGAGAGTAATCTGCTCATAACTTCTTCCACAGCATCCGGAAAAACCGAAGCGGCATTTTTCCCTATACTGTCTGAAATTAGCGAGGATATGCCGGGCAGCATCGGAGTGTTGTATATTGCCCCGTTAAAAAGCCTTATAAACGACCAGTTTTCGCGTCTTGACGAGCTGCTTGATTTAAGCGGAATACCCGTTTTTCACTGGCACGGGGATGTTGCACAGTCACACAAGGCGAAGCTTTTGAAAGACCCGTGCGGCATATTGCAGATAACGCCGGAATCACTTGAAAGTATGTTAATGAACCGCTCGAACGATATTGTAAGACTGTTCGGCGATTTAAGATATGTTGTAATTGATGAAATACACACGCTGACGGGAACTGACCGTGGAAATCAAATAATCTGTCAGCTTGTAAGGCTCGCACGTCTTATCGGGCACACCCCTCGCCGAATCGGACTTTCAGCAACAATTGGCGATGCGTCGCTTGCGGCAGAATGGCTGGGCGGCGGTACGGATGTTGAAACTGTTGTCCCGAAAATTGATGAGGGTAAAACAAAATGGCGGCTCGGAATGGAGCATTTCTTCATTCAGGGCGACGACCTCGACCAGAGTCGGGACAGCGGCTCAAAAGAGGATTCACCTGAGGATGCTTCCCACGGCAGAGTGGAAATCGACCCGGGATATGAATATATTTACGACTGTGCGAAAAATAAAAAAGCCCTCGTGTTTTCAAACTCACGAGAGGAAACAGAATATGTTACCGCAACTCTGCGTCAGATTGCGGCAAACCGAAATGAACCGGATAATTTTCTGATACACCACGGAAATCTTTCCGCATCAATACGCGAGGAAGCCGAAATAAAGCTCAAAAATGACGAGGAAAAATGTACCGTCTGCGCCACCGTAACAATGGAGCTTGGAATCGATATCGGCAGGCTTGAGCGAATAATTCAGAACGACGCGCCGAACTCGGTTTCCAGCTTTCTGCAAAGGCTCGGACGTTCGGGCAGACGAGGAACCCCGCCCGAAATGATGATGGTTTTCCGCGAAGAAAATCCGCTTCCAAATGCGCCGCTTCCACAGCTTATTCCGTGGGGATTTTTGCGTGCAATTGCGATAGTGCAGCTCTATATCGAAGAAAAATTCATTGAACCGCCGACTACCAAAAAGCTCCCGTTCAGCCTGCTTTTTCAGCAAACGTTGTCAATGCTCGCATCTTCGGGAGAGTTGACTCCAAAACAGCTTGCCGAACGGATTTTGTCCCTGCCGCCGTTCCGTCACGTTGACAAGGAGGATTATCGCACACTGCTGCTTTCGATGCTTCAGAATGACTTCATCGAAATGACCGAGGAAAAGGGGCTTATCGTTGGTTTAAAAGGCGAGAGATTAACAAACAGCTTCAAATTTTACGCTGTATTCAAAGACAGCGAGGACTATACCGTCCGCTGTGAATCGGACGAAATCGGCACTATTACAACTCCGCCGCCGGTGGGTGACCGCTTTGCGCTCGCAGGACGTGTCTGGGAGGTTGAGGAGCTTGACATCCCGCGAAAGCTGATTTATGTCAAAGCGGTAAACGGAAAAATGGAGGTTTCGTGGCCCGGCGATTTCGGGGAAATACACACAAAAATTCTCGAACGTATGCGCCGTATCCTCGAAGAGGATACTGTCTATCCTTACCTCAAGCCAAACGCACGTCACAGACTCGAAATTGTCCGTAATCTCGCCCGTGCAACGGGTATGCTCGGTCATTCGCTCGTCCATCTCGGCGGCTTTACGTGGTGTCTGTTCCCGTGGCTCGGAACTCGCTCGTTCCGCACTCTTCGCAAATTCATCATGCAAAATGCCGCACGCTTCAAGATAACCAATCTCGAATTCGAGGGCTGCTACTACATGATTTTCAAGATGGAATCAGCCAGCGACTACGCACTCATAAAAGGGCTCTGCGACATAGCAGAACGCGAGGGAATCGACAAATCAAAGCTCGTTAGTCCCACCGAAATGCCCGTATTTGAAAAATACGACGATTTCATTCCGGCAGAATTACTACGCAAGCAATACGCTGCGGACAAGCTCCGCACTGACGAGATTTTTATGAGGCTGCCGGAGATTTTGGGGGAATATGAGATTTAGAGTATAGGGTGAAAACGGCATATTTCAAATACAGCTTTTCTCAGTTTATACGAGGATAAAAGCAACTTTCATCTCCGTTTTCTCTGCTCAATATCAAGCAGCACCGCACCGCCGATAATAAGCAAAAGCGACATCATAACGTGCTCCATCTGCTCAACGAACAGCACATGAAGCCTCGCGAAATCATATTCATTCATCGACGCCGCAGAAAACGCTATGTACAAAAGCACCGCCGAAACAGCGGCAAGCCCATATTTAAGCACCGCCATCGAAATGCGGCACGGCATTAATTTTTTCATCTTTTTCTCCTTCTGCTGTGTACTGTAATTATTATAACATATAATCTCCGCCAAGTCATCAATCGGTTTATGGAAGCTTGGGATTAATTTAGTCAAAAAGGAGTGTTCATCACGGAAAACTCACGAATCGGAATTTCAAGTGCCTGCTTTTATCCCGAAGAAACACTTGATTCCATAAAAGAATGTATAAATCTCGGATTTAAAAATGTTGAAATATTCATGAATTCATTTTCGGAGCTTGAAGAACCGTATCTGAAAAAAATCGCCGAGGTGTGCCGCGAAAACGGCGTAAAAATTACGTCAATCCATCCCTTTACATCGGGATTTGAATATATGTACTTTTTCTCCGCATATAAGAAACGGGCACGGGACAGTATCGATTATTTTTATAAAAAATACCTCACCGCCGCAGCTTATCTCGGTGCAGATTATTTCGTGTTTCACGGTGATGCAACGAAAGCACCGTTTTTCGGCATGGATAACTACTGCGAGGTGCTTTCAATGTTAAATGAAGCGGCACGGGCAGAGGGGGTTATACTTGCACATGAAAATGTTTCCACGGCACGGGCAGGCGACCCTGAATTTATGCTTGAGGTGCATGAACGCTTCGGCGAGGGAAACTTGAAATTTGTGTTCGACCTAAAGCAAGCGGTACGCGGCGGATATGAGCCTTACAGTATGCTTGATGCAATGGGAAACGACATCGTACACGTCCATATAAACGACTGGAAAGACGGCGAATGTCGGCTTCCGTATGCCGGCGAGCTTGCGATTGACGAAATCATTTCGCGTCTTGAATCAGGCGGCTATACGGGCAAATATATGATTGAGGTATACCGCAAAAATTTCACCGATAACAGTGAAATCCTTACCGCGGCAAACGAGCTTTTTAAAAGACAATATTAAAAAACGGCGGAATTCGGCGGCTACGAATAGGGATGTTATCCCGATATAGCCGTTTGGGGCAAAGGAGATATGGAGAAATCCATATCTCCTTTCGCTTTTTATGGAGATTTCTCCGTTATACGCACATAAGATCGTCCAGCTCACCGAATCCCTTGAACAGAATCCGAATCTTCTGTTTGACATTTCTTTTGGAGTGTCTGCTTTCCCGCTCGCCAATGATGATCTTATCAATCATCGTATTGAGTATCTCCTGTGTCAGCTCTGTGATATTGGTGTACTTCCGCGCCAATGCTACGAACCGTTCTGCACCTGTGGATTGATCTTTCAACGCTTCCATCTGCTTCTCGATTGCAGGTAATTTCTCCGTAATATCAGCCTGTTCCTCATTGTAATCGGAAGACAGCATACGGAATTGTTCATCATTGATACGCCCGATGACGTTGTCCTCATATAACCGCTTAAACAGCGTGCTCAGCACATTTTTTCGATTCATCAGCGTAATGTATTCACTTTGCAGTGCCGCCAGCTCACGCCGAGCCTGGGCGGTACTTTTTTGCATGGCTGCTTCGATAAACTGCTCTTTGTTTGACCTTGCATAACGGATTGCTCGGTTCAGTTCTGCAAGCACAATCGTGTCGAGTACGCCTGCGCGGATGGTGTGCGGCGTGCATTTCTCCACGGTGTTGTGCTTATG
>JAZQXA010000057.1:0-4631 GCA_045632605.1 Candidatus Flemingiibacterium sp. | reverse complement strand
ATAGGTTCTGTGTCAATAGCTTGAGTAGAGAAAACTATTGATACAGAACCTTTTCTCTTTCTTCATATTTTTCAAAATATTAACGTAAAGCCAAAACAATGCCATTGGTGCAGTCTTGAATTTTTTTCAAGCATCCGCTCTATACAAATGAAATCTTGTATATTTGTTGTAATTTTGCTTACTCTTATCTGCATTAGAACTTGTCCCCTGCCCGTATAAAGGCACTCTGAAATTTGTAAAAATACGGTAAAATTATATTTACCTATTGCATTTTGCAAAAAAGTATGATATAATATTAACAAAGAAGTTCTGCCGCTGAGGATGCGTCCGAGGTGTAAGTTCATTCATAATATATCCCGCGTTTTTTCGCGGCTGTATTTGTGTGTTCTCGGGCAGATGCTTCGAGGACATTTTGCTTTTTATAGGAGAAAACGATGGATACAAGAGTTGCACTGGTTGGGATTGTCGTGGAGAATCCGGACTCCGTTGCCCGTCTTAATGAAATACTTCATGCTTACGGGGAATATATTATCGGACGTATGGGAATACCGCACAAGGAGCGCGGAATTTCAATAATCAGCGTTGCCATTGATGCTCCCCAGGATATTATTTCCGCACTCTCCGGTAAACTCGGAAATATCCCCGGAGTTTCCTCGAAAACTATTTATTCAAAGGTAGGTGCCGCGAGTGAATGATGCGCTCGAATTAATGATAAACGGCAGCTTGCCGACAAAATCCGAATTAACCGGGCTTATTAACACATTCAGAAGCGGCGGAGAGGCGGCGAGCAGACTATATGAGCGTGCCCGTGTAAAAGCGGAATCATTGCGCGACGAGCATTACGGCAGACGTATATTTCTGCGCGGACTGATTGAATTTACCTCATACTGCAAAAATAATTGCTATTACTGCGGTCTTCGGCGCGATAACAGGAATGCGGAGCGTTACCGTCTTACCGAAGAACAGATACTTGAGTGCTGTGACTACGGTGCATCACTCGGATTCAATACTTTTGTGCTTCAGGGCGGCGAGGACGGTTATTTCACAGATGAAAAATTAGTGAGAATTGTATCGTCGGTAAAAACTTTACATCCCGATGCGGCAATTACACTGTCGGTCGGTGAACGTACGTATGAATCATATAAGGCGCTTCGTGAGGCTGGCGCAGACAGATATTTGCTTCGTCACGAATCGGCGACTGATGAACACTACGCAAAGCTTCATCCCGAATCACTCACACTTGAAAACCGCAAACGCTGTCTTTATGATTTAAAATCGCTTGGCTATCAGGTTGGTGCCGGTTTTATGGTAGGCTCACCTTATCAGAGCAGTGAAAATTTAGCCGCAGATTTGTTGTTTCTTCATGAACTCCAGCCGCAGATGGTTGGAATCGGTCCGTTTATTCCCCACTGTGACACACCGTTTCGCGATTTTGCGGCTGGCGGACTTGAGCTCACGCTTTTTATGCTTGCCCTTACGAGAATATTGCTGCCTAAAGTCCTTCTCCCGGCAACAACTGCACTTGGTACAATTTCACCTGACGGCAGAGAGCGCGGAATACTTGCAGGCGCAAATGTAGTCATGCCTAATCTCTCGCCGATTGATGTGAGAAAAAAATATTTACTTTATAACGACAAGCTCTGTTCCGGAGACGAAACAGCTGAACATATTAATGATCTTGCCGAAAGATTTTCAAAAATAAACTGCGTGCTTGATATGTCACGCGGTGACTCTAAAAACATCTGAAAGGAATAAAAATCATGTATGACGTTAAATCTTTAAAAGCCGAAGAATTTATTTCCGATGAAGAAATAAGAGCGACACTCGCTTATGCCGATGAGCATAAGAACGATATGGCGCTGATTGATGAGATACTTAATAAGGCTCGTGAATTAAAGGGGCTTTCACACCGTGAAGCATCTGTGCTTCTTGCCTGCGAGGATGAAGGAAAAATCAAGGAAATGTATGATCTTGCCGAGCAGATCAAAAAGGATTTTTACGGCAACAGAATCGTAATGTTCGCGCCGCTTTATCTTTCGAACTACTGTGTAAACGGATGTGTTTACTGTCCGTATCATCTTAAAAACAAGTGTATCACCAGAAAGAAACTGACGCAAGAAGAAATTAAGAAAGAAGTTATTGCGCTTCAGGATATGGGACACAAGCGTCTTGCAATTGAAGCCGGCGAAGACCCCGTAAACAATCCTATCGAATATATCCTTGAGTCAATTAAGACAATTTATTCTATCAAGCATAAGAACGGTGCAATCCGCCGTGTTAACGTGAATATTGCCGCAACAACAGTTGAAAACTACCGCAAGCTCCGTGATGCTGGAATCGGAACATATATCCTTTTCCAGGAAACATACCACAAGGAAAGCTATGAAAAGCTCCATCCCACCGGCCCGAAGCATGATTACTGCTATCATACCGAGGCTATGGACAGAGCTATGGAAGGCGGAATAGACGATGTTGGACTCGGCGTACTGTTCGGACTTGAGCTTTATCGCTATGAGTTTGCCGGACTTTTAATGCATGCTGAACATCTCGAAGCTGTTCACGGTGTCGGACCGCATACAATTTCCGTTCCCCGAATCAAGAAGGCACAGGACATCGATCCGTCCGCATTTGACAACTCGATTTCAGATGAAATATTCGCGAAAATTTGTGCGCTCATCCGTATTTCTGTTCCCTACACCGGAATGATTATTTCAACACGCGAATCGAAAGAAGTTCGCGAAAAGGTACTTCGTCTTGGCGTTTCGCAAATTTCGGGTGCATCACGTACAAGTGTCGGCGGATATGCAGAGGCGGAGCCGGAGGACGAGAACTCGTCGCAGTTTGATGTTTCTGACAATCGTACTCTCGATGAGGTTGTAAACTGGCTGATGCGTCTTGGATATATTCCGAGCTTCTGTACGGCTTGCTACCGTGAGGGACGCACGGGCGACAGATTTATGGATCTTTGCAAATCAAAGCAGATTCAGAACTGCTGTCATCCAAATGCGCTCATGACGCTCAAAGAATATTTGATGGATTATGCTTCGCTTGACACAAGGGTAATCGGTACAGATCTCATCATCCGTGAGCTTGCAAATATCCCAAATCAAAAGGTACGTTCGCTCGTAATCCAGCATCTCAAGGACATAAGAAACGGTCAGCGTGACTTCAGATTTTAAGAGGAATTATTATGGCAGAACTTAATCAAACACCATCCGGTGAGAGAATTCATATCGGAATTTTCGGTCGCCGGAATGCCGGAAAATCCGCGCTTATCAATGCGCTGACGGGACAGAACCTTGCGATTGTTTCTGATGTGGCCGGAACAACAACTGACCCGGTTTCAAAGGCAATGGAGCTGCTTCCGCTCGGGCCGGTGATTATCACCGATACCCCGGGGCTTGATGATATCGGTACACTCGGTGAAATGCGAGTTGAAAAAACCCGTCAGGTGCTTGCCAAAACCGATATTGCAATAATCGTCATTGATGCTTCTCGCGGAATGAGTGAATATGAAACCGAACTGCTCGACGAGGTAAAATCAAGAAATATACCATATATCACGGTTTACAACAAATGCGATCTAACCAATGTTGAATCTGTAGATGCGATATGTGTCAGTGCTGTGAGTGGAATGGGAATCGAAGCGCTCAAAGATAGGCTTACGGCATTTGCAAAAAAAGAGCCTGAACAGCGGCTTATCGGTGATCTTGTTGAGCGTGGAGATGTTGTAATTCTTGTAACTCCGATTGATGCATCGGCGCCAAAAGGAAGACTTATTCTGCCGCAGCAGCAGGTGATACGTGACCTTCTTGAGGCAGGTGCAATGCCGCTTGTCTGCCGAGAAACCGAGCTTGAAGCGGCACTCGCAAAGGTAAATCCGCGCATGGTTGTAACCGACTCGCAGGTTTTTGGTATGGTGTCACAGATGATACCGGAAGATATTCCGCTGACATCATTCTCGATGCTCATGGCTCGTTACAAAGGCAATTTCACTGAAGCTGTCAAGGGGGCGGCGGCGCTTGACACAATCAAAGCCGGTGACAAGATACTGATTTCCGAGGGATGCACGCATCACCGTCAGTGTGAGGATATTGGAACGGTAAAGTTGCCTATGTGGATTCGCAAGCATACGGGCGTCGAACCGGAATTTGTCTTTACTTCAGGAACGGAATTTCCGTCCGATTTGTCTGAGTATAAAATGGTCATCCACTGCGGTGGATGTACTCTCAATCCGCGTGAGCTTGCTCACCGTTACGGTCTTGCCCAAAAAGCCGGTCTGCCGATAACAAATTACGGTGTTGCTATCGCGCATATGCACGGAATCTTAAAGCGTGCCGCAAAACCGCTGATTTAGTAGTATAAAAATATCAACAACGCACCCAAATACTCTGTTATTTGAGTGCGTTGTTGTTTTGACAAAATATCCCCGAACAAGCAAAAGCTCATTCGGGGGGGAGAGGAAACAACCTAAAAGGTTGTAATTTATATCAAAGCCTTATCAGCTTTAATATACAAAATTAACTGTCAGCTCACACGGGAGCTTTTACATAAACCTCAAAATAATCAATTGTTGTTCTGTAGCCCTTTGCAACAAGATTCTCGTTTCCGATAACGAATGCAACCGCACT
>JAZQXA010000056.1:0-7312 GCA_045632605.1 Candidatus Flemingiibacterium sp. | reverse complement strand
AGAGCTGTTACTTAATAACAGCCCTCAATAATATTTTATTCAACCCATGTGTCGGTAATTTTGTCGTAAGCGGCAATTTTCTCTTTAACCGCTTCAAGCGACTCACCGTGCGCAAGAATATATATTTTAATTTTCGGCTCTGTACCCGACGGACGCATTACGATAACATCGCCCGGCTCGGTTACAAAATAAAGCACATTTGAGGATGGAAGTCCAGTTGAAGTAACCTTGCCCGTTGCAATATCAAGCACTGTATCGTTAAGATAGTCACGGCGCTCAATAACCTTGTAGCCGGCAAGCTCCGCCGGTGGATCACTGCGCAGTCTGTTCATCAGATTTTTCATCTTTTCAAGGCCGTCAAGACCTTCCATATAGATGTTCGCCGCTCCCTCATCATAATAGCCATAGCGGTCATAAAGTCCCTGCAGTGCATCGCAGAGAGTCATGCCCTTTGTGCTGTAGTAAGCCGCCATTTCGCAGAGAAGCATTGTTGCAACAACAGCATCCTTGTCGCGTGCATATGTTCCCTTTAAATAACCGTAGCTCTCCTCAAAGCCGAAGATATAATTGTCATGTCCGGTGGTTTCATACTGTTTTATTACCTCTCCGATAAACTTGAAGCCAGTGAGAACATTGTGCAAGCGAATATTATGGTCCTTACAAATCTTTGTAACCATCTCCGTCGAAACGATGGTCTTAATCGCATAAGGATTCTCGGGCATTCCCGTTTCTTCATATGCGGTGATAATATAGTCAAGCAGAAGTGCTCCGACCTGATTACCCGTCAGACGGACAAACTTGCCCGACTTGTCACGCGACATTATGCCAACACGGTCAGCATCGGGGTCAGTTGCAATGATGAGATCACTGTTAACCTTTTCGGCAAGCTTGATTCCAAGCTCAAATGCCTCGGGAAACTCGGGGTTTGGATAAGATATCGTCGGGAAATCGCCGTCGAGCACCATCTGCTCGTCAACGACAGCAATGTGCTTAAGTCCAACGCGGCGAAGCACCTCGGGAATAATCTTGTGTCCGGCACCGTGAAGCGGAGTGTATACAATTTCGAGGTCATCTGCAACCTTGCTTATAACGCCCGGATTAACCGCTTCCGCAATGACATTTTTCATATATGCTTCATCAAGTGATTCGGGGATATATTCGATAACTCCGTCTGCAAGAGCCTTTTCAAAATCTATAGTCTTTACGTCGTCAAAAATATCCGCCGCCGCAATAAATTCCGATACAGTTGCCGCATGGTCCGGCGGAAGCTGTGCACCGTCTTCCCAGTACGCCTTATAGCCATTATACTGCTTCGGATTGTGCGAAGCGGTAATATTGATACCGGCAATAGTGTGAAGCTCGCGCACCGCAAACGAAAGCACCGGAGTCGGGCGAAGACTGTCGAATATTTTTACTTTGATTCCGTTCGCCGCAAGCACACTCGCTGCACAATGGGCAAACAGTTCCGAATTGTTTCTCGAATCAAAAGCTATCGCAACTCCCCGGTCAGCCTTCCCCTCCTTGTTAATAAGGTCGGCAAGTCCCTGGGTTGCGTGAGCAACTGTGTAAACATTCATTGCGTTAGTTCCGGCAACCATTACGCCGCGAAGTCCGGCAGTACCGAATTCAAGCGACTTTATAAAGCGTAACTTTATTTCTTCATCGTCGCCGGCGATAGAACGAAGCTCTGCTTTTGTTGCTTCGTCAACCTTGTCGCTTTCGAGCCAGCGCTTATAATTTTCCTGATAGGTCATATCTTTCTCCATTCATTCAAGTTTTTGTGTGTAAACGTAAAAATTAAGCTTCCTGCTTCTTGATTTTTTCGAGTGCACAAGCAAGCTGATCGGGACAGGATGTCGGCTTGAATCCGCACTTTATTCCCTTGAGGCGCTTTATTGCATCGTCGATATTCATTCCGACAACAAGAGCGGCAACGCCCTGCGTATTACCGGAACAGCCTCCGACAAACTGTACGTTTTCGATAGTATCACCCTCGCAGATTATCTCAATCTGACGCGAGCAAGTACCCTGTGTAGTATAAGAAAGTGTCTTTTTCATTATATGCTGTATCCTTTCAAATTATTTTTGATGTTTTTTCAGAATATTATACATTTATTTTCTGCCGATGTGCGGATAATATCCGAGCGGCTCATACTGCGGAACGGCAAGGGCAAGGAAAAGCACAAATGCTTCAAGCCCCTCTCTGTCACCGACCTCTAAAATCACGTCGCAGGAAAACTCACTTTCGTTGTATGAAAGCGGTATTGAATCGACCTTATAAAGAGTCAGACCGCATTTCACTGCTGCGAAAAGAACCTCGCAAAGTGCCCCGCCGTTATCGGGAATAAGACTGAACTCAAAGAAGAAACGGTCACATTTTTTTGCCGCCTCTTTTTTGGGCAGAGCCGCTGATTTTTTAAGCAGTGCATATCGGGTTGTGACACTGCCGTCAGGCGTTGTAACATCGCAGGAAAATATCGGCGAGAGCTCATACTTGTCGATAAGACGGTAAAAGCTGATAAGCTTTGCATCGCGTGAGGAATCAAGCGGAAGCATACACATATCCGCACGTCCGTAGTAAACCTCCTCGCAAACAGCTGAAAAGTCGGAAGCGTAAACAACCGCAGGATTCTCTATAACCTCCGAGAAAATACGGAACGCCGCATCAGCATAAGCATTTCGGAAATAAGCAATTTTCACCGATTTTCCGTAAGGCTCGTTTCCGAGAAGCTTTTCGAGAATGTTTATATTCCTTGCACGGTATTCTGCGGCAAGGAAGCGGCAAACCGCAAGCTTGTCCGAAATAAGCTGCGCATTCATCTGTGCATTTATATGCCGCTCGGTTTCGGGAATTCCGTCATATGCAATACCCTCGCTGAAAAGTGACGAAAACTCCTCCGCACGGTTGTCAGAGTCAAGCAGTGAACCGCTTCTTGAAATGAAAAGCGCACGTTCGCGAAGCTGTGTAAGTCTGCGTTCCTCCGCAGACAAAGCCTCCGTTGAAAGAAGCGCAAGATTTTCACCGATTATTGAATTTACACCGAATTTCGGATCAGTCATCAGAGCTTCCTCCCATCTGATTTAAGCATTAGCTGTGTAAGCGCAATCGCGCATCCCGCCTCGATTACGGGAACTGCACGCACGGCAATACACGGGTCGTGTCTGCCGTTTATCTTTAGTTTTGTGTTTGTTCCGTTCACCATATCAACCGAATCCTGCTCGGTGAAAATCGACGGTGTAGGCTTTACAACAACTGAAAATATTATCGGCATACCCGTAGTCATACCGCCTACGATTCCACCGCAATTGTTGGTTTTTGTAACGATTTTGCCGTTCACGATTTCATAGGCATCGTTAGCCGCCGAGCCGTACATACGGCAAAAATCGAAGCCAGCTCCGAATTCAATGCCCTTTACCGCCGGAATCGCAAACATAAGCTGTGAAATTTCCGCTTCAACGCTCTCGAACATATGCTCACCGAGCGCCGCAGGCAATCCAACAGCGGCACATTCAAGCCTTGCACCAACAGAATCGCCCTTCTCTTGCGCATTATTTATGATATTGGCAAAAGCAGAAGCCGCTGATTCATCAATAGCCGGAAAAGCGTGAGATTTCAGCTCACGAAGTGCCCCGACAGTTACATTCATATCAAATGAACTGTCGCTGACGTCAACCATCTCTTTTATGTGGGCGGCAATTTCCACCCCATGAAGTGCAAGATACTGCGAACACAGCGCGCCGGCAAAAACAAGCGGTGCTGTAAGTCTGCCGGAAAAATGTCCGCCGCCGTGAAGCTCGGTGTGCTCACCGTATTTGAGAGCTGCCGCAAAATCTGCGTGGCTCGGTCTTGGAACAGTCATCTTATCCTGATACGATGCCGAATGCTGATTGGTATTTTCAATGACAGCACAAATCGGATAACCGTTAGTATATCCGTCGGAAATACCGCTGACAATTCGCGGAATGTCCGCCTCCTTGCGCTTTGTCGAAAAATTTCCGCCCGGTGCCCGACGTTTCATAAATGCCGAAATTGCATCGAAATCAATCTTCATTCCTGCCGGAAATCCGTCAATAACCGTGCCGATTGCTTCTCCGTGCGATTCGCCGAAAACTGAAATTTTCAATTTTGTACCGTATACAGATGCCATTTTATATTGTCCTTTCGGAAATTTACATAATGTGGGCTTTCGCATACCGCCCACGGGCTCTTACATATTTTCAAGCATATCAAAGCTGTCAGCAAGGAAAGCCTGAAGCTCATCTGCCGAGAGCTGACGCTGTGCAAGAAGAGCAAGCGTGTAAATCTGCTTTGCGAGCTTCTTGGCTTTGGATTCGTCGTTTTCAGCTGTGTCGCCGAGACGCTTGATAAGGGGACTTGATGCGTTAACGATGAGAGTTATGTCGGTCGGGAACTTCATTGAGCCCATGTCTTTGCCCGACATACGGTACATCTTCATCATATCTTCCATACGTCGTGTTTCCTCGGAGATGTTGAGTACAGCCGGAATTTTTTCGTTTTTAAGAAGCTCGAAGCTTACTTTTAATTCGGTATTGCCGCTGACTTCCTTGAAAATTTCAGCCAGTTTTTCGTTTGCTTCGGCATTACCGTCTGCTTTGAGTGCTCCGGCAACATCCGCATCAATACGGACAAATTTCACGCCCTCATTTTCCTGCTCAACAATGTTGATAAACTGTGTGTCAATCATCTTATCAAGCACAACGACCTCGATTCCCTCTGCGGCAAACATCGAAATATACTGTGCCTGCGCGGTGAGGTCTGCGGTGTAGTAAACAGTCTTTTCGTGCTTTTCTTTAGCCTTTTCGAGATACTCGTCAAGAGTAACATACTTGCCGTCGGTTGTAGCGTAAATAATTGCGCCCTTTACGCGGTCATAGAATTTGCGGTCACGCAGACAGCCGTATTCAACGAATGTTTTAAGGTCATTCCAAAGATTCTCGTAATTTTCGCGCTCAAGATTATACATCGAGCAAAGCTTGTCAGCAACCTTTTTAACAATATGTGCTGAAATTTTCGCAACATATCCGCTGTTCTGAAGATAGCTTCTCGAAACATTAAGCGGAAGCTCGGGACAGTCGAGCACACCCTTGAGCATAAGAAGAAATTCGGGAATTACTTCTTTGATGTTATCCGCAACGAACACCTGATTGTAGTATAACTTCACCTGTCCCTCAAGGCTGTCATATTCGTGAGCGATGCGTGGGAAATAAAGTATTCCGCGGAAATTGAGGGGATAATCCGCATTAAGATGAATATGGAACAGAGGCTCACGGTAATCGTTAAACACCTTATGATAGAACTGCTCATATTCCTCGTCAGTGCATTCGGACGGATTTTTCTGCCAGAGCGGATGTATATCGTTTATCAGCTTTGGTTCTTCAGCCTTATCGTCCGATTTTTCCTCATCATCTTCGTTTACAAGATAGATTTCAACCGGCATGAACGAGCAGTATTTTTCGAGCATACCGCGTATACGGTATTCGTCAAGGAACTCTGCTTCATTCTCCATGATGTGCATTACAACATCCGTACCGCGTTCAGCACGGTAATAATCGGTCGTAATTTCATATTCGCCGGACTCATTGCAGACCCATTTAACACCGCTGTCTTTGGTGTATGAACGTGTAATAACATCAACAGTGTCGCTTACCATAAATGCGGAATAAAATCCAAGTCCGAAATGACCGATAATACCGTCAGCACTTCCGTCGTTTGTTTCCTTGCCCTCATATTTTTCAATAAATTCAAGCGCACCGGAAAGAGCAATCTGACAGATATATCTGCGCACTTCATCCTCTGTCATACCGATACCGTTATCGGAAACAGTAAGCGTACGTGCCGCCTTATCAACAGTAACTGTAATTTTATAATTCTCGTCGTCAATCTGTGCTTCACCGAGCGAGGAAAGACGCTTTAATTTTGTCACAGCATCGCAGGCATTTGAAACTATCTCACGAAGAAAAATTTCTTTTTCGGAATAAAGCCACTTCTTGATTATCGGAAATATGTGTTCGATTTCGACGGAAATTCCGCCTTTTTCGGTGTTTTTAATGTTCTCTGACATGGTATCTACCTCTTTTTTGCTTTAAAATATAAGGTATATATAATACCTCAGAATATATTTTACATCAAAATCACCGTTATGTCAAGTGAAGCGGATGATTTTCGTATATAAAAAACGGCATCTCCTTCGAAATGCCGTTTCAAATATAAAATTAATTTCAGATAATATCAACAGATTTTCCGGTTCTTGCAGACTCGTAAAGCCCCTCAAGAATCTTCATGATAACAACGCCGTCTTCCGCAGGAGATATACACTTCGTTCCGTTTAAGCAGCAGTCAACAAAATGGTCGATTTCTGCCTGGAACAATTCTTTTCCTTCGTTGTAGTTATCAACATCCTTGATTTCGGAGTTAACCATAAATCCGTTAACGTCGGTATAATACTTCATGGTGTCAAGGTTAAGACCGCCCTTTGTGCCGTAGAGAAGACGTCCGCCCTTGTTTTCAAGCCCGTCGTGGAGATTGTAAGCACATTCGAGAAGTGTGGAAGCACCGTTTTCATAACGGATGATACCAATCGCACTTGATTCAATGTCACATACGTCTTTCTTGGGGTCAGCACCTTCGGGAGACCATCCGACGTGTGTCTTAAGATTCGCTCTATCCTTGTGAAGCTCGTTTGCGGTTACACAGTAAACCGAAACCGGCTTCGGATTGCCCATAAGATAACGGGTGAGGTCAAGCGGATGAACACCTATGTCAATAAGAGGACCGCCGCCGGAACGGGACTTATCTGAAAACCATCCGCCGGGATTGCCGTGGCGGCGAATATATGCAGCCTTTGAATAGTAGATATCACCGAGGAAGCCGTTTTCAATAAAGTCTTTTGCTATGCGGGCTGAATTGGAAAAACGGGTTACGAAGCCGAGCATGAGAAGCTTGCCGTTTTTGTCGGCGGCAGCCTTCATAGCCTCTGCCTCTGCTGCGGTCATCGCCATAGGCTTTTCGCAGAGCACATCAAGACCTGCATTGAGAGCCGCAATGGTACATTCAGCGTGAGCACAGTTCCATACGCAGACATCAGCCGCATCAAGCTCAACACTTGCGAGCATTTCGTCAACGCTGGTAAAACGCGCTTCAACATTGTGAGCATCGGCAAATTTATTTAGCTTTGCCTCATCAATGTCGCATACTGCCGCAATTTCGACATTTGGGTTCTTTTCGTAGCGTGTGATGTGAGTTTCGCCGATATTACCTGTACCGATAAGAGCAACTCTTAACTTTTTCATT
>JAZQXA010000055.1:0-6345 GCA_045632605.1 Candidatus Flemingiibacterium sp. | reverse complement strand
AATCGGAGATACCATTCCCAATAACGTAAATTTCTATGAGGACGGTAATTTCGACAATGCGGACACAGCTCTCAATAATTGGGCAATTTATCAGACAAATGGTGCACTTCTGACTCACGAGGTTGAAGACGGAAACGGCTTCCTCAGAATGAGTGAACGTCCTATTGAGTATTGCGGAATCATGCTCACCTCCGACATTAAAATATACAGCGGAATAAAGTATAAGGTCACATATCAGATCCGCTGTTCGGTTGAAGGCGAAAGCATGGTCGCACGAAACTATATCGGCGAGCAGTACACTCCTTTGTTTATAAACGGAGAAACATACAATGGCAGCGGATATATGTTTACGATTACAGACGAATGGAAAAATGTTGAAGCTTACTTTACGGCAGACAGCAACACAACCTTCACTATCAAGGTGGCAGGCGGTATGGCTGTAACCGATATCAACTCGTTCGATATTGACAATCTCACTATCGAAAAAGTCGCTGAATGATGGTACGAAAGGAGAATTACAAAATGAAAAAATTCAAAATTGCATCATTGCTCTTAACTTTAATGATGCTTTTACAGGTATTTTCCGCTGTGACGGTTAACGCCGCACCGCTATTGGCAACCACACTGTCAATTAACGAGGATCTTCCCGAGGGCAACCTTTTGAAGTTCAGCCGATTCAGTTCGGATAATTCCTTACTTTACTGGGTTAAAGATGGCTCATTCAAATTTGACTTTGTGAAGGACGATAACGGCGGTTATCTGCGTGTTACCAACATTGACCAGAGCCATTTCGGTCCGGTCTACACCCCCGGTGAAGCCATCAAAGCCGGAAAATATCTCTTTACCGGTTATTTCCGCACCCTTCGCGAGGGACAGTTCACCGAGCTGCGTATTTTCTTCAACATGAAGAACGGCAGCAGAAAAATTGCCTATGCTTATCCCACAAACGATTGGCTTAAGGTAAACTTCTATTTAGATCTTGAGGATGATCTCTCAACCATCAAGGTCTGCGGCGGATCCCCTGCTATAATGACGCAGGATTATTGCTTCGACCATTTCTCGCTTGTTCCCGTTGACACTATTCCGGAAAATGCTCCAAGCTCATTCGGAACAAAGGTTACAGAAGCACAGGTTAAAGAGATGCTGGGTAATACCGTAGACACCTGGGCATGGGATCCCAAGGAAGAAGAGCAGTATGAGGTTAACGGCATCATCCTTAACCATGACTTCTCCGACTACATGGTGGGTGCCGGCAGAAACGAAATCTCGGAAAACGATATCATCAAATTTGTAAAGCAGTATGAGGGAACTCACATCACAGACTACTTTATCAGCGTTAACGACGTGGTTGCTTCGTTCCCGACAAACGGCGGAACACAAAGCTATATTGATAAGTATTATCAAAAAGAGGAAAACGGTATTCCGGTTGACTATGCCTCCGGCGACTATTCCGTCGGTCCGCAGGCAAAGGGTGCATATTATCTCTACGAAACCCTCGGAGTTGACCCCATCGGAATGTTCATTGAAACTTTGGAAGAGATTAACATCAACCCGTGGCTTTCATTCCGTATGAATGACGCTCACGATCAGAGTTCAAAACAAACATCTGTCCTCTTCTCCGACTTCTACCACAATCACCCCGAAATCAGACGCGTACAGCATCATGACTATATCACTTATTTTGACAGAGCAATGGATTATTCATATCCGCTTGTTCGCGAATATATGTTAAAGTTCATCAATGATGCGCTCAACCGTTATGATACATACGGCATCGAGCTTGACTTCCAGCGTGAGATTTACCTCTGGCATATCGGAGGCGAATACAACGGACTTGACATTCTCAATGAATTCATGCGTCAGGTTGACGACCTCGTAATGATATATGAGGAAAAGTACGGTCATAAAATCCAGATTGCAGCAAGCGTTGCATACGACATTGACACAAACTACGGCTTTGGTCTTGACGTTATCACCTGGATGGCGGAGGGACTTGTTGATATGATCGTTCCCTCGTGCCGCTGGTCAATCACGAATCTTGATATTCCAATAAAGCAATGGGATTCGCTCACTGAAGCTCACGGAGTAACGCTTGCAGCACGTATAGAACCGTCTGTTTCTGTCAGCCCGGTTACTGCGGCTATAGGTATGGATTATGATACCGCGTGCGCAGCGGCAGCAAACTATTTCTCACAAGGTGCTGAAAAAATATATCTCTTCAATTGGTATAGAAATGCTGTTTCCATTTTCAACTCTACGGACAAATTAATGACCAAGGACTATAAGAAAGCCACCCAGTGGACAACACTTTGCACGATCGGTTCATATGAGAAGCTCATGTATATGAACAGAAGATGCCTTATTACCTGGGTAGATATCACTCCTCTTTGGGAACCGATAGTTCAGTATCTCCCGGCGACTGTGGGAAATGTTGAATACAAGACCTTACGCATTCCTGTCGGCGACGTTCTCGTCGGTTCAAAGCTCACCCTCAAATTCTCGGTATCCAACAAGGAAACCATCAATAATCCACCGGCTGTATTCGTAAACTCAGCTCTTTGCGAATACAAAGGAATTGATTTGTGCCGTGACGCACAAACCGAGGAGATACTCATGTGCTATGAAATTCCCGAGTCAGTACACGGCGACACATATATGGTCGTCGAAATGAGAGCTATGACCGAAAAAGGATTCACCACAGACTATGTTGAAGTATATGTTGAAGGACCCGATTTAAATTAATAAACTTCAGCTCGATGCGGCAGGTCAAAACCTGCCGCACCCGAAAAATATATCCGTTAAACGAGGAAACTACAATGAAAGGTATTTGCATTAATCAGGATACGCACGATATAATATTGGCTGCCGGAAAAACCCGCCCATCGATTCAGGATATAAAGAATTTCCCGAAGATTTATGAAGGAACGCACGTCACCGACTTTTTTATCAACCTGCTTGACAACTGTGCGTGTTACCGTTCCAATGTCATCACGGATTTTCTCGATAAATACTATCAAAAGGAAGAAAACGGCATTGCCGTTGACTATTCCGACACCGGCGCACCGAAGGGTATGCACTATCTTTGCGAGGAGCTTGGCGTTGACCTTATCGAGATGCAGATAAACGGCTTCCGCGAGGCAGGAATCAACCCCTGGATCACCTTCCGCATGAACGATTTTCATGAGCGCTACCGTCAGACATCGCCTCTCTTCCCCGACTTTTTGCATGAGCATCCCGAGGCACTCAACGGACGCGGTATTCCGAGAGGCATCATTTCTGGCGGTGACCCATATGCTTACGACTTCAGCTTAGAAATTGTCAGAAACCTCCTGCTTGACGTTATAAACGAATCTCTTGAGCGCTATGATCCATATGGCGTTGAGCTTGATTTCCAGCGTGAAATGACCTGCTTCGCCGTCGGCGGAGAGTATGAGGGCATTCAGCATATGAACAACTTCATGCGCGAGGTATATAAGCTCGTCAAGAAGGCCGAAGAGAGATGGGGACACCGGATAAAGCTTGCAGTACGCTTGATGCCTGACATCAACTTCTGCTTTGAATACGGCTTTGACGTTATGACATGGGTTCACGAAAAGCTTATCGACGTGCTGGTAATCAGCGCGCGTTGGGCATCAAATGACACCGATATGCCGATTGCACTCTGGAAATCGCTTCTCGCTCCTTACGGCGTTGAGCTTTATGCAAGCATGGAAATGAGATTGATGTCGCATATTGACGACGAGGTGAGATACCCTGACATCGAAACCTTCGCCTCCTTTGCCGCAAGCGCATTCTCACAGGGCGCTGATAAATTCTACATTTACAATTATTATATTCATGTTGATGCAAAGATCGACCGCAGCAAGGATTTTGACTTTGATATCAGCCACTCCGTTTGCTCCTACGAACAGTACAACACTGTTATAAACACGCTTGGCGACCCCGAAACAATTATGAAGCTCAAGCGCCGGCATATGGTTACAATGAAATGCCGTCTGCCAATGTGGCGTCGCAGCTCTTACCTCAGCAATCAGGAAAACCGCGGCGTGGATCAGCTTCCGCTCACATACCGCGAAAGAGGAAGCTTCCGCCTGATGGTCGGTGAGATTCCCGAAAATGCAAAGGTGACGTTCAGATTTGCGGTTAAGGATCTTGACAGCGCACTTGCCGATCTTCCGAAGGTCTGGATAAATTCCGTCCCCTGCGAATATATCGGAACCGTGCAGGATTCACGCCTCACCTCCGATACGCTTCTCTGCTATGATGTACCGCGCGAAGCCTTCAAGGTTAACCTGACGGCTCTCATAAGCTCTGAAACCGAAATAACCACTCGCTATGTTGATGCATACATAAAACCACAAAACTAAAACTTTTTTGAAAGGATATAAACCAATGAAAAAATTTTTTGCTTTAATTCTCGCCATTGCGATGGTATTCACCCTCGCAGTTTCAACAAGTGCCGCATCGGATGTTATCAAAAAAGGCACTGCAACAGTTGACGGCGTTCTCGACCCCGCATATAAAAATTCACTCGTTTTGAAGGATCTCGGAACCAAGCCCAACGTACTCGAACAGTACGTTGAAGAGGTTGCGGAATGGCCCTGGCCTTTCACCTGCAAGGCAGACGTTTACTTCCTTTATGACAATGAGCGTCTTTATGTTTACTGCGATGTTACCGACGATGATGTAAATACCCTCGGAAAAGAATTTTTCCAGAATTATAACTCGTTCCAGACCGACCTCGTGGAGCTTCGTTTCTGCTTCAACAACAATACCGCCGATTTAGTAAAGGTTTCAATCGACGCATACGGTTATACAATGTTTGGCTTGGCACATCACTATGATATAATCGACTATTCAACCTTTGAATATAAGACCGCAATTACCGATAAGGGTTATGCAATCGAGCTTTCGATGCCTTGTACAAAAGGTAACACGGATATGATAAAGGCTGGCAAGCTCGGATTTACATACTCGCTTAATGACCTCGACGATGACGGATGTCACTATGAATATGCCGAAGCTTTCACTGCATCCGGTGATTGGGTTGTAGATTTCTATGATCTCTCCAATGAGTGGGCAGACGGTTCTGCACCTTCAACAACAAAGGCACCGGAAACCACAAAAGCTCCCGAAACCACCGAAGCTCCCGAAGCAGATGATACTACAGCCGATGCAGAGGATACAACCGAAGCAGCCGATGATACCACTGCCGCAGAAGATACCACCGTCGAGGGTGAAGATACAACTGCAGAAAATGAAGATACAACCGCAGAGGCAGAAGACACCACTGCAAAGGCTGAAGATACCACTGCAAAGGCTGAAGATACCACTGAGGCCGAAGATGAAACAACCGAAGCTGATGAACCCACAAAAGCTCCCGAAACCACTGAAGCTCCCGAGGATGATAACAAGGGCGGAATCAGCCCCCTCGTTATTGCCGGAATCGCGGCAGTTGTTGTTATTGCAGTTGCTGTTATTGCAATAGTCAGCAAAAAGCGCAAATAATCGTTAATCTCACATCAAAAGCATAGAACCACCATCGCATTTACATATATTGTGAGTGATGATTCGTATTTCGCCATTTCCTTTACAAATAAATATTGCCTCCGTTGTATTTTGGTAATTCGGTCACCAAACCTTTACCACTATACAACGGAGGCAAAATCATTTCATCCCTCGGTAAAACCGCCGGAAGATTTCGCTACTAATGAAAAAAGTCCCTTCGGGGACTTTTTTCAAACTGATGAGAGGCGTATTTCCTCCCTAATTTTTTATAATTTGAATATTCTGTTTAACATTCAAATCATACAGTCAAACTTCAAATAAATGCAGCTCATCAAACAACTCCCGCTGTTTTTTTGCACCAGTAATCGTCTTGCTTATGGATTTCTTTGGCCTTAAGCCGAATATACTCCTGAACAAATAGCGAATCGGGAGGTAAATCCAAAACAAGGGCAATAACACTTTACATTTTTTTGTAAACGGATACTGTTTATATGCCCGCCTGTTTATCTTGCAAATAAATGCATTAATCGGCGACATATTATTACCCATATTTTTTTCATCCGTGAATAAGCTCCCCATTGTATCAGTATTGGAACTGCCCATATTACCGCCGTGAAAAACTGCCTCCATAAATTCCTCACATATTCGTTCGTCAACATCATCACACCAGCGGCAGCAAGAAACATCCAATCCAAGATACCGTACACAAGTTCTTGTGCAAACACCTGCGAAATCCAACAGTCCGCAGCGTTTCAGCACCGGACACACATCTTCTGAAAAATGAACGCCTTCCACAGAAACAAAAGCCATCCAGTCACATAACTGCCGCAATCCGAT
>JAZQXA010000054.1:0-2009 GCA_045632605.1 Candidatus Flemingiibacterium sp. | reverse complement strand
TTCCGCTCCCAACCAACAAGAAGATCTTCACTGTTAACCGCTCGACTTTCGTAAACAAGAAGTCACGTGAGCAGTTCGAGCTCAACTCATACTGCCGTCTTCTTGACATCTACGATTCAACTCCTAAGACTGTTGACGCTCTCATGAAGCTCGAGCTTTCTTCAGGTGTTGAGGTTGAGATCAAGCTTAACTAATCGAAAAAGTATTATATTTGCATAGTGGTTCGGTAACCACTCCGAACCACTATTGTAAATAAAACTATCAGACAGGCGAATTTTAGACGCCGTTGTTGAAATAAATTGTTTGCATCAGTCCAATCGAAGATTTTCGTTTGGTTTTGAGGGATTTCAACGCAGAAATCACCAAAAGCAAACAAAATATTGGTCCTATAGCTCAGTTGGTTAGTAGCACCTGACTCATAATCAGGGGGTCCCAGGTTCAAGCCCTGGTGGGACCACAAAAGAGTCCTCTACGTAGCAGTAGAGGACTCTTTTCGTATTATAAACTCTTAATATGCCTTCACCGGATTCATTCCGCATGAATCGAAACTGTCATGGAGTTTGCCCTTGGAGGTAAACACGTAAACATCTCCTGTATTCAGATAATCCGAACAGCCGACATATACATATCCGTCATGTCCAACAGAGATGGAATAGGCGTTTGGAAGCGTTGTAGCATCTGTCACGAATTTTCCGAGAGGTGAGTTGCTGGCCATATCATGCTTATAGATTGTGCCAGGAAGCGGATTCCAGTTTTCATCGTACCCGCCGCAGAGAATGTACAATATATCATCTGTTCCCTTTGCAATTGCACTGACACCATCGTACTCCAGGTCGCTGACGGCGCCGGTTGATACGTTATAGACCTGAAGTTTTGCAGGTGCGTCAGCATAGTTTCCGAAGCTTGATATATATACATATTCACCATTTGAGGAACCCTCGACCTTTGTAGGATTTACATTGACTTCAAAAGTAGATATCTCTGTAAAGGTTTTGAGAGAAACCACAGATACGGTATTGTTGTATGTCGGGTAGGACATGCCACCGGAAGCTGCAACATAGAGCTTGTCGCCTGCAATGGCAAGGCCTTCAGGATTCGGACCCACAGCGCAGAGACGTACCGGGTCGTCAGTGCCCGAAATCTCGCCGACATAACCTTCGTAATAGGTCACATAGATCTTTCCACCCGCAGTTGCAAGATAGCGTGGAGAGAGTCGTGCACCTTCCGCTTCTGCATTTACCTGCGCCTTGATCCTGAGCTCGGTATCTGTAACCCAGATGGTCTGTGAGCCGTTCATGGCAATATATACTTCTTCTCCTGATACAAGGATATCCTGTCCGAGATCGCCGAGTTTCCTGTTGTTTTCCGCAAAAAAGGCGCTCGAAGCATACGTCTTGGTGGCAGGGTCGTATATTCCGATATTGGAATCGTTGTCACCCCAGTTGCCGTTGTTCAGTATGTATGTCCCGGCAGTTGCAACCGGTTCATCGTCCTGTCCTCCGATCTTTTCGCATGAATACAAGACGGCGCATAGAGGCATCGCCCAAAATAACTGTCTGATTTTCATGATATAAAGCGTTAAAGTCTGTATTTCAATGTACATCTGAAGGCACGTCCCGGCATAGGGTAGCCGTGGATCACCTCGTAGTTCCTGCCGCCAAGGTTAAGCCCTTCCAAACCTATGTACAGCGAGTGTCTGCCCAGGGAAAATGTCCTGTTAACTGACACACAATGGTCAGCATAGCCTTCAAGAATATTTGCAGTAATATTCTGGTTTTTTATATATCTCTTTCCTGCGGCGTTCAGTCTGTATGATACGTTCGCGTACGGAGTCTCCAGAATCACCGCACCGCTTCCGCAGTGCCGCGGGGTATAAGGAATCTGATGGCGGTAGTTCTTCGCGGAAGGATCTGTAATATCCAGGGCGTACTGCAACGAATAATTGCCCGAAACATTGACACTGAGCCATCCACAGACCTTCCAACGTGATGAGGCCGTAAAATCTCCTC
>JAZQXA010000053.1:0-13187 GCA_045632605.1 Candidatus Flemingiibacterium sp. | reverse complement strand
AAACAATAAATAAATTTTTTTAACCGCGCAATCAAATGGATTTGAAATAACGAAATCTCTTACACCGTAATTGTGTGTTATCTAATAAAAATATTTACAGCAGAACAAAATAAATATCGATACAATCACCTCATAATATTATCGCTGGATTGTAGTATAGCCTAATTACCATATTTTTTATTGTGTGCCCCTTCTCTGTATTATACAAAATTTGCATTTTGTATAATTGGCTCAATTGAATAAGGTGCGATTAAAATGGTATCCCCCGTCCTTGTGTTCTCTAAAAAATTACGGCATACCTCATAGAGATATGCCGCAGTTAATTTATTATTGAAGTGTTTTTACAAATTCACCCATTGCTTCAAGTGCTTTTGTGATATGGTCAACGGAATATGCATACGAAATTCTTGCGAAGCCTTCGCCGCATGAACCGAATGCATTTCCCGGAACAATAGCCACTCCCTTTTCATCGAGAAGCCGTTGACAAAATTCATCGCTTGTAAGCCCGAATTTTCGAATATCAGGAAATACATAGAATGCGCCTTCTGCTTCGAAGCAGTCTATTCCAATTTTACGCAGACCGTTTAAAATATATTTACGTCGGCGATTATATTCCGATGCCATCATTTCGATGTCAGGGTCACCGTTTTTGAGTGCTTCAATTGCCGCAAGCTGACTTGTTGTCGGTGCGCACATTATCGCATATTGGTGAATTTTGTGCATCTGGCTTATAAGTGGTTCAGGTGCGCAAAGATATCCCAGCCGCCATCCGGTCATGGCATATGCTTTCGAGAATCCGGAAACTGTGATTGTGCGCTCCCACATCCCCTCAAGTGTTGCTATCGGAGTATGCTTGAAGCCGTATGTAAGCTCCGCATAAATCTCATCGGACAATATCATTATGTCTGTCCCACGAAGAATTTCTGCGATTTCTTCAAGTTCATCCCGTGTCAGTACAGCACCGGTTGGATTATTGGGAAACGGCAGAATAAGCAATTTTGTTTTTGGGGTTATAGCGGCACGAAGTGCATCGGGAGTGAGCTTGAAGCTATCCTCTGCTTTGGTTTCGATATATACCGGAACACCGTGCGCCATTTCAACTATGGGCCCATAGCAAACAAATGCCGGAATCGGGATTATAACTTCATCTCCCGGATTAACGAGTGCACGTACTCCAATGTCTATCGCTTCACTTCCGCCGACTGTAACAATAACCTCGTTTTTTGGATTGTACGACAGACCGAACCGGCGATTTTGATAATTGCAGATTTCCGCACGAAGCTCTGCGATACCGTCATTTGACGTGTAATAAGTTTTTCCGCGCTGTAAGCTCTCGATTCCTGCCTCGCGTATATGCCACGGTGTCAGAAAATCAGGTTCGCCGACAGTCAGAGAAATTACATCTTTTTTATCGTTTAAAAGATCAAAAAACTTTCGAATGCCCGACGGCTGAACATTCTGCACCGTCGTCGCCAAAATCTTTGAGTAATCCACCTTACATCGTACCTCTCAAATCAACTTCACACGGACCGTAAATAGCACCCTTATCCTTGTATTTGCGAAGCACAAAGTGCGTGGATGTGGCAACGACATATTCAATCGGAGCAAGCTTCTGCGCTACAAAGAATGCAACCTCTTTCATAGTGCGTCCTTCGATGAATACCGCAAGGTCAAAACTTCCGCTCATAAGATAGAGCGACTGCACTTCGGGATAATTATATATCTTTTCCGCCACCTTGTCAAAGCCTCTGTCACGCTGTGGGGCAACCTTTAATTCGATAAGCGCCGTAACATATTCACGGTCGGTCTTATCCCAGTCAACGAGAGTTTTGTAACCGAGTATAACACCGTCTTTCTGATATGCTTCGATGAGTTTTTTGATGTCGCCGACTTCCTTGTCAAGCATAACTGCAAGCTGTTCATTTGTAAGTCTGCTGTCGTTTTCGAGCAGCTGTAAAAGTTCATTGTTGTTTTCCATAATTAATTTACCTCGTTTAATTCTTCGCGTTTACCCGCGACATGATTTTATCGTAAGAAATGCCGTATTTATCGGCAATATCACGTGCATAAGACTTGCCGTCCGGCTTGGCTCGTGTGATTTCAAATGAACGCTCCGCACCGTTTATTCCGGCGACAAGCGTGTCGATTTTAGCGCCGCCCTGTGGAGCACATTTTTTATTAATTTCATCAAGCTGTGAAGAAAGCTCATGTAAATGTGTCGAAAACAGACATCTGCATCCGACGATTGAAAATCCGGTCAGCACCTCAGAAGCTATAAAAGAAGCCTCATAAGAGCCGGTGGAGCTGAATGACTCATCAAGCAACACAAGACTGTATTTGTCAACCGTATCGAAAATTTCATTAAGTCTGGCACATTCTTCGCCAAGTCTTCCCTTTTCGATTGTGTCACCGCTGTCCGTTGGGAAATGAGTATATATTGCAGTAACCGGAGATATTTCAGCTGAATCAGCAGGTATCGGTAAGCCGAGCTGGGCAAGCGCCTGAGCTTGACCGACGGCGCAGGTAATTACAGATTTACCGCCGCGGTTAGGACCGGTGAGAACATAGATTTTCGCATTATCATCAAAATCAATACTGTTCTTTACCATAGGCTCATCAACTTTTAATGCTACAGTAGGATTGTAAATTCCCACGGCATTAAATTCACGTGCATCCATATCTGCAATTGTGGGAGTGCAAAGTGAAAGTTCTCTGCTCTTTAGCGCGAGGAGCATATGCTGTGCCTTTGTGAGAAATTCAATCTCCGGCATTATGCGAAGCAGGAAATCTGTATTCGAAAGCACATATGATTGAACAAGCTGCCGCCACTGGCGGATATCTGCCTTGAAAATATCGTTCATAGCATTGTTAAATGCATTAGTGAAAGCGATTTTTGCGTTGTCAGTTTGCGAATTTGTGTAAGGAACAAGAGAAGCAATGCAGGTATAATCGTCATTCTTAAAATCCATGCGCAGTATCTTGTCAATAACTTTTCCTGACTTGAAATATTCAGCATTAATGCTGACAACACCGGCATCCGTCGGGCGGAATTCCGAATCAAGATTAACACCGATAGTGACAGATTTGACCTCATGAACCTTTGCGGTAAGCTCGCCTAACTTACGGTTGAGTTCACGGTGGTATTCGCTTTCGGAAAGCTCTGTAACTGTTTCGGCGAGCTTTTTTAGTGCTTCGGATTTTACGTTGTCGCGCACAGACTGAAAACCTTTTGCAAGCTTCGCGACAATATCTATGTAAAGCTCAATTTCTGTGATACTGTAAAGATAATTCTTTGTAACTTCTGTTTCACTCTTTATCTGGCGAAGCTCAATTATATCGTTAAGGAGAGTCAGAACACTTTTTAATGTATCAACAATGCTCTGGTTTTCGAGCAGGTCGTTTACGACAGCCATACGGTATTCGATGGTTGCCTTATCTGTTGTAAAATAGTCTGATAAGCTTGAATTTTTGAGATCAATCAGAAAATCAAGTCCGAGTTCGGAAATCACCTCATCGGAGATATTGACTTTTTCTCCGGCAAACTCGTCGCCGTTCGGATATAGCAGACTGAATGTTGAATCAAGCATAACCGTAACCTTTCATTAAAGTTCGATTTGTGTTAATTTTCCGCTTCTAACGACGGTCTGGGACTTGAATCCAAGCTCGCGAAGCATTGCTGCCGCTTCTTCTATTCCCTTTCCGACATCATCTGCGGTATGAGCGTCAGAGCCGATTGTAATCAGCTCTCCGCCGCATTCGCGGTAAAGTGTAATAAGCTCACGCCCGGGCATCGTGATATCTCCGCGGCGGAGTCCCGATGTGTTGACTTCAAGTGCCTTGCCGGATAAAATAAGCTTGTTAAAAAGCACCGAAAGATCATCATAATACGGTTTAAAATCAAATTTTACCCCGGAACGTGTGAGATAACGCTGTATGTACGTTATGTGAGCGAGAGTTGAAAACATACCGAGCTCAACTATCTCACAAAGCTCTTTGATGTTGCGTTTTACAAGATAATCTATAAACTCGGGAGTCATCATCTCATATTTGAGAAAATAAAAATCGGGATAATCACGCATATTGTGAAGTGAACCGATTATAAAATCGTAGCCGTATTTATCTAACAGCTCTGCCGTTTCTTTCGGTCTTACATGAGCCTGACCGAGTTCAACTCCGTAATTTATCTGAATCTTCCCTGCATATTTTTCTTTAGCCTTAAAAATGTCATTTCTTGCACCGTCAGCATCAAAAGGCGGATAAATACCGTCCAAAATACCATCTATATCACAGTGATCACACAAAGATATTTCGTTAATACCGCGTGCGATTGCAGATTCAACAATACGGTCTATATCACCTGAGCCGTCTTTTTCGACATCGAAGGAGTATTTTGTATGAATGTGTGAATCGTGTATGTACAAAAATGTCACCCCTATAATAAACACTATTTATATTTTAACACATTTTTGCCTTAAGTACAAGTATATTCGATAAACTTTTTAAAATAATATTGAAATGTTTGAAAAAATATGATATTATATATACTGTAAAAATATTTCCATATAAGGAGAACATAAAAATGAAACAGTTTATGGATAAAGATTTTCTGCTCGAAACAGAAACTGCTAAAGCTCTCTATCATAATTATGCTGCAAAGCTCCCGATAATCGACTATCACTGCCATGTTCCGCCGAAGGATATCGCAGAAGATAAGGTATACAACAACATCACAGAGCTTTGGCTCGGCGGAGACCATTATAAGTGGCGCGCAATGAGATGCTGCGGAGTTGACGAGGAATACATAACCGGAAGTGCATCCGATTATGATAAGTTCAAGGCTTGGTGTAAGGTCATGCCGAAGCTCATCGGCAATCCTCTCTACCACTGGTCACATCTTGAGCTTCAGCGCTACTTTGATTGCGAACTTATAATCAATGAGGATAACTGCGACGAAATCTGGTCTATCTGTAACGAAAAGCTCCGTGATCCTTCTATGAGCGTTCGCAACATTGTAAAGAATTCCGGTGTTGAAACACTCTGCACTACCGATGACCCTATCGACACGCTCGAATGGCACAAAATGCTCCGTGACGATGCTTCTTTTGATGTGAAGGTTCTTCCTGCATTCCGTCCCGACAAGGCTTTTGCAATCAACAAGCCAGGGTTTACAAGCTATATTGCAAAGCTTTCCGAAATCTCCGGAATCCAGGTTGTTGATGCTGATTCGCTGAAACTCGCTCTTATGCAGCGACTTGATGTTTTCTGTGAACTTGGATGTAAAACTGCTGACCACGGTCTTGACGATTATACGCTCTTTGCAGAAGCTTCCAACTATGAGCTTAATGAAATCTTCAAGAAAGCTCTTGCTTCCGACGGTAACGGAATAACTGCTGAAGAAACAGCAAAGGTTCGTACAGAGCTGCTTGCATTCCTTGCCGCACAGTATAAATGCCGCGGACTCGTTATGCAGCTTCACTTCGGCGTACTTCGTAATCAGAACACACGTATGTTTAAGAAGCTCGGTCCGGACACCGGCTTTGATACAGTCGGCAACTATGACATGATAGCTCCGCTTTCACGTCTTCTTGATAAAGCTGAAGCTGACGGAAAACTTCCGAGAACTATTCTCTATTCTATCAATGCGTGTGATAACGCGGCTGTTGCAGCTCTTTGCGGATGCTTCGAAACCTCAGGCGATGGCAAGCCCCAGATTATTCAGGGCTCGGCATGGTGGTTCAATGATAACCTTGACGGTATGCGCCGCCAGATGACAGATATGGCTAATCTTTCTGCGTTTGGAAACTTCCTCGGAATGCTTACCGACTCACGTTCGTTCATCTCGTATACACGTCATGAATATTTCCGCCGCATCCTCTGCGACCTCATCGGAAAATGGGTTGAAAACGGCGAATATCCCTGCGATGTTGATACGCTTGCTGAACTTGTTGTGGATATCTGCTACAATAACACGAAGAGCTATTTCGGCTTCTGATAAGTATAATTTCCGGCTCACGGACACGGTTTCCGTGAGCCGATTTTTTGATTTTTAATGAGAGCAATATTGTGCAAAATATGGGCAATATGGTTTTATACTGTATTATTGACTTTGCGGATACAATATGCTATAATAGCATTGCAAGATGCTGTTAACATTTTTGTATAACTGCAATTTTTTAATAACGAAAGGAATTTTTACAATGAAAATTTCTGTATCTGCTTATAGTTATTCAAGACTTATCGATGAGAAGAATCTCTCTGTATTTGACGTTATTGATATAGCTGTCGAACAAGGCTTCAAAGGCATTGAATTTACATCACGCTTTTGGGATGACAATAATCCCGATCCCGAATTTGCAAAGAAAGTAAAGTCATACTGTGCAGAAAAAGGCATCGAAATCTGCGCTTACTGCATCGGTGCAAACTTCCTTCGAGATACGGAAGAGGCAATTGCACGTGCGAAACGTCATGTTGATTTTGCGGCTGCGCTTGGTACACCGTATATGCGCCATGATGTTGCTTACGGTTGGGCTTTTGCCGAACGAAAATATTCAATCGGCTTTGATGATGCGCTCCCGATTCTCGTTCCCGCAATTCGCGAGGTTGCCGAGTATGCACAGTCAAAGGGTGTTGGAACTATAACCGAGAATCACGGCCACTTCTCCCAGGATGCAGAGCGTGTTGAAAAGCTGATTAACGCCGTTGCTCATCCGAACTTCGGCGCGCTTGTTGATATCGGAAATTTCATGTGCGTTGATGAAGACCCGGTTAAGTCAGTTGCTATCATGGCACCATACGCAAAGCACGTTCACGCAAAGGATTTTTATCTCCGTTCAGGCAACGAAATTGATCCCGGCGAGGGCTGGGGAAAGACACGCGCCTGCAACTATATCCGCGGCGCTATAATAGGACACGGTAACGCAAAGGTTTATCAGTCGATTCAGATTCTGAAAAAGAATGGATACGATGGATTTATTTCCATCGAATTTGAGGGCAGCGAGGATTGCCGAGAGGGTATGCGTATCGTCAGAGATAATCTTTTCCGATTCATTGGTTGATTGTGATGTATAAAATTAAGACCGCAGTTATAAAGCTGCGGTCTTTTCGTTTAGGCTTTTGCCTGCTTCATGAGCTTGTTGAACTGTGGAATCGAGGTTAAAATAACAGTACCTATCATAGTGAATACCATTTCCGGAACCATGTAAAAACCGTTATATGCGAGCGAATACAACCACACATTGTTCCATTCTTCAGGCATTGATGATTCCCAAATTGTAACACCGGTGATATAATGACACGCCATTCTCCATGCGAGTGCAAGCAGTACGCCAAGGCACATACCAAGTCTGCCGTTATCCTTAAAGAATCCGGTTATACCGAGAACTGTGAAGGCTACTATGTAGTCAAAAAGGATACATACAACAAGCACAGTCGGTGTCAATCCCCAAGCGAAACAGTTGCTCACAAGAAGCTGAATTACCGAATATACGAATGCAGTGCCAAAACCCCATTTGGGGCCGTGCATAAGTCCTGCCATACAAATCGGAAGCATTGACAGAACAGTTACCGAACCACCGAGCGGAGCTTCATACAGCTTTAAGAAGCTGAGTACTGTTCCCATTGCAACAAGTATAGCGCACTGCACCATAATGCGAAGCTTTTGATTTTTCATATTAAAACCCTCCTTTAACAAAAAATTCTCCGAACAAAATAACCGTGTTCGGAGATTTATGACGTTTGGAAAGTCTTATGAAATAAAACTATCGCGATATCCCTACGCCGGAATTACCCGTACAGGTTCAGAGGGTTCGGCCGTACGACCGTCTCAGCGTTAAACAGAATGTCTGTGCACTGACCGTTCTGTTTTAAGCACCCCTTTGTCGTTATTCTATTTGGAGTATAAATATTATATCACTCTTTTGCTTCGCTGTCAAGAGGTTTTTGCGATAAATCTCGCACTTTTTTTATATCCGTTATATACTTAAACCGTTCAAAACGTGTAAATCCGAGAGCCTCAAGTTCTATTCTTGAACGAAGTGTATCTTCGGCATTGTTGTATTCGGGAATAAGCGGAGTTTTTACAACCACACGCTCACTCATCGCAGATATATGATAAAGATTGTCTTTCATTGCAGACGGTGAATACTGTGTATATGCTAAATAAATCTCATCGTTCATGTCTTTTATATCAACAACATATTCGTCAATTAGTCCGTCGAGCATAGAAAGTTTACCGTGTGAAACGGCAAGAGAAGTTTCGAGCGTAAAACGCCACTTTTCCCCTCTCTCCCTGCAAAGCAAAATAAATTCACGTATAAATTCTGCCTGCAGAAGAGGTTCGCCTCCACCGAATGTCACACCGCCGTTTGTGGCGGTAAAATAGAGAGAATCAACAGATAAACGCTCATATAACTCACGTGATGTAAAGTTAAAAGGTATATTTTTGGATTTACACTGGGGATTCAGGCAATATTTACAATCAAGCGGACATCCGTGACCGCCGACAAGCGTAGTTACTCCTTCACCGTCTGTTCCGATCCTGTGACGCGAGATTCCGATGCAGTTAAAAGTCACTATTCTTCCTCCGTAGGGTTGGGAATGTCGGTTTCGGCAACGGTAAGCTGATCCTCCGGCGCAAGAAGCATTCCCTTGATGGAATCTGTCATTTCTGTTGTAAAAACAGCAATATCACCGTCGAGGATAAAATCTTCTTCAGTAACTTCACCGGCAAGCTCGGTTAATGGCATATCTCCTTGCAAAGTAATTACAGACGTTTCCTCAAGCTCGCCCGGCTTGCTGATTTCTGTTCCAGTTTCCTTGCTCGGTGCAGCGATGAGCCCGTCAGACGATTCAAAAGCGACATCGCCCTCAAGCTGTTCGCCGTGAATAATATTTTCCAAATTATTAATAACATCGCACGATGTAGCATTAAATGCAATAAGTCCGGCAGAAATTCCGGCAAGAGTGACCTTTAATCCCTTTTTTCGCCTTGAATCAATACTTCGCTCCAAAAAACGCATTTCCGCTTCACATCTTGGACAGGTTCCGGGACAGTCGCCCTTGTGTGAGCATTCGGGAATTTCGAGAAGGATACCGTTTGCTTTTGCGATATCGCGGCGTATATTTTTTAGAATGTTACATTTTTGTTTACCGTTCATTGTTAACACCTCCGGTAAGTTTTGTAACTATAAGACGCACTAAAATAATAAAAGTTCCCGAAAAAATAACCGTGAGAAAAAATCTCACGGTTAAACTGTATTTTGACTTAATTATTCGTCGTCGCCGCAATGACAGCAGTCGCAGTCATCGTCGTCGCAGTCGCAATCGCACTCAAACTTTTCGTTGCAAGCAGGACAAGTGATTTCAGCGGGATCGACGGTTTCGTCGAAGTAAACTTTTTCTCCGCAAGCGGGGCAAGTAACTTCATAGAAAACCTCATCCTCGTCATCTTCGCAGTCGCAGCAATCGCAGTCGTCATCGTCGCAATCGCAGCAGTCATCATCATAATCGTCAAACTCGTCCTCGAGGTCATAAACCTCTTCCTCGAGTTCACCGAGATCATGATCAAGCTCGTCGAGATATGCATAGTGAGTTTCGAGCTCTTCTTCAAGAGCATCGATCTTGTCAGCCATGTCGGAAACGAGCTCGAGAAGCTTTAATGTGAGCTTATCATCAACATTAGTGCCCTCTGCAAGACCCTTTAAATATGCAGCCTTTTCAGTAAGTGTCATGGTATAAATCTCCTTGTTTGTGGTGTTGTTGATGTTCACGCGCTCTTCGCAAAGCGAAACTTTCGCCGCTCGTGAGAAAGCGTAATCATCGCACAGATGTTTATATCTGTTTTATGCTCTTTCGAGATATTCGCCGGTTCTTGTGTCAATGCGGAGCTTGTCGCCAATGTTGACAAAGAGCGGAACCTTGATGGTTGCACCGGTTTCGAGAGTAGCAGGCTTTGTAGCGCCCTGTGCGGTATCGCCCTTGAAGCCGGGTTCTGTGTCGGAAACCTCGAGCTCAACGAACATAGGAGGCTCGATAGCGAAAATGTTGCCTTTATAGGAAACGATCTTACACATCATTTCTTCTTTTACGAAACGGAAGTTGTCACCAAGCTTTGCGGCTTCAACGGGAACCATATCGAATGTTTCCATATCCATGAAGTAATAGAGATCGCCGTCGTTGTAGGAATACTGCATTTCCTTTCTTTCAACGATTGCGTTTTCAAACTTGTCAGTGGGGTTAAAGGTACGCTCAGTTACAGCACCGGTGATGACATTCTTCATCTTGGTTCTAACGAACGCTGCACCCTTACCGGGCTTAACGTGCTGGAATTCAACGACCTGCAGGACCTGTCCGTCCATTTCAAAAGTTATACCGTTTTTAAAATCTCCGGCTACTACCATTGTTGTATATCCTCCAAAAAATAAAATGAATTATGTCGGGGCTTGTACCCGGACATTTACATGGGTATATATATTTTACACTATTTTTTGGATTTTTTCAATAGGTTTAGAACCGAATTTTTGCATATTTACAATTTGTTCATCAAAACTCTTTTAATAAACAAATATCTAAGAATATTTACATTAACTGTATTGCAAAAAACGGGCGGATATGATATAATTAATAAGTTATAATGTTATAACTGTGCAGAGGTACACACATTATGGATAAAAAAATTTTTGCAGCGTTGAAAATCATTGCTGTCATACTTGCAGTTTCTGCTGTAATTTTGCTGTGTATCTGGCTTATACCGGAAGTATTATCACTGAGTGAACCGGAAAATCAGGCGCAGTTTCAGGAGCGTATCGAATCGCTCGGCGCGCTTGGTGTGCTGGCTATGCTTGCTCTGCAGATAATACAGATTATTATTGCAATAATCCCCGGTGAACCGATTGAGATATTGATGGGACTGATGTACGGCACCCTCGGCGGACTCTCTCTGACGCTTCTCGGAATCGCTGTCGGACAAACTACCGTCTATTTTGCGGTAAAGAAATTCGGAATAAAGCTCGCCGAAAAATTTGTCGATGTAAAAAAATTCGAAAAGCTTTCTTTCCTTAACACATCAAAAAAGCGCGACAGCCTGATATTTCTCCTGTTTTTCATTCCGGGCACTCCAAAAGACATTCTTACATATTTCGTTCCATTTACCGGAATCAGATTCCGGAGATTCATAATAATTTCAACTCTCGCACGCATCCCCTCTGTTGTTTCATCAACATGGGCAGGAGCAACCATTTCAGACGGAAATTTTGTAAAAACAGTAATTATTTTTGCGGTTACAGGTGTTTTGGGAATCGCCGGAATACTGATAAATAACCGAATAACAAATAAACAAAACAAGGAAACAAAATGATTAAAGTAACAAGCGAACAAATCGCCGAACAGTATAAAATAATGCACGGTATCCGCGAGCACTTTAAAAAGCTCGGAAATACCCCAAAATGCTTCATCAGAACCTTCGGCTGTCAGCAGAACGAAGCCGATTCCGAACAGCTTCGCGGAATGACAAGTGAAATGGGATATCTTCGCTGTGATTCTCCTGAAGAAGCTGACCTAATTCTCGTAAACACCTGCGCTGTGCGTGAGCACGCAGAGCTTCGTGCCCTTTCGACTACCGGACAGTTTAAAAAGCTCAAGGAAAAGAATCCAGAGCTGTTAATCGGTGTCTGCGGCTGTATGGTAACGCAGGAGCATAGAATGAATCAACTGAAGAAAAGCTATCCGTACGTTGATTTTCTCGTCGGAACGGGAATGCTGTACCGCCTGCCGGAAATAATTTCAGAACAGCTCGGCGGCGGGAAACGCAGTTTCACGGTCGATTTACCCGAAGGAACACTTGCGGAGGGGTTACCGATAGAGCGCGAATCAAAAACTACGGCATGGGTAAGCGTTATGTACGGCTGCAACAACTTCTGCTCTTACTGTGTTGTTCCCTACACTCGCGGACGTGAGCGAAGCCGTGAACGTGCTGATATAATCGCCGAAGTCAAAAGCGTTATCACAGACGGAGCAAAGGAAATAACCCTGCTCGGTCAGAACGTCAACTCATATTCGTCCGAGGGGCAGGATTTTGCTGACCTTGTTGACGAGATATGCAAGCTCGACGGAGATTTTATTCTCCGTTTCATGACGAGCCATCCAAAGGATGCTTCAAAAAAACTTATCGATGTCATGGCGGCTAATGACAAATGTGCAAAGCAGTTTCATCTGCCGCTTCAGTCGGGGTCTGCACGTATACTCAAGGAAATGAACCGCAGATACACTCCCGACACATATATGGCGCTCGTTGATTATATGCGTGAAAAAATGCCCGATATCGCACTGTCATCGGATATTATTGTCGGCTTTCCCGGTGAAACGGACGAGGAATTTAACGAAACGCTTTCAATGCTGAAAAAAGTCGGATTCGATATGGTGTATTCGTTCATCTATTCGCCAAGACCGCTAACCCCTGCGGCGGCAATGTCTTGTCAAATACCGCCTGAAACAAAATCAGCACGTTTTGACCGATTGCTCGAGGTGCAGAATGAGATTTCTCTTGCGAAAAATCTTTCCCTTGTCGGAAAAGTACAGCGAGTACTGATTGAGGGCGAGAGCAAAAGCAGCACCGAAATGCTGACGGGACGTGCCGATTCAAATAAGCTGGTGCATGTACCGCGTGATGCCGAGAGTGAAAAGCTCGTAGGCAGATTTGCAAATGTAAAAATCACAAGAGCTGAAACCTTTGCGCTTTTCGGCGAGCTTGTGTAAAAAATAAAAAATTAAATTTTATATAAGGAGAACCCAAAATGGAAGTTATGGAACTTGCCGCAGAGCTCGGCAAAAAAATCAAGGAAGACCCACGTGTTGTGAAGCTTCAGGAGGCTGAAAAAGCATACGCAGAAGATAGAGCGCTTATGACGCTTATGACTGAATATAACGCACAGTCCACCGCACTTACAGAAGAATACAAGAAGCCCGAAAAGGATATGGAATTTATCCAGCGTATTGAAGCGCGCATCAATGAGCTTTATCATCAAATCACAGAAAATCCCGTAATGCTTGAATATCAGGCAGCTCAAGAAGTTGTTAATGAATTCATGAATGAGGTTAACGGCGAAATCACATATCAAATTACCGGAGAACGTCCTTGCTCGCACGACTGCTCGTCCTGCGGAGGCAGCTGCGGTCACGACCATCACCACGAA
>JAZQXA010000052.1:0-20549 GCA_045632605.1 Candidatus Flemingiibacterium sp. | reverse complement strand
ATACCGTCTGCAGAAGCGACAATTTTCTTTGTATCAAGCATACCCTCACAGGGGATGCCGATTACATAGACCTTTTCACGGTCAAATCGATGTTCGGTCAGAAGCTGATTGAAGCTGTATGTATCGCAGGGCTTTAAAAATGCAAGCACCTTTTTCTCGGATTTTGCAGTTTCCGCGATGAGATATTTCGAGAGATTTGCGGCGGAAAATTCGTTATATACAAATTCTTTTTCAAGCTCTTCCGCACTTGTGAAAACGCCGGGAGTTAAATCATAGAAAAATTCGCCGCGCTTCCAGCCGAGTACACGGTCAACCGTGCCGTTTGCAAGCAGCTCTGTTGCTTTCTTTACGAGTATATCATTCATCATTTCTTGCATCTCAGATCCTCCAATCTCTTATTAGGGCCGAGAGCGGTCACTTTTTCGACGAAATCATTCATTGTTGCGGCAAACTTTGCACCCTCTGCCGCGGATACCCATTCAACACGGGTACGCTCACGCTCAATTCCGAGAAAATCGAGCATCGAGAAAAGAAGCGACATTCTGCGGCGTGCATAGTAGTTACCGGAGGTGTAGTGGCAGTCGCCGGGATGGCATCCGCAGATGATAACGCCGTCAGCACCTCTCTGGAACGCGCGGAGTATAAACATCGGATTGACTCTGCACGAGCAGGGAACACGGATAATTTTTACATCTGCCGGGTAAGCAAGTCGGTTTGAGCCTGCGAGGTCTGCACCGGCGTACGAGCACCAATTGCAGCAGAATGCCACGATAAGCGGCTTGAATGTTTTTATCTCCTGGGAGATAGCTGCGTCAGCGGCTATCTCTTCAGAGATAAATTCCCTGGAATTTATCTCTTGCATATCGCGTCAACCTCCGCCATAATTTGATTATTTTTAAATCCGTTAAGATCCATTGCACCCGAGGGACAAGCGACGGTACAAGCACCGCATCCCTGACATACCGCAGGATTTACCGATGCAACGCGGCGAATCTTTGTCGTGCGGTCTGGCATTCTGAATTCCTTGTCGGAATATGTGATAGCACCGTAAGGACATACACGCTCACAGCTCGAACATCCGTTACACATCATTTCGTCGGATTGTGCGATACACGGGTTTCCGGTGAGCTTATCCTTGCAGAGAAGTCCGATAACCTTTGATGCTGCCGCGCCTGCCTGCGATACTGTTTCGGGGATATCCTTGGGACCCTGGCAAGTACCGGAGAGGAATACACCTGCTGTGGGCGATTCAACGGGACGGAGCTTGGGATGTGCTTCGGTGAAGAAGTCATTTGTATCCATTGATGCGGTGAGCATTGTTGCAAGCGGACGGGCGGACTTATCAGGTTCAATAGCCGCCGCAAGGACAACGAGGTCAGCATCAATATGGAGCTGCTTTCCGGCGATGAGGTCGGATGCCTGAACCTTCAGCTTATTGCCTTCGGGCGAAACCTTTCCAACCATGCCCTTGATATAGTGAACGCCGTATTCTTCAACGGCACGGCGGTAGAACTCATCAAAAGCTTTTCCGGGGGTACGAACGTCGATGTAGAACACATAAACGTCGGTGTCCGGATATTTGTCACGGGTGAGCATTGCGTGCTTTGCTGTGTACATACAGCAGATCTTCGAGCAGTATTCTTTGCCTTTTTCTGCACAAGCCTCACAGCGTGAGCCTACGCACTGTACGAAAACGATCGTATGAGGATGCTCGCCGTCGGACGGACGGAGAAGCTTACCTGCTGTCGGGCCTGCCGCGTTGGTAAGACGTTCAAATTCGAGCGAGGTGATAACGTCCTTTGACTGACTGTATGCAAACTCATCGAACTTATCCATCGAAATCGGATTGAATCCGGTTGCAACGACAACTGCGCCGTACTTTTCCTCGATGAACTCGTCCTTTGCGTTATAGTCGATTGCACCTGCGGTACAAACCTTTGCGCAAACGCCGCACTTGCCGGTTTTGAGCATGGTACAGTAGTTGGCATCAATCGTTGCAACCTTCGGTACAGCCTGAGCAAACGGGATATATATTGCACGGCGGTTGTCCATTCCGAGGTTGAATTCGTTGGGAACCTTTTTCTGCGGACATTTTTCTGTACAGAGTCCGCATCCTGTGCAGATATCCTCTTTTACATAACGTGCTTTTTTCTTTATTGTAACGTCAAAGTTTCCGACAAAGCCGCGTACGTCAACGACTTCGGAATACGAGAATATGCGGATTTTTTCATTTTGTGCAACATCAACCATCTTAGGCGTGAGGATGCAGGCTGCACAGTCGAGCGTCGGGAATGTTTTATCAAGCTGTGCCATCTTACCGCCGATCGTCGGCTTGGTTTCAACGATGTCAACGGGGAAGCCTGCGCCTGCTATGTCGAGGGCTGTCTGAATACCCGCGATACCGCCGCCGATTACGAGCGCACGCTTTGTTACGGGCGACTCGCCGGGGGTAAGGGGGGTGTTGAGGTTAACCTTTGCAACAGCGGCCTTTCCGAGGATTATAGCTTTCTCGGTTCCGGTTGCCATGTCCTTATGTATCCACGAGCACTGCTCACGGATGTTTGCGATTTCAACCATATAGGGGTTGATTCCTGCTGCAGCGGCAGTCTTGCGGAATGTCGCTTCGTGCATACGCGGTGAGCAGGAGCAGACCACGATGCCGGTGAGGTTGTGTTCCTTGATGGCTGTCTTGATAAGATCCTGACCTGCTTGAGAACACATATACTGATATTCTGCGGAATGTACGACGCCCGGCTCGTTTTTAAGAGCCTCGGCGACGGCGACAACATCAACTGTTCCGGCGATGTTCGTTCCGCAGTGACACACAAATACTCCGATTCTTTGCATCTGTTTTATCTCCCAAACTATTACTTACTGTATTTTCTGAATGCGCTCATCAAAAGCTGCTGCGGGATTTCCTCGTCAAGCTTTTCGGGGATATCGTCAGCTTTAAGGTGATTTGCACCCTTTTCGCGGATGACGGTGAGTCTTGCCGCTTCAATCAGCTTTGCCGGCTCAACACCGCGCGGACAACGCTCCACGCAGGCAAAGCAGGTGAGGCATTTGTAAATTGATTTTGATTCAAGAAGCGGTGCAATTTCGCCGGACTCTACCATATATACAAATTCATGCGGATGATATTCCATCTCGTCATAAGACGGGCAGGTTGCGGAGCACTTGCCGCACTTCATGCATTTTCTCGGATTTACGCCGGAGATACGAAGTATTTCTTCGCGGCGGCGTGCATTCTTATTCTCCATCGTTTTCCTCCTTGACTCCGAGAGCTTCAGCAAGAAGCTCGGTGAAATAAACAACGGGGAGCTTGCTGCCGGTTTTGATAAGATTGTAACGGCAAAGCGGACAAGCGGTAATTATCATGTCAGCACCGTGTGCCGCTGCGCTGTCTGAAACGGCATTACTTCTCTTTTTCGCAGCTTCGCCATCCTCGAGGGCGATATATCCGCCGCAGCATTCGTTTCTTGCCGGATAGATTACCGGCTCACCGCCGAGCGCACGGATGAGGTCTTCGATGATACGTGGGTTTTCGGGGTCGTCCATCTGCATTGTCTTTGACGGACGAAGCAGCAGACAGCCGTAATATGCGGCAATCTTCTTGCCGGCAAGCGGCTTTGTTACCTTTTCAGCTACCTTGTCGAAGCCGATTTCGTCGCGGATAAGCTCAAGCAGGTGAAGCACCTTTGTTTCACCGTTATAAGGCGCCGGGGCGTTCTTTTCCTGCGCGAGGTAATTGTTCATGCGGAAAGCAAAATCGGAATCAGTCTTTATCTGATTATTGGTCTGCTTTATAACATTGTGGCAAGCGGAGCAAACTGTAACGAGCGGCTCATTCTTGTCACGCGCATCAATAAGTGCACGTATGCTGGGGAGCTTCGAGGCGATTTCATCCTTTGCGTACGAGAAAACGCCGCCGCAGCATTGCCATGTGTCCGGTTCAACGAGTTCAACGCCGAGAGCCTCGCACGCCGCGTGGGCATATCTGTCAAGCTCCTTCGCCTTTGTACGCAGTGTACAACCGGGGAAATATGTAACTTTCATTATGTTTTATCCTTTCGTTGGGATATTAAGTGCCTAAAATCAGCGGTTTCAGCACATTTCTTCGGGGTGGAATACCTCGTCGAATTTTTCTGCTGTGAGGAATCCAAGATCAACGCAGGCTTCCTTCAGGGAAATGTTATCTTTGTATGCTTTCTTTGCAGTCTTTGCCGCGTTTTCGTAACCGATATAGGGGTTAAGTGCGGTGACGAGCATGAGCGAATTGTGGAGATTGTGGTGCATCTTTTCGCGGTTTGCGGTGATTCCGATTGCACACTTGAGATCAAATGAAACAATTGCTTCCGCAAGCAGTCTTGCCGACTGTAAGAAGTTGTAAGCGGCAACGGGCATGAATACATTAAGCTCGAAATTACCCTGCGATGCTGCCATACCGACTGCAACGTCATTGCCCATAACCTGAACTGCAACCATGGTTACAGCTTCGCACTGTGTCGGATTAACCTTGCCGGGCATGATGGATGAACCGGGTTCATTTTCGGGAATGTAAATTTCGCCAAGACCGTCACGCGGACCGGAAGCAAGCCAACGGACGTCGTTTGCAATCTTCATCATATCAGCAGCGGTTGCCTTGATAGCGCCGTGAGCGAATACGAGCTCGTCCTTTGATGTAAGCGCATGGAATTTGTTGGACGCTGTGACGAACGGCTTTCCGGTAAGTTCAGCACACTTCTTTGCAACAAGTGTGTCAAAGCCTTTGGGGGCGTTGAGTCCTGTACCGACAGCAGTACCGCCGAGTGCAAGCTCGTAAAGCGGCTTTACTGCGAGCTTTAAAAGCTCAACATCACGTTCAAGCGAGCTTCTCCAGCCGGAAATTTCCTGCGAGAATTTAATCGGTGTTGCATCCTGAAGATGTGTACGTCCCGATTTTACAATGCCCTCATTTTCTTTTTCAAGACGCTTGAAGGTTGCGATAAGCTGTTCAACTGCAGGGATAAGCTTATCCTCAATAGCGATTACAGCGGAAATGTGCATCGCGGTGGGGAAAGTGTCGTTTGACGACTGGCTCATATTGATGTCATCGTTGGGATGAGTAAGTTCCTTGCCGGCGATCTGGTTTGCACGGTTTCTGATGACTTCGTTTGCGTTCATGTTGGACTGTGTGCCCGAGCCGGTCTGCCATACAACGAGAGGGAAGTGGTCATTGAGCTTGCCGGCAATAACCTCGTCGCAAGCAGCGCTGATTGCTTCAACCTTTTCCTTTGTCATCTTTTCGGACTTGAGCTCGTAATTTGCCAGAGCCGCCGCTTTTTTCAGTATTCCGAAAGCGTGTGTTATTTCACGCGGCATGGTTTCAATGCCGACTCCGATTTCGAAGTTTTCGCGGCTTCTTTGGGTTTGTGCTGCCCATAATTTGTCGGCAGGGACTTTCATCTCGCCCATAGAGTCATGTTCGATGCGGTATTCCATATCTGTAGCTTCCTTTCGTTTAGATAACTATATTATTAATAATGTCCTTAAGACAGTTTGCGCTGTGATGGAGTTTAGCAACCTCGTCGTCGGTGAGAGGAGTAAGTATCTTTCCGTGTGCGCCTTCGCGTCCTACAATTGAAAGTACGGAGAGACATACATCGTCGATGCCGTATTCTCCGTGCATCATTGTTGAAACGGTCATTGTTGTGTCGATGCCGCTGAGCAGGCATTTTACAATATGGCATACCGAAACGGAAATTGCATAGAATGTTGCGCCCTTGCGTTCGATAACGCGTGCACCGGATTTGCGTACATATTCTTCAAGGTCTTCATAGTTAAGCTCAGGATATACGCCGTCGGTATTAACAATGAGGCTTTCGCAGTCAGCAAGCGGTACGTTGGAAATATTTGCGATTGACCACGGAATGAACGAGGAATCACCGTGCTCACCCATGACATATGCGTGTACGTTCTGCTGATTTATGCGGTAATACTCCGCCAGACGGGAACGCAGACGTGCGGTGTCGAGGATAGTACCCGAGCCGATGATGCGTCTTTCGGGAAGTCCCGAGCATTTACAGAAAACGTATGTGAGGATATCAACCGGATTTGAAACGATTATGTAGTTTGCGTCCGGAGCGTACTTCACAATTTCGGGAATTATGGATTTTGTGATATTGACGTTTGTCTGTGCGAGGTCAAGACGTGTTTGACCGGGCTTTCTTGCAATACCGGATGTGATGATTACAATGCTTGAGCCCTCGGCATCACGGTATGAGCCTGCATAAACAGAGCAAGGACTGCAGAACGGAGTACCCTGGCGGATGTCGAGTGCTTCACCGAGAGCGCGTTCGTTGTTTACGTCAATCATAACGATTTCGGAAACAAGACCGGTTACAGTAAGAGTGTAAGCGATGGTGGAACCGACGCTTCCGGTTCCGATTATAGTGACCTTGTTCATAGTTTTCTTCCTTTTTGAATAAAGTTTTGTTAAGTTGTGCTGCTGTTCACAACCGCGTCAACAGCGTTTGTTATATCAACGTTTTTGCTTTTGATTGTTATAATTTTCACTATTATACATTATAGCACTTAATACTAAAAAAATCAATATGTTTTTGTAACCAAAAGATAAGAAACTCACATGATTTTATCAGATAAAATGCATGATAAATAATTAACAAACCACAAAATTTCCTTTATTCATGTGATTTCTTCCATATAGTAACAAGATTGAAAAATGACTTATACAAAGTTTTTTTCAAAAAACTCTTGCATTTTTTGGAGCCGTATGTTATAATAGCAAGGTACAGCTTATCTGTTGTATGCTGCTATGGCTCAGATGGTAGAGCGCATCCTTGGTAAGGATGAGGTCATCAGTTCGATTCTGATTAGCAGCTCCATATTTCGCCGGCATGATGGAATGGCAGACGTGACGGACTCAAAATCCGTTGGTAGCAATACCGTGTGGGTTCAAGTCCCACTGCCGGCACCAGAAAACGACTTGCTTTGCAAGTCCTTTTTCATTAAAATAAATCCATTTTGGAATTTGTGAAATATTTACTTTGCGAATAAGATGGTTTACATTTTACAATGCGCAATATCTTACTTATATACACAAAGAACCCCATCGGTTTTCCGATGGGGTTCAGCGTTATTATTTGGTTAAGCCTTGGGCTCAAATGCTTCGTAGATATATTCGACAACATCGCCGTCGGAAATAACATTTTCAGAAGCCGCGCCGCTGGGCTCTTCGCCGTTGATGGTGAAATACCATGCGTAGTTAAGACCGGTTTCTTCGTCGGTGCATCTTTCATATTTGCCGTCTTCGTTCATCATAGCATCTACAGATGTTTCACCGTCGTTGAGGTCATAAGTAAAACTGCACAGTTCGCTTGCTGTTTTGAGTGCATCGAGAACGGTGGGGTCCTTCAGCGGGATTTTGAGGCTGGCAACATCTGCGAGGAAGTCGCCGTTTTCTTTGATGGTAACCTTAAAAGAAACAACAGTTTCAGCGGAGCCGCCGCAGGATGCCATGCAGAGTGCAAGCATAACGCCGGCAAGCATAAGAGCAAGAATTCGGGTAAATTTCATTTTGGTATCCTCCAAATAAATTTGTTTAAGCATATGCAATGCTTATGGATATATTATACTATTCTATTATTAATTTGTCAATAGAAATTCACGATTTTTTACGGTAGCAGTAAGATTTATCCATAAAATAAAAAGCTGAACGATTTACGTCCAGCTTCTATGATTTTATGCGAGATTTGCGGAAATTTTATCCATCCATTCGGTAACAGCCTTTTTCTCGTCTTCCTTTACGCCGCCGAGGAAGGGAAGTCCACCCTTGATGTAAAGTACATCCTCAATGGCATTTGCGCCGGCACCCTTAACAGCATCAATAAGCGTTTTTGCACCCTCTGTCGGGCCGTCGATGATGAACGCAACATTTGCGGCTCTTGCCTTTGTAAGCTCCTTGCAGAAAAGCACGAGCGAATTGGGGGCATCCTTGCCGACTGTTGCGAGAATGACAACAAGGCGTTCCTTATCGCAGGAGTAAGCCGGCGGAATTTTATCCATGCAGTTAACCTTTTCGGTTGCATAGTTGTTTGTGATGAGCTCGGCAATATTGATAAGCTTCTTTTTGCCGGTCGAATAAAGTACACGCATTTTCATAGTAAATAATCCTCCGTTTGGACAGCAAAATAATATTCCCGTTTTTGCTGCCGCGAAAACGGGCGCAGAATTATCATTCTACAGTAATATTGTACCATAAAAATCCGTGCTTTTAAAGTGTCAAATCGAAAAAATATATTTTTTGGTTATCTCTACAGTTTTAGTGCATCGTTTTTGTCTATCTTTCACATCAAAAAGTATTCCGCTTCAAATGCGCCGAGCGGTGCCACAGCTTCACATTTTGCCGCTTTGATAAGCCGCAACGGGGCTTTTTCAAACTCTATAACCCAATCATCGGCCAAAAGGTTCACTGCGGCAATAAGCCGCCTGCCGTTATATTCCCTTGCGAGCATAAATCTGTTACTGTATCCTGTGTCGATTATTTCAAGATTACCGTGAGCAAAAATTGGTTCGTTTTTTCGTATTTCGCCTATCCTGCGGTAAAAATCGGTCAGCTCCTTGTCCTCTCTTCCCCATACATACGGCAGGCGGTTGAACGGGTCGTGACCGCCCTCCATTCCGGCTTCGTCGCCATAATATATGCAGGGTATTCCCGGAAATGCCGCAAGAAGTGTCCACGCAACCCGCAGACGTTTAAGGGCAGCTTCACGGGATGCCTCATCAAGACGGAAAGACGCTAATTCGCGGTTTGACATAGAACTGATTCCGACATCGGCAAGCACACTTATTATTCGCTCTGTATCGTGAGTCGAAAGAAAGTTCATCAAAGCATGGCTTACCGCTTCGGGATAATGTGCCCAAATCTCGCGTGCCGTTTTTGTAAGCTCTGACGAATCTCTTCCAAGAATATAGCCGATAATCGCATTTTTTAGGGGATAGTTCATTACCGAATCGAGCTGACCGCCGCGGAAATAATGTCTGCGCTTCCCGTAGGCAAGCTTATTTGAAGCATCCTCCCAGACCTCGCCGATTATGAGTGAATCTTTTTTTTCCGCTCTTGCCGCTTTTCGAAGCTCACACAGAAATACATCGGACAGCTCATCGGCAACGTCAAGCCGCCAGCCGTCGATTCCAAGGCGCAGGTAATGGCGGATAACTCCGTCTTCACCGCAGATGAATTTGCGCCACGACGGTTCACTGCTGTTCACCGCCGGAAGGATATCAATATCCCACCAGCAGCGGTACTTTTCCGGAAATTTTTTAAAAGTGTACCACGGAAAATACGGAGATTCCTTCGACTGATATGCGCCTACACTGTCGTAAGTCCCGTATTTGTTGAAATATCGGCTGTCGTCGCCCGTATGGTTGAAAACACCGTCGAGTATCAGCTTCATGCCACGCTTTTTACATTCAACGACAAGGTGTGAAAACGCTTCCTCACCGCCGAACATACGGTCAATTTTCATATAGTCGCCCGTGTCGTATTTGTGATTTGAAGCCGACTCAAATATTGGGCAGAGATACAGCGTATCAACGCCGAGCGAGCTTAAATAATCGAGCTTCGCCGCGATTCCCAGGAGATTTCCGCCGAAAAATTCATTGTTTTCGAGTGCATCGCCCGGAATCTCGGCATACTGTGGGATTCCGTTCTCCCAGTCGGGATTATATACCTTTTTCCCGTCGGGGGGAATCGGCTTTTGTCCGTCGTAAAAGCGGTCGGTGAAAATCTGATACATCATCGAGCCGCGGAATTTCTGGGGTACGGAAAAATCCTTTCGGTAAACCGTAAGCTGGGATTTTTCTGTACCGCTTTCATCAGAGAGAAGTTTTCCGTTGCGTGAGGAATAAAGCCTGCCGCTGCTTGTTTCAAGCACAAAATTATAGTAAAACAGTCCGTCCTCACCGTTAAGACACAGCTCTCCGGGCGTCAGCTCCACCTCGAAAATATCCTCCGAATCCGAAAATTCGATAAGTGCAATTGGAATATATCGAGTTGTCATATCATCATCGCGGTAAAGAACCATCTGTGCTGATTCGGCCGATACACGGCGAGGCACGAAAAGCCGCAGCTTCAATATTTCTTCCGAAGAAAATGCACCGAGGTTACTCACATCTCCCCGAAGCGACGAGTGTTTTTCATGTCTTATAAAAAGCATCATTTTATCGGCTTAATATGCCAGATATTGTCGGCATATTCGCGTATTGCACGGTCTGCGGCGAAATATCCCGATTTTGCCGTGTTGATAAGCGACATACGGTTCCATTTTCTGCGGTCGGAATAGTCGCGTATCATGCGTTCATGCACAGTGTAATATGAATCAAAATCCGCGATACACATATATGGGTCAGCAACTCCGTTCGGATACTGCGAATTTATGAGATACTGCTTTATATCGGAGAATGAACGACCTGCAAAACCGTTATCGAGTGCATCAACAGCTGCACGCAGACGTTCGCTCTGAAGATAATACGAAGAAGCATTGTATCCGCGCTTCCAGAGGTCATCGACCTCGTTTGTCGTAAGACCGAAAATATACATATTATCTGCACCGACCTGCTCGTATATCTCGACATTTGCACCGTCGAGAGTTCCGACTGTGAGTGCACCGTTTGCCATAAGCTTCATGCATCCCGTACCGCTTGCTTCTTTTCCGGCAAGCGAAATCTGCTCGCTGATGTCCGCCGCCGGAATCAGCTTTTCGGCAAGGCTGACGTTATAATCCTCCATGAAAACGACACGGAGCTTTTCGCGAAGTGATGCATTTGATTCGATATCCGCGCTGATATAGGAAATAAGCTTTATTATATTTTTCGCCATATAATATCCCGGTGCTGCCTTTGCTCCGAAAATAAAGGTCTGCGGCGTGATGTCAAGTGCGGGATTCTGCTTTAGGTCAACATATAAGCTCACGATACGAAGCACATTTAGAAGCTGTCGCTTATACTCATGCATACGCTTTATCTGAACGTCGAAAACCGAATCGGGGTCAAGCTTTACGCCGCACCGTCCTTCGGCGAATATCGCGAAATTTGCCTTGTTAGTTCGCTTTATTGCCTCGATTCGCTCAAGTACAGCAGAATCGTCTGCGAATTTTGCAAACTCGGACAGTGCCTCCGGTTCGGCTTTATGCCATCTGTCGCCGATGCATTCGTCGATAAGCGCGGTAAGCTGCGGATTTGCATAGCATAGCCATCTTCGATGAGCAATACCGTTTGTGACATTGGTGAACTTATGCGGTGTGTGCTTATAGAAATCGTGGAATACTGTCCGCTTTAATATATCCGAATGGAGCTTTGAAACGCCGTTTACAGTATGCGAGGCGGCGACGGATAAATTTGCCATTCGAACCTGACTGTAGCCGAGAATCGACATACGGGAGATTCTGTCCCAGTCGCCGGGATATGCCGCCCAGAGCTCTCCGCAGAATCGGCGGTTTATTTCACATACTATCTCGTAAATTCGCGGAAGCTTGATTTTGAATAAATCCTCGCTCCAGGATTCAAGTGCTTCGGGCATTACGGTGTGGTTGGTATATGAAACTGTTGATGTGACAAGACGCCATGCATCCTCCCACGAAAAGGAATAGGTGTCGATGAGGATACGCATAAGCTCGGGAACAACAAGTGCCGGATGAGTGTCGTTTATATGAATCGCAACCTTTTCAGAAAAGCCGGCGAGTGAGCCGTAAGAGGCGAGATGGTCAGAAATTATGCTCTGAAGTGAAGCTGAAACGAGGAAATACTGCTGTGAAAGACGCAGATATTTTCCCTCCATATGGTTGTCGGAAGGGTATAACACCTTTGAGATAATCTCTGCGTTTGTTCCCTCCTGCATTGCCCTGACGTACTGTCCCTGTGAGAAAAGGCTCATGTTGAAATTCTTTGTGTCGCACGCCTTAAAGAGGCGAAGAATGTTGACAGCTTTCGAATCTGCACCGGATATCATCATGTCATACGGCACGGCACTGATTTTATCGCCGCCTTCATGAGTTATGCGGAGCTTTCCGTCCTCCCATTTTTCACTGACATGACCTCCGAGTCGAACTGTAAAGGCTTTATCATGACGCGGAACGAGCCATACATCACCCCCGGGCATCCAGTTGTCGGGAAGCTCAATCTGCTCGCCGTCGATGATTCTCTGCCTGAACAGACCGTATTCGTAGAGTATCGAGAATCCGGTTGCCGGATAGTCAAGCGTGGTAAGCGAATCCATAAAGCAGGCGGCAAGTCTGCCAAGCCCACCGTTTCCGAGTCCCGGGTCCGGTTCGAGCATATAAATTTCTTCGAGCGAAAAACCAAATTCGGCGAGAACCTCTCCGTAGATGTCGGCAGCTCCGAGATTACGGAGATTATTTTTGAGCGACGGGCCGATGAGGAACTCCATGCAGAGATAATATATCTTCTTCCCGCGCTGCTTTTTTGTATCGGATTTAAAGGCGCTTCGCTTTTCGGTCAGTATGTCCTTTATGGACAGTATTGCCGCTTTGTATATCTGCTCCTTGGTTGCGTCAGACGGTTCGGTTCCGAAATAACGCGCGAGCTTTGCCGTCAGTGCTTCCTTTACTTGTTCTTTTGTAAAATTATTCATCGTTTTATTCCTTTATATTTTCAGAGATTATCGTACATTTCGAGGTATTTCATTGCCGAAGCATTCCATGAGAAATCCATCTTCATGGCGTTTAAAACAAGCTCCTCCCATCTGTCGGCATCGCTGTAAAACTCGGTGACACGGTGAATTGCATCGAGCATATCATGTGCGTTATAGCTTGCGAACGTGATTCCGTTGCCCTCGCCGGTTTCGGGATTATAGGGTTTTATCGTGTCACGAAGTCCGCCGGTTTCACGAACAATCGGTACAGTGCCGTAACGTGAGGCAATCATTTGTGCGAGTCCGCAGGGCTCGGATTTTGACGGCATCAGAAAAATATCCGCGCCGGCGTATATACGCTTTGAAAGCGACTTGTCAAAAGCTAATCTGACCGCACATTTGTCCGGATACCGTTTTGCAAGGTCGGAAAAGAACCATTCAAATTCGGCATCTCCCGTGCCGAGCAGTACAAGCTGAACGTCATATCTCATTATATCATCCGCAACGCATTTTACGAGGTCGAAGCCCTTGTGCGAAACGAGTCTTGATACCATTGCGATAAGCGGTACGTTTTTTTGTGGAAGTCCCATTTCTTTTTGAAGTGCGGTCTTGTTTTTTTCTTTATCTTCTACACTGTCTGCGCTGAACTTTTTAGTGATATCAGCATCGGTTTCGGGGTTATAGTAATCGGTGTCGATGCCGTTTATTATGCCGACACATTTGTGTCCGTACATGCGAACGATGTGATGCAGTCCGCTTGCAAAGTATTCATCGTGTATCTCGGCGGCGTAGGTCGGGCTCACTGTTGTCAGTCTGTCACAGCAGACTATTGCACCTTTTGTCAGATTGATACAGCCGTCGTATTCGACGATATATCTGTCCCACGAGTCGAGGGCAAAAACATCTCCCAAAATATCGAAGTTATATATCCCCTGATATCCGATATTGTGAATCGTATAGACCGCCTTTATATCGGCGTAGCCCTCACGATAAGCATACTGCCGCTTCAGATATATGACCGAGAGTGCACTCTGCCAGTCGTTTGCGTGAAGAATGTCGGGCATGAAGCCGATGTGAGGCAGCATTTCAAGAACGGCACGGCAGAAATATGCATACCGTTCGCCGTCGTCGAAGCTGCCGTAAAGTGACTGACGGTGAAAATAATACTCATTATCAATGAAATAATAAGTAACCCCATCCATATCATACGACCAAACTCCGCAGTAAAGCTGACGCCACGAAAGCCATACTGTAAATTCGGCAAGGAGCTTCATTTTGTCTTTATATCTTTCGGCAGTACCCTTGTATAAGGGAAGAACGACACGTACATCCACATTTCCCGAACGGGTCAGAGCAGAGGGAAGCGAGCCGAGCACATCCCCGAGTCCGCCCGTTGCCGCAAAGGGGGCGGCTTCCGAGCCGACAAACAATATTTTTTTCATACCATCCGCCCCTTTTCGATAAAGAACGGCAGGGATTCATGTCCCGAGAGGGTACGTCCGTCACGGATTATGGCGTTTTTGTCGGATATCACACAGTTAAGCATGACATTTTCGCCGGTGTAAGTTCCCTGGAATAGAATAGAATTTTTGACCGTTGTGCCTTTTCCTATCTTGACGCCGCGGAAAAGGATTGAATTTTCAACCGTACCATCGATGACACAGCCGTCAGCTACAAGCGAATTTGAAACCTTTGCCGACTCACTGTATTTTGCCGGAACGGAGTTTTGCACCTTTGTATATATCGGGCGGCTTTTTATACCGAACAGTTTATCGCGGCTTTCACTGCTTGATAAAAGCTCCATCGAATGTGAATAATAATCAGTGAGTGAGCCTATTGTCGCAAAATATCCGTCGTATCTGTAAGTGCGGAAATTACGTCTGCCCACACCGCGTGAAAGAATATCGCGATTGAAGCTGGTGAAGCCATGTGCTATGGCATCGAGGACGATGCTCTGCAGATACTCTCTGCCGATAACGAGAATATTGAGGTCGACGTCGCGATATCCCGTAATATTCGTGGGATATGCATTGACATCGGTTATACGTCCCGTTTCGTCGGAGTCGATTATTACATTTCTGCGGCTGGAATCACGGGTGAGAAGCATACGCTTTACTGCAATTGTGATATCAGCCCCGTTTTCGATGTGGTCGTTTATCATGTCATTAAGGTCGATATTGCAGATAACGTCACAGTCGGACAGCACCACATAGTCGCAGGTGAAGCGCGACAGGGAATAATTCACGCTTTTGAGTGCCTCAAGACGTGTGTTATAAAGTTGATTTTGGTCATTTGAAAAAGCAGTCATATACGGTGAAAGTATCTTTATACCGCCCGAACGTCTGGCGAGGTCCCAGTCTTTTCCCGAACCGATATGACTGAGGAGTGACTGGTAATTATAGTGGGTTATTACATTCACCGAGGTGATTCCCGAATTTACCATGTTGGAAAGAGCAAAGTCGATGAGTCTGTAACGGCAGGCATACGGTACGGATGCCATTGTACGGCGACGAGTCAGCTCGGAGATGTTTTTGTCATGCAGATTTGAAAAAATTATACCTTGAACAAACATTGTGATTATCCCTCCTATACCTTTTTGTGCTCGTTTATATACGCACAGTTTACCATTGCGCCTGCCGGTATAACTGTGTCGGATTTAATTTCGAGTCCGCCGCCTATAAGCGTAACTTTGCCGCCCTCGGCTTTATCTTCGCCGATAACTGCTCTTGCACCGACTTTTGTATCTCCGTCAATTATCGAATATCGAACGGATGCGCCCTCTTTTATCTTGGTGTCGTTCATTATGATTGAGCCGCAGATGTGCGCTCCTCGCTCAACCGTTACGCCGCTGAAAAGAATCGAGTTTTCAACTGTGCCAAATACTGTACATCCCTCGGTTATGATTGAATTTGAAACCTTTGCACCCGAACCTATATAATGCGGAGCACGGGCGAGATTACGTGAATATATCCTATGCTCGGTGTCGAACAAATCAAAGACCGGTTTTTCCCCAAGCAAGTCCATATTCGCTTCCCAAAGGCTCTCGATTGTTCCGACGTCTTTCCAGTATCCCTCAAAGCTGTAGGCATACATGGTTTCACCCTCTGAAAGCATCGCCGGGATGATATTTTTTCCGAAGTCGTTTGATGATTTTGAATCCTTTTCATCCGCTATAAGATATTTTTCAAGCAGACGGCGGTTGAAGATATATATGCCCATTGAGGCCTTTGTGCTTTTCGGATGAGGCGGCTTTTCTTCAAATTCGGTTATGCGTCCGTCCTCGGCAGTGTTCATTATACCAAAACGGCTTGCCTGGTCAAGTGGAACGTCGATGACCGCTATAGTTGCGCCGGCGTTCGTTTTTTTATGAAAATCAAGCATTTTCGAATAATCCATCTTGTAGATATGGTCGCCGGAAAGTATTAGTACATAATCGGGGTCATATCTGTCGATGAAGTTGAGATTCTGATATATCGCGTTGGCCGTGCCTCTGTACCAGTCCGCGGAGCTGTGTCCCTGATACGGCGGCAGAACCATTACTCCGCCGTCGAGTCTGTCGAGGTCCCACGGCTGACCGTTTCCGATATATTCGTTCAGTACAAGCGGCTGATACTGTGTCAGAACGCCCACTGTGTCGATTCCCGAATTTACGCAGTTTGAGAGCGTAAAGTCGATGATGCGGTACTTCCCACCGAAAGCTACAGCAGGCTTTGCGGTCTTTTCTGTTAGTGTATAAAGTCGGCTGCCCTGACCGCCTGCAAGCAGCATTGCGACACATTCTTTTTTTCCATGCATAAAAATTCCTCCGTTCTCCCTATAAAAAGGGATTGCAATTTCGTCGTTTATAGGGCTTTACCTGCCTTTTTTCGTGCAGCGCGAACCGGTGGAATCGGCTCAAGTATCACCGCAGAGAGCCCCGGAAGCGTCAGCTTTAACTCCCTTGTTCCGCTGATGACCTCTGAGGTTTCAAGCGGCCCCGGATTAAGTCTGCCCTCGCCGCCGAACAAGGTATCATCAGAATTAAAGACCTCGGTGTATCTTACATGAGATAATCCCACAAGCGTGAATCCTTCGCGTGAAACGGGAGAAAAATTAAGGACAATAATAAGCTCGTTTCCCAAAGTGTCACGGCGACGGTAAGCGATGACGTTAAGCTCATTCATGTCGGGATATATCCAATCGAAGCCTTCCCACGAAAAATCAAGCTCCCACAGCGGCTTCTTTTCAAGATAAAAGCTATTTAGCGCAGCAGTGTAGTCCTGCATTTTTCGGTGAGGCTCATAGTCAAGCATAAACCATTCGAGCTCGTTTTCGTAGTCCCACTCACGGAATGGGGCGTATTCACATCCCATAAATGTCAGCTTTTTTCCGGGATGAGTCATCTGATACGCCATGAAAACACGCATTCCTGCAAATTTCATACCGTAGTCGCCAAACATTTTGTCGAGCAGTGATTTCTTTCCGTGAACCACCTCGTCGTGCGAAACGGGAAGAATATAGTTTTCCGAAAGCGAATACATCATCGGGAATGTCAGCTTTTCGTGATGATATTTCCTGAATATCGGGTCTGTTGAAACATAGTCGAACGTATCGTTTGCCCAGCCCATGTTCCACTTGAAATTAAATCCGAGTCCGCCGTCATGTGCCGGCTTTGTAACCATCGGCCATGCGGTCGATTCTTCCGCTATCATGAGTATATCGGGAAATTCGGCAAAGATAACGGTATTGAGCTTTCTGAAAAACGCAATTGCTTCAAGATTCTTGTTTTCGCCGTATTCGTTTTGGACCCATTCGCCCGGCGCACGGTCAAAATCAAGATAAAGCATAGAAGCGACGGCATCAACACGAAGACCGTCAATATGAAATTCACGAAGCCAATAAAGCGCATTTGAGATAAGAAAGCTCTCGACTTCGTTTCTTGCGACGTCGAAGAATCGTGTTCCCCATACCTTGTGCTCCATCCGGTCAGTGCCCTGATATTCATAAAGCGGCTGACCGTCAAACTCATAAAGTCCGTGCTCATCTTTCGGAAAATGTGCGGGAACCCAGTCGAGAATTATGCCGATTCCTGCGGAGTGGAGCTTGTTTACAAAATAGCGGAAATCCTCCGGCGTTCCGAATCTCGCGCTGGGAGAATAATAACCGCACACCTGATATCCCCACGAGCCGTCGAACGGATGCTCCGCTATCGGAAGCAGTTCAACGTGAGTATATCCCATTCTTTTGACATACGGCGCAAGCTCGTCCGCAATTTCGCGGTAATTTAAATAGTTTTCGCCATCTTTTGTTGTCTTGCCGCCCTTTGTTTTCCATGAGCCGAGATGTATCTCATAAATATTCATCGGATGAGGAAAAAATGCACCGCTGCCGCTCAAAGTCTTTCTCCGTCTTTTAAGCCATAGCATATCTGTCCAGTCAAACGGCTTTTCCTCATATATTTTCGATGCTGTACCTTTTAATGTTTGCGAATATCTTGCGTATGGGTCTGCTTTAAGGTGTACCCCGTTTTTTCCGGTGATGCGATATTTGTAATTATTTCCGTCGAGCGAAATGTCCGATTTCAGAATATATTCCCAAATGCCCATGCCGGTGGTGCGTGTCAGCTTTGCAGTCGGCTGCCATTCGTTAAAATCACCCACAATTTCTACTGTTTCGGCGTTGGGCGCCCATACTCTGAATGTGTATTCATATGTTTTCCCATCTGTTTTCATGTGACAGCCGAGATATTCATATGCTCTGAAATTTGTCCCCTGATGAAAAAAATATGGGGCAAGCTCATTTTTTTCGTTCGAAACCTTACTTTTTGCCATCAAACTTCAACCTCTCATATAATCCTTAAATTTATTTATATTATACCCCACGTTCGGGATAAAATTTGTCGAAAGCGAAAGAATCAAAATTTTTTGTCAGAATAAAAAATTACGCTTAGATTATTTTGGGAGAGCACCTTTACAATTTCCGAAAAATGCGATATAATACTTATAATTAATTACACTATTCGGGAGAAAAAGATGCAGGATAAATATACGCTTCTGCGCCAGTATTACGGTTACACCTCTTTTCGAGACGGACAGGAAGCAATAATTGACAATATCCTTGAGGGAAATGATGTGCTTGCGGTCATGCCGACCGGTGCGGGAAAATCAATCTGTTATCAGATACCGGCACTGATGCTTAAGGGAATAACACTTGTAATATCACCGCTTATTTCGCTGATGAAGGACCAGGTCGGTGCTCTGAATCAGAACGGCATCCGTGCCGCTTATCTCAACAGCTCACTTACCTCGCGTCAATATATGCTCGCTCTTGACAATGTACGCCGGGGCGTTTACAAAATCATATACGTTGCTCCGGAAAGACTTATGACCGACGGCTTTCTTGAGCTTGTCGCCGACATGGATATCTCTCTTGTAGCCGTTGACGAAGCGCACTGTGTTTCGCAGTGGGGACACGATTTTCGCCCGAGCTATACGCATATCGCAGATTTTGTGTCAAATTTCACTCGCCGTCCCGTTGTAGCGGCATTTACAGCAACTGCAACAGAGCAAGTGAAAGCGGATATCACCGACCTTTTGGGACTTGATTCTCCGTTTGAAATCACAACCGGCTTTGACCGTCCGAATCTCTATTTCGGCGTGACCGACACCTCGGCAAGACTCGATTACATACGCTCATACCTTGATGACAACCCCGACAAATCGGGTATTATTTACGCTATGACGCGAAAAAACGTCGAGAAAATTTACAGCAAGCTATCTGCGGCGGGCTATCCTGTAACATATTACCATGCCGGTCTTTCCGACACGGAGCGCGCCTTTAATCAGGATGAATTTATACACGACCGAAAGCCGGTTATCATTGCGACAAACGCATTCGGCATGGGCATCGACAAACCGGACGTTGAATTTATCATCCACTACAATATGCCGCTTTCGATGGAGGCGTATTATCAGGAAGCCGGCAGAGCCGGACGTGACGGAAGCCAGGCAGACTGCATTTTGCTCTACAGTGCCGCCGATATTCATACGGCAAAATTCCTCATTGAAAACAGCACCGGTGAGGACGAGGAACTTGACGAAAAAGAGCTTGAAACCGCGAAAAAACGCCGGTACGAAAAGCTCGAAGAAATGATTTCCTACTGCAAAACGACCGACTGTCTGCGAGGGTGTATTCTGCGGTATTTCGGCGAGGCTCCCTTGTCGGACAAGTGCGACAGATGCTCGTCCTGCCGAGGTGAAGCCGAGGTTATGGATGTCACCGACATTGTTAGAGCTATTCGTATGGCGGTGGACATCACCGGTGAACGTTACGGTGCGGCGTTTATTGCCGATTTTCTGCACGGAATCGATAACGGCAGAATGGCGGCATTCGGATATACACGCGAACGTGCCTTCGGTCTTCTTTCCGACACCTCGACTGTTATTATAAGAGATGTTATATCGCGTATGGTTGAATCGGGATTTCTCATCCGAAACGACGGACAATACCCGACTCTTGCAATTGCCCCGGCACTTGACCGATTTCTTTCTTCAGGCAAGCGTTTGACGCTCAAGGTCAAAAAGGCTCAATCCCCCAAAAAGGGAACACGGCGTTCCAACGAAGCTGTTATCCCCAAAAATATCGACCGCGAGCTTTACGAAAAGCTGCGTGCTTTCCGCCGCGAAACAGCTGACCGCCGCGGTGTTCCGGCATATGTCATATTCACAGACATGACTCTGCGCGAAATATGCACCGTTCGTCCTACAAACGTATACGAGCTGCTCACAATCCGCGGAATAAGCGAGGAAAGAGTTCAAAAGTATGGAACTGCGATTATTAATATTGTCAGGGGAATGGAATAAGATTTTGCGTATAAGATATATGGTCGATTTCCTGCAAGAACGTGGATTTGGCGTATAGG
>JAZQXA010000051.1:0-3059 GCA_045632605.1 Candidatus Flemingiibacterium sp. | reverse complement strand
AAGACCACTGCACTTAACGCTTTAACCGCAGAGGCTGGCGATTGCACGCTTACATGGAATAAAGAAGGGAAGGGTGACGGTTACATTACAGTCGGTGACCGCACTGAGGCATATGCCGGTGTTGCAATCAAGGTCGGCAAGATGACTAATGGCACTACATATAAGATTTCGTATGACGTGCGTGCAAGTCACGAGGGCGAGAGCCTTAAGATTCGCGGCTTTGTCAATAACGCTGCTTGGCTTTCGAGCAATGTATACGGTCATGAATTTATGATAGGTGACGAGTGGGTTCATGTTGAATATCTCTATACAGCAACAGAAGACGGCGAGTTCAAAATAATCATCAAGGGCGGTCAGCGACCGGAGGACAACAAGGACTTTGATATTAACGACTTCACTGTGTCTGTGGAAAAAAGATAAAGATCGAGGAGGATAATTATGAAAAAAATCAAGCTGATTTCAGCGTTCCTTGCACTTATAATGGCAATGTCTGTCTTCGCGGCAGGCACTGCCGTAAGCGCGGATGGCGGGGAGTGGACTCCCCCGCTGTCCATCGAGGACGATATTCAGAAAAGGTATAACAAGCTTCCGTATTCCAATTTTGACGATGAGGAGGTTCTCAAACACTGGAATTCCAACTCTCAGAACCTCGATTACTATACGGATGACGTTGGCGGATATCTTGTGGCAAGCAGTATTTCGGTTGCGTATACCGGTTTCAACTATTCTCCCGTATTCGAAGTTGAACCTGCAACCTATAAGTTTACCGGTTACTTCAGAACGGATCATGAGGGTGAAGTTTCCTGCTTGCGTATTATATTCAATCAGAAAGACGGATCAACTGCCGGTCAGGCAACTGTTTACATCACAGATCAGTGGGAAAAGGTTGAATTTTACGTAACGCTCACAGATTATCTCAGCGATATCAGAGTGTGCGGCGGACCTTATGCAGAATATGTTCAGGACTACTGTATGGACAATTTTTCGCTCGTTAAGGTTGATGAAATGCCCGAGGAGCCCACGTATATTTTCGGTACAGTAAACACCCCTGAGCAGGCATATCAGTCGATGATTAATAATAAGGATATCAAGCCGTACGATCCTGAAGAAAACGCAAAATATGACGATGTAAAGGGTATCATCATTAATCAGGACGACTCTACTATCATGTGGTCCTTTGGTGTAGATTTGCCCACATATGAAGAAATTGAGGAGTTTGCAAGACAGTACGGCAATACACACGTTACCGATTTCTTCATTGATATGAATGCTCATATGGCTGTTTTTCCGTCGCAGATTTGGAACAGTTATCTTGGAAAATATCATGAAATGATGGAAGAAGGAACATTTTCCAACTTGGATGAATGGCATCAGAAGGCACTTCTCGGAGCACATCACGTGTTTGAAACACTTGATACAGACTATGTGGGAATTTTCCATGATGTGTTCAAAGAGGTTGGCATTAATCCTTGGTTGTCCTTCAGAATGAACGATGTTCATAATCAGTCGACACAGCTTCAGCTTGAGGAACGTGAGCCCACCCTGTTTATTTCTGATTTCTTCTATGAGTATCCTCACCTTCGCCGTGTAACGCATCACAGCTTTGTAAGCTATTTCGACGGTGCGGCAGATTATGCAGCTCCCGAAACACGCAAGTATTATCTCTCTCTTATAAACGAGGCGTTAAACCGTTATGACACATACGGAATCAAGCTTGATTTCCAGCGTGAGATCTGGCTTTGGAGTATTGGCGGCGAGTATGAAGGCATTGAAATCCTCAATCAGTTTATGCGAGATGTTGACGACCTTGTTGCGATTTATGAGGAAAAATACGGACACGAAATCAAAATCGCAGTGCGTGTTGCTCCTGACCCTGTAACCTGCGAAGATTTCGGTCTTGATCCGATAACCTGGGCTGTTGAGGGTATCATAGATATGATTATTGTCGGCTCGAGATATGACAACAACTACAGCGATATTCCCGTCAGACTCTGGTGCTCTATCATGCATCCCTACGATGTTGAAGTTGTAATGAACATCGAGTACGGCAATTTGAGGAGTTATTTCGGCGGTCAGAACGGTGGTCATACCATCGAAACCTTTGCGGCTCTTGCATCTCAGGCATATGCTCAGGGGGCAGATAAGATATATCTTTACAACTATTATCTGGGCGTCGGAAATAGATTTGGAGCTGACGAAGACAAAATTGTGACAGATGAGCCGATGTTCAACCTTATCCATAGTATGGCCGGTTATTGGAACGCAATCACTTCGCTTGGTTCGCCGAAAAAGCTTCTTGAATTTGACCGCAGACACATTCTTACCTATAACGATATCCTTCCGGTATGGAAAGATTATGAAGATGCTGCAGTCCTTCCGGCAAAAGTTTCGGCAAATGCGAGGGAAATATCCTATTTTCGTATTCCTGTCGGTCCCGTTTCCGATGGTACCAAGCTCTATCTCAAGTTCTCAACAGACGACAAAACTCTTGCTGAAAATCCGCCGGTCGTATATGTAAATTCCGAGCTCTGTACCTTCAAGAGCTTCAGTCGTTGCGACGGGACATACACCAAAAACAGAGTAATGGTATATGAAATTCCCGAGTCGGTTTACGGCGCGATGTATATGCTTGCCGAGATCGATTCGAGAGTTGAGTTTACTATTGACTTTATTGAGGTCTACGTTGACGCTCCGAGCTGGAAAAAATAACTGATATATTCAAATAGTGTAGTAACAAACCGCTGCGGCTATTTTATAATGCCGCAGTGGTTCCTATACGCAATAATATGGATTCAAGCATTTAACAAGTTTAAGGAGAACGCAATGCAAGGCATTATTTACAATCAGGATGCAGACTCTCTGCTCCACGGTGTTGGAAGAAACGGATGCAAGCTCACAGTCGAGCAGATGAAGAGCTATGCGAGCCAGTATAAAGGCTCACACATGACAGACATAATGCTCTGTCTGAACAATTCCTGCGCATCCTATCCGTCGAAGGTTATAACCAGCTTTATAGATAAGTATCACCAGAAGGTTGAAAACGGAATTCCCGTTGACCA
>JAZQXA010000050.1:0-3510 GCA_045632605.1 Candidatus Flemingiibacterium sp. | reverse complement strand
CCCAAGACCATCAAGGAAGGCGCATCCAAGGAAGACGCTGAAGCTATCAAGGCAAAGCTCGCTGAGGCTGGCGCAACTGTTGAACTTAAGTAATTTTAAGTTTGATACTTCAAAGACTGCCGTTTTTACGGCAGTCTTTTTTCGTTATACAAAAATAAGCCAACCGCTTTAGCGGTAGCTTGAGTCCGCTTGCGGTTGGCAGATCTTTCAGAGGGCGTTTAGCCCTATGCCAGTACCACGCCCTTATAGGGCGGAGCAAACCACCGGCTTAGCCGGTGGTCATGATTGTCACTATGCAAATATAGCCGCTAAAAAAGGACCTTATCGGTCCTTTTGATTATTTACATACAGCCATCATTTCTGGCTCAGCAGATAACTTCGCCATACGCATCTCCGTATCAGCGTCCGAATTAACAGATTTCGGATCATGATATGTAGGAACAACACGCATAAGAGCTTCTTTTACAACAGAGTCTTCGTTAGTTTCAACAGCAGCACGAAGAATATCAAGTTTTTCTTTAAGCTCATCAACAGATAATGGCGTATCACGCTCAATGAATATCATACTGTTATCTGTTTTGTCAAGTTCCTCCGTGCGGATGAGCAACTCTTCATAAAGCTTCTCACCCGGGCGAAGTCCCATTTCAACAATGTCAATATCTCTGTACGGCTCAAAACCGCTAAGACGTATCATCGTTTCGGCAAGCTCAAGAATACGGATTGATTTACCCATATCAAGAACAAACAGCTCTCCGTTTTTAGCCATCGCACCTGACTGAAGCACAAGTTGGCTCGCTTCGGGAATGGTCATGAAGTAACGAATGATACGTTTGTCCGTAATCGTTACGGGACCGCCATTCATAATCTGACGCTTGAACAGCGGAACAACCGAAGCTGCACTTCCAAGTACATTTCCAAATCTGGTTGCACTGAATGTTGTCGTTTTGGAACTGCGGCTGTGACTTTGAACAATCATTTCACAAACACGCTTTGTAGCACCCATAACATTTGTGGGATTAACTGCCTTATCGGTGGAAACCATGATAAGACGCTCGACGTTATATTTTTCAGCTAACTCAACTACATTGAGTGTTCCGAAAACATTATTTTTCACAGCTTCACAGCAGTTATGCTCCATAAGCGGAACGTGTTTATGTGCAGCGGCATGTAGAATAACATTCGGTCTGTATTCTTCGAATATTTTTTCAGTACCGATTCTGTCGCAAACGGAAACGATCTCAACATGAAGATCAAGTTCTTTTCCGTATGCCATTTTCAGTTCCTGCTGAATGTCGTAAGCTCCGTTTTCATATACATCGAGAATTACAAGTGTTTTTGGCTGCATTCTCGCTATCTGACGGCAAAGCTCGCTTCCAATTGAGCCTCCGCCTCCGGTGATGAGCACAACTTTTCCCTTATAGTAAAAGCTTGTATTATCATTATTAACTTTTACCGGCTTTCTGAAAAGCAATTCCTCAATGTCAAAATCACGCATTTGACGCTTACTCTTATCAGCAGTCTGCATTACGGGATAATCATAAATTTTTATTCTGCACCCGGTTTGCTTATAGATTTCATAAAGCTTTTTCACACATTCCGGCTCAAGATTCGGAAGAGCAAAAACAATTTCCTGAACTGACATTTCAGCTAATTTATCCGAAACATCGTCTCCGCGAAAAACAGGCAAACCAAATATTTCACGTCCGATTTTTGAACGGTCAATATCGATAAAACAGCAAGGGATATATGTTGCGCGAGGATTTTTTATAAGTTCTTCCGCAAGCATGGCACCGACTCTTCCGGCACCAACTATTGCAATTCTTATCTTATTGCTGGCTGATTTTTCTCGCATGAGCTTGTCGGATTTTTTGTTCTCGAACGAAATTCCGCTCATAAGCATTACAATTCTGCGAAGAATTGGAGAGGGCTTATCCGTCTTGTTTATATACTCATAAAGCATCTGATATAAAAGTCGCATTGCTACCGTAAGAAGCAAATTAAACGATATCAGAGAAAGAGCACGTATAAATGAGATTTTTTGAATCGGAAGTATCTGGTATAAAGCAACATACAGAAATCCTGCAAAAAAATCAGCAATAAATAATTTGATATACGAAATTGTAGAACTATAGCGCCAAATCTGCTTGTATGTACCGACTAACACTCTGCAAAGAAAAACAGATGCACTGGAAACACACAAGTGAAATATGACCTGAATCGCATCTATTTTTTCAGCGCTGCTCGGATAAAATCCAAGCAAGAGTATAACTGCGGCAAGCAGTGATATAAAATCATAGACATGAAGCGGAAGATGTGGCCTTCTTCTTGCGGCAACATTTTCTCCCGGCTCAAACTTATTATCTCTGCTATTCATTATACATTGTTACTCCTCAATTTTATAAAAAAGATCTATCACCGTTTCCTTTGCCGCACCTTCATCTATGTGGTATTCAACATACTCGCCCGTCTTCAGAGCTTCACCTTTAAGTGAGCTTGTTCCTTCGTGAGTATACCCCTGCAAACGTTCAAGCAGGAGCGTCAGCTGATTAATTGTGCAGTCGGAAACAATATAGTCATTGACCGATGTCAGAGTATCTAAGGTATTTTCAAGTTTTACTGTTGTATATTTATCAAAAAGTGCGCTGATATATTGACGTTGGCGTTCCATACGTTCAAGGTTGCTCTGTGTCGCCTCGTTGCTTCTCCAACGAACAAAATTAAGCGCATCATCGCCCATAAGAGTTACTTCCGCGCCCTCAACAAATTCTTGGCCAAGCGCCGGAAGATCATCCGTCAGTGTGACTGTAACACCTCCGAGGCTGTCGTTTATAACAGATACAGCATCCATTGTTACAGAAAGATAGTGGTCTATATTTATATTGTAAAGTAAATTTTCGACAACATCGACGGTATTGCGGCAACGAAGTTTATCGCTTCCGCCGTATGCATGAGCAAGTGCGAGCTGTGCATTGTATCTGCCGTACTCCTCACCATCATCGTTTATCTGAATTATTTCAGTCATGGTATCGCGGTTGATATGAAGCACCTTAAAGCTGTGATTAAGCTTATCGATAACAACGAGAGCCACAAAGTCAGACTGCTGTGAATCAGCCTTTGAGCCGTCAGGCGTTATCAGTGAATCGATACCAAGAACGAGTATACTTTCGATGTTATCGTTAAGTACATATCTGGGCCCATCCGAATCGGCACGACCGAGTGAGTCAGGCTCTTTCTGTGTACGGTTTATAAGTTTTTCAGCGTAACCGAAAATCGCAACCAAGGACACCACCAAAATGAGCAGAACAATAACAAGGAACACGCTTTTGTTTTGTTTTCTGTTTTTCATCTTTCAGCATCCTTATCTAAACAAATTTTTGGGGTTCGCTAAATATAATGCAATAATTTATGCGTCTTCGCGCTTGGTTATCTTTCTTACACAAAGCACTGCAGCTGCGCCGAAAACCGCAACGCCTGCCACTGCTGGGAACAAATATCCGGGAACGCCCGTTG
>JAZQXA010000049.1:0-6422 GCA_045632605.1 Candidatus Flemingiibacterium sp. | reverse complement strand
GATATTTATACACAATTACACCATAATTATTATAGCATATAACTTCAAATTCGTCAATTCTCACAACGGACATCTTTTCGGCATTTTATGTCCGATTTGAGCACTCTTGCAATTTGTCGAGTGTTTTTGTGCTTCATAAGTCTGCCTTGTGAAAAATAACCAATACAAAAATGTCCCCTGTCGGCATCGTGTGCCAGCAGGGGTGAGGAAGAAAATAGAAGAAGAAACGAATTATATTAAAATTTATGAAAAATTTTAATATACAATAAAATTAATATTACTTCGGGGCTTTGATATATGCCTCGAGGTAATTGACCGTGGTTTCCTCGTTTACAATCGGAAAGACGTAAACATTGGATTTGTGTGCAGACGCAGGAACGTCGTAGCACAGCACGGTACCTGCATCCGCTCTCGCATAATTCATTGTACCGGTATAGGTACATTCTTCGGAATTAACAAAGAGCTTCGGCGGATTTGCGGTAGCCTTTTCGGGGTCGGCAAATCCTATGTTAATAGTCATCGCAGCCCCTTCGGGTATATCACCGACAGTGATCTTGAATGACACACTTCGCCGGAATGTTACCGGCAACTGCGACATTCCCTGGCGATTACGATACCACGGAGCTAAACGGTCATTTACTGACCAGATATGTCTTCGGTCGAGCTTCAGAACCTTTTCGAAGTCGCCGAATATTTTGTAAAATGATGCCTGCATTGCCGGACCCTTTGCTGAAAGCTCAGGTTCAACTTCATCAAGTCGCGGAGCCTGGAAGCAGTGGAAGAAATTATACATATAAATTCTATCTGCCCCCTGCGAATATGCACTTGCGGTACACGCTGCGATTGTTTCGGCGTCCCACGGGAACGGTCTGCATCCGAAATGAGGAAGAATATTCCCTTCAATTCCGGCGGCAAGCTCAACGCCGCGAGGCTTGAGAAGTGTTGACCATAGCTTTATCGGCATATCGTTGTCATTGGATTCAAAACGTCCGGCAACGGTAACGAGGTCAATCATTCCCTCTTCAACCCATTCCATTACATTAAGTCCGTAGTCCATATTCTGCTGAACTTCGGGAGCAACACGGACTGCAAGCTTTATCTTGTGGCCGTATTTCTCGCCATATTTTCCGCAAAGAGCATAAACATCGCGGACAAACTGTGTCATTATCGCAAGTCCGTCATATTCGTTTCCGTTTGCGAAAACTTCAATTTCACGGGTGTAGTCAAGCTCAATACCGTACGGGTCATAGCGGTCGAGTGCTTCGTCGATGTATGCGAGCCAAAACTCACGCACTTCCGGCAAACCGTAATCAAGGTCACGGTCGGCGTTGGTTACGAGAAATTCGGGATGGTATTTCACTCTGTACCATTCGGGGTGGTCATGGAAATGATCCGGCAAAATCGGCGATGTTTCACAGTGGAAGTCGTGAATATCGTTCATTCTGAAGGACACCCACGGATTGATTCCAATATCGCGGAATGTTCGGATTTCCACCTCGATGTGGTCAATGCCGAGTACCTCATAAATGTGATGAGCGGCAGCTACAGACAGGCAGGCTGTATGGTCAACCGTAATACCGTTTTCAATCTTCTGATGATATTTATCAACAAGACTTGTACGGATTTTCGACGGAAAAGTTGAACAGCTATTGTTTACACAAAGCATGATATCCGTCATATGCGAACCCTTAAACTGGCTTGCATAGTTTTCCATCTCTTCAGCAGTCAGTGTACAGCCGTTTTTCCCGACATTGTAAAGCAAGCTGTCGGCATCTTGATTATATATAATACCTTTATTCATAGTTTTCTCCATTTTCACTACTACTCAGATGCCTTTATGTATGCTTCAATATAATTTACGGTAACCAGATCCTTTGTTATAATGAATACAAATACATTTGATCTGTGTGCTGTTTCGGGTACGTCATAGCAAAGCACCGTGCCGTTTTCTGCTCTGTGAGTTTCCATTGTGCCTGCATAAGTGCATTCCTCGGAGTTAACAAATATTCTCGGCGGATTTGCAGAAGCCTTTTCGATATCGGCAAATCCGATGTTGATGCTCGTTTTTGCCCCTTGGGGAATTTCTCCGACTGTAATCTTAAACGCCGCACTTCGGGTTAAGGTTGCCGGAAGTTGTGTTCCGCCGGCACGGTTACGGTGCCATTTGGGAATACGGTCATTAACTGCCCATATGTGCCTACGCTCAAGCATTAGTGCTTTTTCGGAGTCGCCGAGTGTACTGTAAAACGCCGCCTTGAATTGGGGCAAACCAATATAATCGTTTGGATTTGGTGTAACAGTATCTATTCGCTCGGATTGGAACTCCTGGAAAAAGTTATACATATAAATCTTATCCGCGCCTTGTGAATAAGCATTTACAGCGAATGCGGCGCAAATTTCCATGTCGGGCACAAATCCACCGCGTCCGAAATGAGGAAGAACGCCCATCTCGATTCCTGCCGCAAGCTCAACTCCGTATGGTTTAACAAGCGTTGCCCAGAGATTTATCGGCATATCTGTATCGGTTGACAGAAAACGTCCTGCAATCGTTACAAGGTCGATTATTCCCTCTCCGACCCATTCGATAACATTCAGTCCGTAGTCCATATTCTGCTGAATTTCAGGTGCAACACGAACTGCAAGCTTTATTTTGTGCTTATACTTTGCACTATACTTTTGACAAATAGCGTATACGTCGCGGACGAACTGTGTCATAATTTCGAGTCCATCCAGCTCTCCGCCGTCTGAAAAAACTTCAATTTCCCGTGTATAGTCGAGCTCGATGCCATACGGGTCATAGCGTTCAAGCGCTTCGTCGATATATGCGAGCATATATTCGCGAACCAACGGTACTCCGTAATCCATAGCACGGTCGCCGTAATCGAGCATAAGTTCCGGGTTGTTTTTTACTCTGCGGCACTCGGGGTGTTCATGAAAAAAGTCTGAAAGTAGAAACGATGTTTCTCTGTCGAAGTGGTGAAAATCGTTCATTCTGAACGATATCCACGGGTTGATTCCGATTTTGCGGAAGGTTCGTATTTCCACCTCAATATGGTCAATCCCAAGCACCTCATAGATATGGTGTGCCGCCGCTGTTACCTCGACATTGGTGTAATCGACTTCCCTGCCGTTTTCGGTCTTCTGATGATATTTGTCAACAAGACTTGTGCGAACTTTTGACGGGAAAGTTGAACAGCAATTATTCACGCAAAGCATAATGTCGGTCATATGTGAGCCTTTAAACTGGCTCGCATAGTTTTCCATCTCCTCTGCGGTGAGTGTACAGCCGAGTTTTCCTACGTCATAAAGCAGAGTGTCGCCATCTTGATTGTAAATAATACCTTTGTTCATTGTTTTCTCCATTTACTGCTTGGGTGACCTGATGTATGCTTCTATATAATTTACCGTAATAACATCTTCAGTTTTAATGAAAAGTAAAACATTCGATTTATAAGCCGATGCCGGAACATTATAGCAAAGCACTTTGCCGTTCTCTGCTCTGTCATATTCCAATACGCCTGCATAGGCGCATTCCTCGGTGTTTACAAAAATTTTCGGCGGCTTTTGAGAAGCAGCTTCAATTTCATTAAAGCCGATGTTAATATTCATCATCGCACCCTCTGGGATATCACCCACCGTAATTTTGAAAAACGCTCTGTAAAGCAGGGTTTGAACCGGCAGCTGTGATGCTTGCTTACAGTTACGATACCACGGAGGAAGCCGGTCGTTTGCAGACCAAATATGTCTGCGGTCAAGCTTCAGAACTTTTTCTGAATCACCGAAGGTACTGTAAAATTTCGCCTTGAATGCACTCGGGTACTCGGGAGAATCTAACGGTACATCATCAATTCGCGCAGCACCGAACGGATGGAAAAAATTATACATATAAATCTTATCCGCGCCTTGTGAATATGCGTTTGCGGCACAAGCGGCAAAGGTTTCCATATCCGGTCCGAACGGTTTGCGTCCGAAGTAAGGTAAAATATTCATTTCAATGCCTGCCGCAAGCTCTGCTCCGTAAGGTTTAAGAAGTGTTGACCAAAGCTTTATCGGCATATCGTTGTCGTTGGACTCAAATCGTCCGGCGACAGTAACGAGGTCAATCATCCCCTCTTTTACCCACTGCATTACGTTAAGACCGTAATCGTAGTTTTGCTCGACTCCCGGTGCAACACGTACCGCAAGCTTTATTTTGTGACCGTATTTCTCGCCGTATTTTCCGCAGAGCGTAAAAACATCACGCACAAACTGCGTCATAACCGCCATACCGTCATATTCGCTTCCGTGAGCAAAAACCTCGATTTCACGGGTATAGTCAAGTTCGATGCCATATGGATCGTAGCGGTCAAGTGCTTCGTTAATAAAGGAAAGCATATATTCGCGTACTAACGGCAAACCGTAATCCATATTATTATCGCCGTTGTTCACTCGAAACTCGGGGTGATACTTCACTCTGCGGCACTCCGGATGTTCGTGGAAGAAGTTTGAAAGTATCGGAGATGTTTCAAGATGGAAATCGTGAAAATCGTTCATTCTGAACGATATCCACGGGTTGATTCCAATTTCGCGGAAGGTTCTAATTTCAACCTCAATATGGTCGATGCCGAGCACTTCGTATATATGGTGCGCTGCGGCTATGGACGGTATATTTTTATAATCAACCTCCCTGCCATTCTCGACAGTCTGATGATATTTATCGATAAGACTTGTACGAGTTTTTGATGGAAAAGTTGAGCAACTGTTATTCACGCAGAGCATAATATCGGTCATATGTGAACCTTTAAACTGGCTCGCATAGTTTTCCAGATCCTCCGCAGTCAGAACACATCCGTCGCGTCCGACTCTACAAAGCAGGCTGTCGGCATCCTGATTATAAATGATACCTTTATTCATGTGTTTCTCCTCGGTATTTACAGTTAGCGCCTCACGTGTTTATACGTGAAGCGCACATATAAAATCAGTCGTGTGCCTGAACAAAAATTTCCATATAATCTATTTTGAAAGGATATCTCTGATCTGTTGCGGAAATTTCTATTACTGCATATCCGCCGTCGTGAGCTTCAACCGGAATCTCATAAGTGAGTACCTTGTTGGTAGTCCAACCGTATTCCGGATAATCGATCTTAACAAATTCACATTGTTGTGAATTTACCCATACGCACGGAGGCTCTTTAACATTTGTAAGGTCTGCAATTTCAGGATAATCTGTTGAGAATTTCACGAACATTCTTGAACCTTCTGCAACATCACCAACCGGAATGCGGAATACCGAAGTCTGACCGTTTGCGTTAATAGTTCTCGGAACCTGATAGTTGTAGCCTTTATCCCACCATGTCTGAAGTGTATCATTATAAGAGATAAGATATCTGCGGTCAAATGTGAGAAGCTTATCGGGAGAACCGAGGGTTGTCAGCATATTCCAACATCCGACAGGATCGCTGAAGTTTGTCGCATAGAAAGGCTCATCTGAAACAACCTTATCCTCCGGATTAAGGTCAAGCAGGTTCGGTGACTTATAATCCGGGAAATTGTTGAAGAAGTAAATCTTATCGGCGCCCTGCGAATATGCCTTCGATGCAAGACCCGCAACAGTTTCGATATTGAAGTTTACAGACTGACCTGCAGGGTAAGCTCTGTTTGCATTAAACTCAATACACATGGCAACTTCAACGCCGTGAGGCTTTGCCATTGAAGACCAGAGTTTAACCGGAATATCGCCGTCGTTGTTTTCAAAGCGTGATGCAGGGATGATCATATCAATTGTGCGTTCGGCAATCCATGTCATCGGATCAAGACCGAAATCATAGCAAGTCATGGGATCAGACGGAACACGCGCCGCAACTTTTATCTCATGTCCGTACTTTTCTTCATAAACTGAAACAAGATCATCAACCTCACGCATAAACTCATTGAGAATATCGAGTCCGTTATACTCACCGCCGATACCGAACAGACGGCATTCTCTCTGAAAATCAAGCTCAATACCATATGTATTATAGCGATTGAGAGCATCGTTGATAAGATTAAGATAGTTCTTGCGAACCTCGGGGAAGGTATAGTCCGGAACAAAATCAAAATATTCCATGTAACTATGATGTCTTACACGATAGAACTGAGGATTATTATAGAAGAAGTCAGAAAGAACGGGGCTCTTTCCGGTAGGATCATTATAAGTTCCTGCCATTGTTGTTATCATATCATGGGCATCGTTCATACGGAAAGAAATCCACGGATTAATGCCGATTTTTTTGAAGGTTTCAATCAAGATTCCATAGTCATCTGTTTCAAGAACTTCATAGATATGATGTGCGCCGAGCAATCGGTTCTTGAGCTCATAAAAGATGGTGTCAAGTCTTCCCTCGTCTTTGAGTCTGTGATAGAGTTCGAGATCGTCGGTTTGAGTTTCAGAAATCATCGAGGTT
>JAZQXA010000048.1:0-3553 GCA_045632605.1 Candidatus Flemingiibacterium sp. | reverse complement strand
CGGGATATACTTCACGGTTCAGCTCAATAAGCTTGCGGCTGATTTCGCATACTTCTTCCTTTGTGTGTGGAATCTTCAGATACGAATGCTTTGCAGCTGCAAAAAAGCGGTCAACATGATCTTCGAGTCTGAAAATCTCCTGGTTAAAAGTACGCACCATATCGGTAACAGATGCACCGGTGGTTACACCTATATCCATTACTGATATATTGCACTTACTGATTGGCACATACTCTCCGTTTAAATATGCGATAAGTTCTGACATTTTGAAATTCTCCTTTACATTCATTTTATCGGAACAAATATATCCATGGTATACGGCCCTTTGCCGTGACAGCGCTCGTCGTAAAACTCAAAATCGAGACATGATGGGTCAAGCGTATGTCCGGACTGCGGAAGCCATTCATCAAAGATATATTTCCAAGTTGCAATTATAGCATCGGCAAAATCGCTTTGCGTGCCGGATAACGGCGGCGAAAAAACCGCATATGAAGCCGCCGGAACACAGTCAACATACAGTTCTCCGTCAAGCGTTTCGGTGTCGTCTGCCTTTACACACGTGACAAGTCTGAAGAGTCCCCCCTCAACCGGGAAAGAAATATAATATTCCCCGTGCTCCTTCGGCATTACCGATGCGTAGATTCTGTTTTCAATTTCATCAAGACGGTGATTATTCCAAAGCGCAGGCATCTGCGCAATACTGGAAAGCTCACGCGAGGTACGAATAACACTTCCGGCAATGTAAAAAGCAGGACGCTCCTCATACCGTATGCTCGGCATTCCTCCGAAATCTGAAATTTCACGCATAACAAGAGGATTGGGTTTTGGCGGACGGTGTTCGGCACAGCGTTTTTTGTATTCGTGAGGCGGATAGCCGTACACTTTTTTAAACGCCTTTGTAAACCCATTGTTCGATTCAAAGCCGTATTCAAGTGAAACATCAATGATACGTTTTCCCATAGAAATATCATCTGCCGCACGGGTGAGTCTGCGTCTGCGCACATATTCCATAACTGTCATTCCCTCATACAGAGTAAAAAGCCGGCTGAAATAATACGGCGAAAATCCTGCTTTTGCCGAAATTAAGTCGAGCGAAAGCGGCTCTTTCAAGTTATCTTCAATGTAATCGCAAATGTCGGTTATAATCTTGTTGGTGTACACATTCAACCTCCTTTTACGCTGTATAAATATTTTATCACATTTTTTTCAGCATTACAGTTCCAAATTTGCCAAATTTTAATTTTTAATAAAAAATCCGAGCAATAATGCCCGGATTTTAATGTGCAGGATTTTTTTCAAAATATACAGTAATAGATTATTTTGCCGCCTCACTCTTTTCGATATCGGCAATCATATCAACACGCGTCTGATGACGTCCGCCCTCAAACTCGGTGTTAATAAAAATATCAGCAAGCTCGAGTCCGAGTCCGATGCCGACAACTCTGCCGCCAAGACAAAGTACGTTAGAATCGTTGTGCATACGTGTATACTTTACCGAAAAAGCATCGGAAGCACAAGCCGCACGGATTCCGCGATGCTTGTTTGCCGCGATGGACATACCGATGCCGGTGCCGCAGACGAGAATTCCGCGATAGCATTCGCCGGACTGAATCGCATTGCAGAGCACCTTTGCATAATCGGGATAATTAACGCTTGCAGTTGAATAGCAGCCGAAATCTTTATAAGCGATTCCAAGCTCTTTGAGATGATCAATAATTGCGTTTTTGAGTTCGTATCCGCCGTGGTCACAGGCGATGGCAAGAATTTTTTCCATGTTTTCTTCTCCTAAATATAAAATAATATTTTAAACTGTTTTTGATGCGGCAAGTTTTTCGCTGAGTTCACGTTCAGCCTGCGATGCTCGAAGATAACGCGCGGAAAGTTCACGGTCACTTTTCTTTTCGTCAAGCTCTAAAAGCTCGCTTGCAATAAGTGCCACAGAAAGCGCATTTTGCGGTATAAGCACAGGCGATGTCGGTGTCACAGTGATTTCACTGCTGTCGAAATATTTATAAGCTAAATCATATCCGTCGCCGCAGAGCTTTATATTATCAGCCCCCATTTCCAAGAGGCGTGCTTTCAGCTCGTCGAGAGGAATAAGCGTATCCTGAGTCAGACGTTTTCCGTCCTTAAAAATGGCAGTATACACCTGATTTCGTCTTGCGTCCATAACGGGTACAACATAGCCGTCATGTCCGTCAAGATTCTTCGCAAGTGCCGCGAGAGTTGAAACTCCGACGCACGGCTTTTCCGTATTGAAAGCAAGCCCTTTTATAAGCGACACGCCGATGCGTACCCCCGTAAATGATCCGGGCCCCTCAGATACGGCAAAAGCATCAATATCCGATATATTAACTGCCGCCTTTGCGAGCATATTTTCAATCATCGGAAGCATGGTTTCGCTGTGAGTCAAAAGTCCGTTTTCAGTAAATAAAGCGAGCATACGCCCGTCCTTTAAAAGAGCACAAGTCGCGGTATTGGCGCTTGTGTCAATCGCTAAAATCAGCATATCAGTTACCACAAATCTCCGCAGTTATTTTTCGCTCATCGTCCCCGAGCTTTTCTATGGTGACACGAACATATCTTTCGGGAAGCGCAAACGGAATGTTTTCGCTCCACTCGGTGATAATGATTCCGCGTCCGAAATAATCGTAAAATCCGATTGATTCAAGAGCGTCCTCGTCCTCAATACGGTACATATCAAAATGAAACAGCGACGGTGCGCCGTCATATTCATTTACAATAGTATAAGTAGGCGAGCAAACAGCGGCATCCGGGGCAATAACAGAAGCAAAACCTCTTGTGAAAGCAGTTTTACCGGCACCAAGATCGCCGTACAGTGCAACAAATTTTTCGCCGTTTTCGAGAACATATTTCGCAATTTCTGTACCGACAAGTTCGGTTTCGTCGGCACAGAATGTTGTTTTTTCGATAAATTTCATTAAAACAGACCGGTTATCTTTCCGTCGTCATCGACGTCAATGTTGTATGCCGCAGGAACCTTCGGAAGACCGGGCATTGTCAGAATAGTTCCGGTAAGTGCAACGATAAATTCAGCACCGGCAGAAAGTCTTACCTCGCGTACAGTGAGAGTGAATCCCTTCGGACGTCCGAGTTTTGCCGGGTCATCGGAAAGCGAATACTGTGTCTTTGCCATACATACGGGGAATTTTGCATATTTTTCATCAAGCGCGAGAATTTCCTGAAGCTGCTTTTCTGCGCCTGCTTCGTATACGACATTTTCAGCACCGTAAATTTCACGTGCGATTGTTGCAATCTTATCCTTGATCGACATTTCGTCGGGATAAAGCACCTTGAAGCACGAAGCCTTTTCGCAAGCCACAACAACCTTGTTTGCAAGCTCAACGCCGCCTTCACCGCCTTTTGCAAATACTTCGGAGAGTGCAAGCTCTGCGCCGCGAGCCTCGCAAGCCTTGCGGATAAAATCAAGCTCTGCATCTGTGTCGGTGTCGAAACGGTTAAGTGCAACAACTACCGGAACACCGTACTTTGTGAGGTTGTCGATATGTGCTTCGAGATTTACGATACCCTT
>JAZQXA010000047.1:0-7558 GCA_045632605.1 Candidatus Flemingiibacterium sp. | reverse complement strand
GATTCGGGTTCGATGAACTCGGGGTTCTCCTCTATGTGCTTGATAAGACGGTCGGCGTACTTTGACATCTTGAAGAAGTAAGCCTCCTCCTTAGCCTTCTCAACGGGACGTCCGCAGTCGGGACATTTTCCGTCAACCGCCTGGGTATCAGTGAAAAACGACTCGCAGGGAACGCAGTACCAGCCCTCATAAGAGCCCTTGTAAATATCGCCCTGCTCATATAGCTTCTTAAATACCTTTGCCACGGTTTCTTCGTGATAATCATCGGTGGTACGGATGAATTTGTCATAGGATGCGCCGACTCCGTCCCAAATGCCCTTGATTATCTCTGCGACATTATCAACGTATTCTTTTGGCGAAACACCCTTATCCTTTGCAAGATTTTCAATCTTCATTCCGTGCTCGTCTGTACCGGTCATGAAGAATACGTCGTATCCCTCCTGACGCTTACGGCGAGCAACCGCATCGGTCATAATTACCTCATAGGTATTACCGATATGCGGCTTTCCCGAGCCGTACGCAATCGCGGTGGTTATATAATATTTTCCTTTATCGTGGTTTGGACAGTTACACATTGCAGTAGCCTCCTTTATTAGTTCTGTTTAACTCCGCGGACATATACGCTTTGACTTGACATATCATCGCCAAGCAGAATAAAATCCGCATATTTCCCGGCATCAAGTGAGCCGACTAAACCGTCCGCTCCGACCATTTTTGCCGGATTTATTGTTGCATACGGAATCGCTTCTTCAAGCGTGATTCCGGTGAATTCCTTAAAGTTCATCATTCCGGTGAACATATCGATAATGCTTCCGTTAATTGTAACGCCGTCATGCCAGATTCCCACTTTACCGTTTCGGGTATCGCAGTCACCGTAAACGCCGGGCGCCATTCCGGTTGCCTTGCTCGAATCTGTGATAATAACGAGCTTGTCGGGCTGTTTTGCGCGGAATGTGGTACGAACGACCGCAGGTACAACATGGCATCCGTCGCATATCAGCTCCGCATAAGCCTGTGTATCAAATGCCGCACCAACACAACCTGGCTCACGGTGGGCAAACGGGCTCATAGCATTGTAAAGATGAGTGAACGACCGAGCACCCCACTCTATTGCAGAAAGACATTCATCATAGGTTGCGGCACTGTGACCGATTCCGACAGTTGCACCGTGAGAAACGGCTGTCTTTACAAAATCCTCGCCGTTTTCCATTTCGGGAGCACAGGTGAGATGGAAAAGAGCCGACTCGTCACCTTTTTTCATGCTATCGATATATCCTGCAATCTCATCCGAATCAAGTCCGGAAAGCAGATGTCTTTCATGTGCACCGCCGCGCTTGGGGTTAAGATATCTCGCTTCAAAATGAATGCCGAGAATGTTTGCGCCTATAGCTTCCTTATTCTGACGTGCCCGCGCTGCCTTGATTCCGTTAATTGAATACATATATTCGTCGCAGGTTGTAGTGCCGAATGTACCGAGCACAGAGGTTGTACCGACAGCGGCATACGATTTCGCCAAAGCAATCGCCGCATCGGCATCCGCATAATCCCATCGGAGCAAAATACGTCCGTGGGTATGAACGTCAACAAGTCCCGGAATCATATAAGCGCCGCCGCAGTCAATAGTTTCATCGACTGCAGCCGGAGCGGTAATTATGCCGTCTTCAATATAAAGCGTTCCGTCCTCAAAGCATTTCTTCGCGGTGTTATATATTTTCGCGTTAATAAAAGCTGTTTTCATTTTAATTTCCCCAAAACATCAATCAGCAAGCAGACCTCGCTGCATTTCCCACATGATAACCGTTGCTGCCATAGCCGCATTTAGCGACTCACAGCCGGCAGTCATCGGGATAAACACCGCCGAGCTGCAGCTGTCAATAAACTCTGCCGAAAGTCCGTGTCCTTCATTGCCTATCGCAAAGCAGACACGTTTTGGAATCTCGAATGTACCGAGCTTTTTGGCATCACACCTGAGTGCCGCCGCATAAAGCTCACAGCCAACCTCACGGGCGTGTCGGGCAAACTGAATTTCATCACCAACAAGCGATATCGGCTGACGGAACAACGTTCCCATCGAAGCGCGTACCGTTTTTGGCGAATACACATCCGCACAGTCGGAGCTTATAAACACACGCCCCACGCCAAAAGCATAAGCGGTGCGTATCATCGTTCCGAGATTTCCGGGGTCACGTATCGACGAAAGATACATCGAGCGAAAATCCTCCGTCAATGGAATAGCCGCTTCATCCGCCGAAAACTTTTTCGCCACAGCAACAATCCCCTGCGGTGCGGCTTCGTCGGTAAGCTTGTCAATCACCTCGTCGGAAACGGTAACAACCGCCCCCGCTGCCGCTTCAAGCTCTGCCGACAGCTCCTGGAGCAATTTTTTGCGCTTTGACTCCGCAATAAAAATATATTCCGTCTGAATTCCGCTTGAAACCGCTTCCGAAAAGAGCTTAACACCGTCAAGCCGGAAAAGTCCCTCTTTATCGCGGTACTTTTTGTCGGAAAGCTTCGCCATACGCGTGATCAGCGAATTATTGCGGCTGGTTATAATATCATATGAAAAAGAAGCCATTTACTTCTCCTTTAAAAAGAAAAAACCGGACGAGCCGGTTTTTAATCTTTTTGCTTATTTTGCGAGAGCTGCTTTAGCCTGCTCTGCGATTGCAGCAAACGCATCCTTATCGGAAACTGCGATCTCAGCGAGCATCTTACGGTTAAGATCGATGCCTGCTACCTTAAGACCGTGCATAAGAGTGGAGTAATTCATGCCGCAAACCTTTGCCTGTGCGGAAATTCTGGTGATCCAGAGAGAACGGAAATCTCTCTTTTTCATCTTTCTGCCGGCGAAAGCGTAGTTGCCGCTCTTCATTACCTGCTCTTTAGCCTTCTTGAAGTGCTTGGATTTTGCTCCCCAATAGCCCTTAGCGAGCTTGAGCATCTTATTTCTTCTCTTGCGAGTCATCATCGCGCCTTTTACTCTTGCCATTTTATATTATCCTCCAAAAATTCTGCTTTGTGTGTAATTATTTGTTGATGAGAGATGCAATGGTGGGTGCCATTGAGGTGCTGAGATAGCCGTTCTTTCTGAGCTGTCTCTTTCTCTTTGCTGTCTTGATGCCGAGCTTATGACGGCGATTTGTGTGATTGAGCTTTACCTTTCCGCTCTTTGTGAGAGAAAATCTCTTGGCTGTAGCCTTATGAGTCTTTATCTTTGCCATTTTTGTTTACTCCTTTTTTGTATTGTGTCCGTTATTATGCGCCGGACCCACGCGTGTTTTCAGTGCCGATAGCTTAAATTCGCGGCAAAACAATTACTTTGCGGGCTGCTTTATGGGGTTAATTATCATGCTCATGAAGCGACCTTCAAGTGTCGGGCGCTTGTCAACCGAACCGAGTCCCTCGCAAGCCTGCTCAAATTTTTCGAGCATTTCGCGTCCGAGATCCTGATGGCTCATTTCGCGTCCTCTGAATTTCACAACAACTCTTACCTTGTTGCCGTCGCCGAGAAAACGGTGAGCGTGCTTAACCTTGGTTTCGAAATCGTGTGTGTCGATACGGCAGGAAAGCTGAATTTCCTTAACCTCGACTGTAGTCTGTTTTTTCTTTGCTTCTTTTTCCCGTTTGTCGCGCTCGAAGCGGTACTTGCCGTAATCCATGATGCGGCAGACCGGCGGCTCGGCATTCGGTGCCATGAGAACGAGGTCGAGATCCCTTTCGTATGCCATCTCAAGAGCCTTGGATGTTGCGATAACGCCGATCTGCTCGCCGTCGTCGCCAACGATACGGACTTCCTTTGCCCTTATTTCTTCATTGATCTGCAGTTCCTTTGTGCTAATTGCGGACACCTCCAAAACTAAAATAAAAAAATCGTGCAAAGAATCCTCTCCGCACGACATAAAGACACTTTTTGTGTCATATTATCGGGTTTATTAACCGCTGTCATTAATTTGAGGCGGTGAGAACGGAGAGTTCTTCTTTCTTGTACTCAAGCATTATACCACACATTCCCCCATTTGTCAAGGCTTTTTCAAAAATTTTATTCTACATTTTTTGCTATCACTTGACATCCTATCCCGAAAATGATATAATATCACTGTAATAATTTATCGTAAAGGAGTTTGAAAATGGATACACTAAAGAAAATTTTCCCACTTTCGTTCAAATACTCTGACACTGTTGCAAATCTTATAATCGGCATCATTATTTATGTTGTCATCGGCGTTGTGGCAGGCTTACTCATCGGCATCGCGGGGCTTTTGACAGGTTGGATTCCGGTTTTAGGTGCCATCATCGGTCTGATACTTGGTCTTGTCGGATCTCTGATTGAGGTTTATGTCACTGCCGGAATCATTATAGAGGCACTTGTTTTCGCAAAGGTTATCAAATAACGCTTAAAGCTGTCCGCATTCGCGGACAGCTTTTTTACCTTGTAACATTTCGTATCCATTTTTTACTTTTAAAGCGCAGCGTGACTACAAACATTTTTACAACCTCATCGCTCATAAGGCAGGCGTAAACCCACCAGACGGGAAGCTCTATCAAATAAGCCGCCACAGCTCCGAGCGGAATCGCAAAAAACCACATCGGAATAAAGTCGCATATCATCGCCGTAACCGTATCTCCGCCGCCGCGTATAACGCCGACTATACCAGTCGTATTAATGCTTTTCGCAAGAATAACCGCCATCATTACAACCGTGATATTAAGAGCCGCCGCTTTCGTCGCCTCGTCAACATTAAACATATCAACGACAGCTCCTCGAACAACGAATACCACCAAAGCCATAACAGCACCGAATATAGATGACAGCGTCAGCATCGTCTTTGCATACGGATAGGCGTTATGTGAACGTCCCGCTCCGATTTCTTTACCGATAATAATGAGTGCGGCATTTGCAAATCCAAGCGAAGCAATAAGTCCGACACGTTCAATTATATTCGCCACAGCATATGCCGAATGTGCTTCAGGACCGAGATTTCCGATTACAACCGCATGGCAGGTAATTCCAAGCCCCCAAAAGGTTTCATTTAATATAACAGGCAGACTGTACCGTATAAAATCCTTTATCATCACAGCCTTGATTCGGAGCATTTTTCTGATACGGAGCTTAACCTTTTTGTCGATAAACACTACATAAAAAAGCACCATAAGAAGCTCTATCGTTCTTGCTATGAGAGTCGCAAGCGCCGCACCTCGGATTCCCATTGCTTCAAAGCCGAGCTTTCCGAAAATGAAGATATAGTTGAGCGCGATATTGATAAATATAGCAATAGTACTTGTAATAAGAGCCACACCAACCTGCTCGGTTGAACGCATGACTCCGCAAAGAATCATCGTCAGTGAGGCAATAAGGTAAGATGCGAGAACGATTTTGAGATAATCCACACCGAGAGCAACAACCGCCGGATCCGGCGTGAATATCCTCATTATCCCATCTGTGAAAATATAACAAACAGCCGTGAATATACCGCCGACAATAAGCACACCGGCAGTTGCAATACCGGCTATTGAATTAATTGTCGCCGTATCGTCTTTACCCCAATACTGTGAAATCAAAACGGATGCGCCGGACACCATTCCGAAAAGGAAAAGTGAATATACAAAATACGGCTGATTGGCAAGACTTGCAGCAGAAATTATCGTTTCAGTCTGTCCACCTTCAATCCAGCCGAGCATAACCGTATCCATAAGATTAAGCAGCAGCTGCATAACATTCTGCATTGCCATCGGAAGCACAAGGCTGAAAACCAATCTGTAAAAGCTTTTATCCCGCACAAAAAACGGTGTGCGTATTCTTTCTGTCATTTCATAATCTCCAAAATAAATTACTGTCTAATAATTATACCATCCGGAAAAAGATTTGTCAACCGCAATAATGACGGAATACCGCCGCCACACTAAACATATACTGTAACGACTCGCTATTTTAGATAGAGAAAGGCAGACAACAACCATGAAAAAACGCCAAAAATTCGATACGGTAATTCTCGCACTCACGCTGTTCGCTGTATCCGGCGGAATACTTGCTTATAATATCCATACGATGGAAAGCGGCGAGCTTGCAGTATCACTTTATGATCTTGTAAAAATTGACCGTACACAAAATTCAGCAATCAGCAGCTTCGCCGAATCCAACCTGCTTCGGAATGAAAGCATCTTTACCGGCACCGTTCCGAGTGAAACTCCTAAAGATACGGCTGCTTCAAACGAGCTTCTTCCACCGATTGTAACTCCGCCATCCGAATGAAGCAACTACCGAAAATAAAAATAAGTCCGCCGACAATAATGTTTGTCGGCTTGCTTATTATCCTCGATAAAAGCTTACTTTCTCTGCTTGCGCTCTCCGCAGCACTCATACATGAGCTCGGGCATCTTTCAGTAATGCTCCTGCTCGGCGTAAAGGTTTCCGAGGTGGAAATCACATTTTTCGGTGCGGAAATACGTGCAAAACGCCTCTCTCACAGCACCGCCGCTAATATTGCAGTCTTTGCGGCAGGCGCGGCGGCAAATATTCTTTCTGCCGTAATTGTTTACTCTCTGCCGTCCCCACCGTTTGAAGCGTTATTTTTCGCCGGCGCCTCAATATCACTGGCAGTTATAAATCTTCTCCCGATAAGAACCCTTGACGGCGGATGTATCACAGAGGCGGCAATTATCGCCGTTATGCCGCAGTATGCCGCAGTGATAATTGATATTATATCCTCACTGACACTCGGCATACTTTGGCTCACAGCGGTATATCTCTTGCTTATAAGCGGCGGAAATCTCTCGCTCATGCTCTTTTGTATGTACCTTTTTGCAACATTAGCCTTTGACAGAGAATAATATACGGGCAGGCTTCGCCAACAGAATATAAAACAGCACACCCGAAAAACGGATGTGCTGTGAATATTATATCAAAACTTATGCAAGCTCTGCAAAGTACTTGATTGTACGAACCATCTGGCTGGTGTAGGAGTTTTCGTTGTCATACCAGGAAACAACCTGTACCTGATAGGTATCGTCGTCAATCTTTGCAACCATGGTCTGGGTTGCATCGAAGAGAGAACCGTAACGAATACCGATAACGTCGGAAGATACGATCTCGTCAGTGTTGTAACCGAAGGACTCGGTTGCAGCAGCCTTCATTGCAGCGTTGATGCTGTCCTTGGTAACGTCCTTGCCCTTAACAACAGCGATGAGGATGGTGGTGGAACCGGTGCAGGTGGGAACACGCTGAGCAGCACCGATGAGCTTACCGTTGAGCTCGGGAATAACGAGGCCGATAGCCTTTGCAGCGCCGGTGGAGTTAGGAACGATGTTCTGTGCGCCTGCGCGTGCACGTCTGAGGTCACCCTTTCTGTGAGGACCGTCGAGGATCATCTGGTCACCGGTGTAAGCATGAACAGTGGTCATGATACCGGACTGGATTGCATATGCATCGTTAAGAGCCTTAGCCATGGGAGCGAGGCAGTTAGTGGTGCAGGAAGCAGCAGAGATGATCTGATCTTCAGCAGTAAGAGTATCGTTGTTTACGTTGTAAACGATGGTCTTGAGGTCGTTGCCTGCGGGAGCA